>NZ_JAAXKY010000092.1 GCF_012911925.1 Pseudonocardia xinjiangensis | reverse complement strand
TCCCGAACCCGGAAGCTAAGCCCTCCAGCGCCGATGGTACTGCACTCGTTAGGGTGTGGGAGAGTAGGTCGCCGCCGACATCAAACTGTTTGTGGGCCCCCGCCGTCTGGCGGGGGCCCACTTTTTTATGCATTTCCGGGTGGCCTACATGCCACTCCACTCCGACAGTCTCGGCGTATCGGTGCGGCTGGACACGGACTTGTCCACCTCGCACCGGGGTTGTCCACAGATCCGCCGGCCATCTGGTCCGGTGCCGCGCATCGGCGCACGCTCGTTCTCGCGAGGATCACCGGCGAGCGAGGAGAGCGCGATGCACGAGACCTACACCACCGTCGTGGGCAACGTGGCCACCCGGGTCGATCTCCGGAGCCTTCCCGACGGGACGCCGCTGGCCAGCTTCAGAGTGGCGACCAATGAGCGCCGGCGTGATCGCGCCACGGGGTCCTGGCGCGACGGCGACTCGCTCTTCGTGAACGTCACCTGCTGGCGGGCGCTGGGGGAGAACGTGCACGCGTCGCTCGGGGTCGGTGATCCGATCATCGTCCGCGGGAGGCTGTTCACCAGCAGTTGGGAGAAGGACGGCAGGCGCCAGAGCGCGGTCGAGATGGAGGGCTACGCCGTGGGGCCGGACCTGGCCCGCTCCACGGCCGCCGTCCGGCGTACCCACCGTCCGGAGCGCCCCGAAGCGGGTGCCGAGGAGGTTCCTCCCGAGGATCTGCCCGCCGGCGAGTCCGACGACGACGGTGCAGTGGGCGTCTCATGGAACGAGCAGGTGGCTCAGGAGCAGCAGGCCGGGGCGCCGCAGAGCCTTGATTTCCCGGCCTCCGCCGGTGACGTGGGCGCGGGAAAGGCGAGACCTGCAGAGGCGGGCGTCGGTGCGTGAGCCGGACGGAACTACCATCGTTGTCGTGGCGGAGTTCATCTACAGCATGCAGAAGGTCCGGAAGGCCCACGGCGACAAGGTCATCCTCGACAACGTGACGTTGAACTTCCTGCCGGGAGCGAAGATCGGTGTCGTGGGGCCGAACGGTGCGGGCAAGTCGACCGTACTGAAAATCATGGCCGGCCTCGAACAGGCCAACAACGGCGACGCCATGCTGGCGCCCGGTGCCACGGTCGGCATCCTCCAGCAGGAGCCGCCGCTGAACGAGGAGAAGACGGTCCTCGGCAACGTCGAGGAAGGGCTCGGTGAGATCAAGCAGCAGCTCGATCGCTACAACGAGATCGCCGAGCTGATGGCCACCGACTACTCCGACGAGCTCATGGAGGAGATGGGCACGCTCCAGGAGATCCTCGACCACAACGACGCCTGGGAGCTCGACTCCCAGCTCGAGCAGGCGATGGACGCCCTGCGGTGCCCGCCGCCGGACGCGTCGGTCAGCCAGCTGTCCGGTGGCGAGCGGCGGCGGGTCGCGCTGTGCAAGCTGCTGCTCAGCAAGCCCGACCTGCTACTGCTCGACGAGCCCACCAACCACCTCGACGCGGAGAGCGTCCTGTGGCTGGAGCAGCACCTCGCCGGCTACGCCGGTGCCGTCCTGGCGGTCACCCACGACCGGTACTTCCTCGACAACGTCGCGGAGTGGATCCTGGAGATCGACCGCGGGCGGACCTACCCGTACGAGGGCAACTACTCCACCTACCTGGAGAAGAAGGCCGAACGCCTCGCGGTCCAGGGCCGCAAGGACGTGAAGCTGCAGAAGCGCCTCGTGGAGGAGCTCGCGTGGGTGCGCTCCGGGGCGAAGGCCCGGCAGGCGAAGAGCCGCGCGCGTCTACAGCGCTACGAGGAGATGGCGGCCGAGGCCGAGCAGCACCGCAAGCTCGACTTCGAGGAGATCCAGATCCCGGCGGGCCCGCGCCTGGGCAACATCGTGGTCGAGGTCAACAACCTCGACAAGGGCTTCGACGGCCGGGTCCTGATCAAGGATCTCTCCTTCTCCTTGCCGCGCAACGGCATCGTCGGCGTGATCGGGCCCAACGGCGTCGGCAAGACCACGCTGTTCAAGACGATCGTCGGACTGGAGGAGCCCGACTCCGGCACCGTCCGGGTCGGCGACACCGTGCGGCTGTCGTACGTCGACCAGAACCGCGCAGGCATCGACCCGAAGAAGAACGTCTGGGAGGTGGTCTCCGACGGGCTCGACCACATCAAGGTCGGGCAGTCCGAGATGCCCTCACGCGCCTACGTCGCCGCGTTCGGCTTCAAGGGTCCCGACCAGCAGAAGCCCGCGGGTGTCCTGTCCGGTGGTGAGCGCAACCGGCTGAACCTGGCCATGACCCTCAAGCAGGGGGGCAACACGATCCTCCTGGACGAGCCCACCAACGACCTCGATGTGGAGACGTTGTCGTCGCTGGAGAACGCGCTCGAGCAGTTCCCCGGCTGTGCCGTGGTCATCTCCCACGACCGGTGGTTCCTGGACAGGGTCGTCACCCACATCCTCGCGTGGGAGGGCACGGACGAGAACCCGGCGTCCTGGTTCTGGTTCGAGGGCAACTTCGAGGCCTACGAGAAGAACAAGATCGAACGACTCGGGGCCGATGCCGCGCGTCCTCATCGGGTGACCCACCGTAAGCTCACACGCGACTGAGCGCTCACGCTCACCCGGCTGGTGGATCACGATCGGCTGAGGTGGTACGTCAGGAGGTCACGTGGGGTTGACGGGCGGAATCGAGAAATCCGGAAAGCCCGACCTCCTCGCGGCGGCCGCATCGCTGCGATGGGTGCGGCCGGATCTCACCTCGGCGCTCGCCGATCACGTCCTCGAGTGGGCCTTGTCGGCCGGTGAGCAAGACATCTGGCTCGCGGCCGCAGGCTGGGCCCTGCACGGACGGCAGGCCATCGGGGACGGCCGCGACACGGCTTCCGACATCGTCGAGGCGCTGCCCCGGTGGGGGGCAGCGCCGTTGGCCGACCCCGTGGCCCACCGGCTACTGGTGGAGTTGGCGCTCGTCGCCGGTCGGGTGGGCGAACGGGGCACCGCCCGGGCCCTTGTCGCCCCGGTCACCGGGGACGGCGTAGCGCCGGAGCTTCGGGCCGAGGCGTTCTGCGTGCTCGCGCGGTGCGCCGTCGACGACGCCCCGGACCAGGTGGCCGACGCGTTGCGCGATGCCGATGCCGCGTGGTCGAAGGTGGACGCGCCGTGCCGTGAGATCGGTGCGGCGTCCGTGGCGCTCGTGCGGGCGGCAGCGGAGCGGCAGGCAGGTCGGCCCGGTGCCGCGGTCGACCACGCCGCCGAGGGGCTCACCCGGCTGGAACGCGGTCGGGAGTCGGGGACGTCCGGCACCCCGTCGGCACATCTGGCGGCGGCCCTCGCCGCGGAGTGGATCTCGGCCCTGCTCGACGCGGGTCGCGTTGCCGAGGCCCGCGAGGGGTGCGTCCCGCTGATGCCCCGCCTCACGGCGCCGAGCCGGGCGAGCCGGCACCTCGCCCGCCTGCGGCTGACGGTCGCCAGGACCGTCGCCACCGTCGAGGCCGCGGCCACCACGGTGGAGACGCTGGAGCAGGCCGCGCGCGATGCCTCGGCCAGCGACGTCCCCGACCTCGAGGCCGTGTGCCATGCGGCGTTGGGTGCGGTCCACGAGAAGGCCGGCAGGTCGGATCGGATGCGTGAGTCGATGCGCGCCGCCGACGCCGCCGAGCGCCGTGACGACAACCGGTCCCGCAGGCTCCGGGCTGCGCTCGCCGCACTTGAGCTGGAGGCGCCGGCAGGCCTCCCGGCCCCGCGGGAGCGCCGCCCCGCGGCAGGGCCGACGGCGCCGCCCGAGACGCGCGATGTCGCGACGGCCCCGCCGGGCGATGAGCCTGCCGGTGAGTGGGCCGTCCCGTGGGACGAGCTCTCCGGTGAATCACCCATCGGTGACCTGCTGGTCAGGAGCCTGCGACCCGGGGGACGCAGTCACAAGGGGTCGGGTGACGACCTGGGGGACGGTTCCGTCGACGAGGATCCGCTCGGAGTTGCCGGGAGGCTGTCGGGGAGCGAGCCGGCGGGCGCCGCCTCGAGCCGGCTGGATGACAGCTGGTTGGGCGACGACTGGCTGAAGGGGGGTGCGCGGGACCCCTTGCGTGATGACTTCTTCAAGGGCGGCCGTCTGGACGACGACCTGATGAGCAGCCTGCGCGACGACGTGCTGGGCGGCCGCCGTCGGCGCAGCAGCGAGCAGCCGGACGCCGGCCGTCCGAGCGCCGCCGGCTGGCTTCCCGGCCTGAACGCCGACGCGGTGGGCGCCAGGCGCACCGGCCGTAGCCGGGCGAGTGACCGGCGGACGGACGACGGCGGGCTGAGTGCCGCGGACTGGCTTGCCGGTGGCGTCGGCGGCGAGGTGGTGAGGATCGGCGGTCGTGGCCGGCGGGATGACAAGCACCCGGACGACACCGCGGCGGGCGCTACGACGGCGGACCGCTTCGATGAGGACGCGGCGGGCGGCGGACTTCGGACCGACGACGCCGGGTCGGACCGCCGCCGGTTGAGCGCCGCCGACTGGCTGGCCGGCGGCGTCGGGTCCGGGCGGGACGGAGCGCCGCGTCGTCCCGTCGGGAAGGACGGGGCGGACCGTGACGACGAGCGCTCCCGCAGGCAGGAGAGAGCACAGGCGCCGCGCCGTGCGTCGCGACGTGAGGGCGGGCGGTCAGGCGCTCACCGGCCATTGCGGGCGCTCGAGGATCTGCCCGGCGACGGCGAGGGTGGTGGCCGGCGCGGCGAGGACCGCGCGGCGCCGGTCGGACATCGTGACGAGCCGGGCCGTGGACACACCGACCCGCCCCCGAACGGACGCCGCAAGCACCGGCTCGACGATCCCTGGGCCACGGGGCAGTGGTCGGTGGTGCCCCGCGCAGACCGGCCCACGGAGCGGGTCCGGGATGCGGCGGCGCCCCCGGTGCGGGAGCCCGCCGTCTCGACTGCCGAGGCCTGGCTGAACGCCGCACTCATCGATCTGGACCGCGTGCGTAAGCGCTCGAAGCCCACCGGCTCGGCACCGGTTGCGGAGGCCGCCGGAACCGATGTCGAGGGGACCGCGGTCGCGATCGACCTCGTAAGGGAGGGACAGCGCTTCACCGGTGGGAGCGCGGGCCCCGTGGTGCGGGCGCTGGCCGAGCGGCTGACCGATCGGCTGCCGCCGGGTGCCCGTCTCCGGTTCGACGATGCGGACGCGCTCTCCGTGGTGATGCCGGGCCGGGAGCGTGCCGAGGCCGCAGAGTGGATGCACCGCACGCTGCCCGGTCTCCTCGAGGGCTTCGAGGTGGACGGCGATCTGCCGGGCACGCACCTGCGGGCCGCGGTGCACGGCGCCGAAGGTCCGGTCGGGGCGCAGATCCTGCAACGGCTCGACAGTGGTGACAGCAGGCGCGGGAAGGCCAGGACGACCACCGGGAAGCGGGACGAGGAAGCTCGCGCCGACAACGGGCGCGTCCCCCGCGAGCGCTGGGGTGATCTCGGAGCCGCCATCCGCTCTGCCGGGAAGCCCGATGCGGCCCCCTCCGGCTCGCGCCGGCGCCGCGCCCGGGAGAGCGGCATCGACCCGGACCAGGACAGTGACTGGGACGCGATGCGGAACGCCGGGCCGTTCGGCAGCGCATCGTCGGACAGCGATCCCGACGTGTTGTGGGGCGGGGCCGACCCCCTGACACCGTCGCGTCGGGCCGGCTCGCGCTGGGACCGGTGGCGGGCCGCGGCCGCCGCTGCGCAACCGGACAGTGCTGGGGGTACTGCCGCGCACGGCCGGGATGCAGATCGGGACACGGACACGGACACGGACGAGGACCGCGTGCGCGGTGCCGGTGGTGGGAAGGCGGAGGGTCGAGCCGCAACGGGTGACACGACCGGCTACTCCCCGGGCAACGGTTCTGTCGGCAACGGTTCTGTCGGCAACGGTTCTGTCGGCAACGGTTCTGTCGGCAACGGTTCTGCCGGCAACGGTTCCGCGGCCAGTGGCTCGGCAGGAAACGGCTCCGCGCGCCACGGGTCGGCAGGCAACGGCTCTGTGGGGAACGGTTCCGCCGGGAATGGTTCAGCGCGGCACGGGTCAGTGGGGAACGGGTCGGCAGGCAACGGGTCGGCGGGCGGTGGCTCGGCGGTGCACCGCTCGACGGGGAACGGGTCGGCTCGGCACGGTTCGGCCGGGAGCGGGCCCGCGGAAAGCGGGTCGGCGTGGCCTGGGTCGACCGGGAACGGTTCGGCCGGGAATGGTTCCGCGGGAAGCGGGTCGGCGTGGCCCGGGTCGACCGGGAACGGTTCCGCTGGGAACGGTTCGGCGGGGCATGGATCGGCCGGGAACGGGTCCGCGGAAAGCGGGTCGGCGCGGCACGGTTCGGCCGGCAACGGCAACGGTTCGGCACGGCACGGTTCGGCCGGGAATGGTTCGGCCGGGAACGGGTCGGCTGGGAACGAGTCGGCTGGGGAGGGATCGGCCCGGAACGGGTCCGCGGCAAGCGGTTCGGCGTGGCAGCGGTCGGCGGGGAACGGGTCCGCGGGGAACGGGTCGGCGGGCCGTGATTCGGCAGGCAGCGGTTCGGCAGGGAACGGTTCTGGGGCGGGTGTCGGTTCGGCGCGGCATGGTTCTGCCGGGAACGGTTCTGCCGGGAACGGATCTGCCGGGAACGGATCTGCAGGCAGCGGGTCTGCGGGCAACGGTTCTGCCGGGAACGGTTTCGCAGGCAGCGGGTCTACGGGCAACGGTTCTGCAGAGCACAGTTCTGCAAGCAACACGTCGGCGACCAACGGGCGTGGTGCCGGCGGGTCGACAGGGAGCACCGGTACTGCCGGCAACGGCACCGTGAGCGACGGCGACACAACGGCCGGCGTCACGAAGAGCAGCCCGTCGGCGACCGGCACCGCCTCGAAGGGCACCGCCACGAACGGCACCGGGAGCACCGCCGCCGTCCCGTCCGCGAGGGAGGGGTTCGGTCAGGCAGGCGCGGCCGCGGAGGACCTCGAGGGTGGGCGTTCCGCGATCGAGGGCACAGCAGGCGGTGCTTCTCGCGGGGACGCTGCCGGCGGTGACGACGCCGCGGGCGGGCGTTCCGTGACCGCTCGTTCGGCGGGCTCGGCGGGCTCGGCGGACGAAGGTTCCCCGGGCGACAGCTCCGGAACAGGGAGTGGGAGCACCGCGGAGAACGGCACCGGGACGGGCGGGCGGCACGACGCGGCGGGCCGGGCGCCGTTCCAGGTCGCGGGCGACGAGGACGGGTCGGGCAACGGCGGCAGGCGCAACCGGCACAGCACGGAGAGCGCGGCGAAGCCCGAGTCGACCGAGGGGCTCGGGATCGCCGACCTGCTCGCCGGCGCGCTCGCCGCGTACCGGGGCATCTGAGCAGGGCGTCAGGAGGGCATCCGAGGGGCACCGGCCTGGCAGATGGCCAGGGCTAGGGTGGCCGGGTCGCCGACGAGAACCGTCCATGGTGACCGGCCCGAATGACCTGGCCGCCGTCTATCCCCGGAGTTGCACTGTGACGAGCCGGACCCGTGAGCGGGATGAGACTCCCGCGCCGGACCCCGAGCTGACCGACCTGGGCGCGCTCTACGCCCGCCACGCCCCCGACCTCGAGAGGGTCACGGGCGACCACCTCCCGATGCTGAAGGCCGCAGCCCGCGACCACCTGAAGCTCGCTCACCTGCGAGCCAGGGGGGAGCCGCTGATCCAGGTGCGCGACCCTGAACCCGCCTCGGCGGAGGGCGACGCCGGCGGCCAGCTGGGGCCGGTGGTGGAGATCGTCACCGACGACATGCCCTTCCTCGTGGAGTCGCTGCTCGCCGGAGTGGGCCGGGCGGGGGGTGACGTCGCGCGGCTCATCCACCCCATCGTCGTCGTGCGCCGGTCCGACACGGGCGAGCTGACGGAGGTCCTCACCTCGGCCGACCCGGCCGGCCCGCCTCCGGACGCGCTCGTGGAGTCGTGGATCCGGCTCGACCTCACCCCGGCCCCCGTCGACGTCGCCGAACTGGAGCGCGAGCTCGGCCGGGTGCTGCGCGACGTGCGCGAGGTCGTGGAGGACGCCGAGCCGATGGTCGCCAAGGCGAGGGAGGTGGCCGACACCCTCCCCTCGCAGCCCGTCGTGCCCGGCAGCACCCGGCCCGCGGACGTCGCGGAGCTCCTGCGCTGGCTCGCGGAGGACCACTTCACGTTCCTCGGCTACCGCTGCTACACGGCGCCGGACGAGGGCGGCGAACTGCGCGCCGAGTCCGGCTCGGGGCTGGGTGTGCTGCGCGGCAAGAACGGCGTCACCGCCGCGTTCGCGCCGCAGGTCGACGCGGCGGACCGGCCGTCGGACCTGCTGGTCCTCACCCGCGCCAACGCGCTCAGCCCGCTGCGTCCCGTGCACCCGTACTACCTGGCCGTGCGGACCGTCGACGCCGAGGGGCGGCTCGTCGGCGAGCACCGGTTCCTCGGCACGCTGACGGTGGCCGCGCTGCACGAGAACGTCCTCGACATCCCGGTGATCGAACGGCGGGTGCGCAACGCGATCCGCCGGGCCGGCTTCCCGCTGGATTCCTACTCCGGCCAGCAGATGCTCGAGGTGATCTCCGAGCTGCCGCGGGAAGAGCTGTTCAGCGCGAGCGAACAGCGCCTGCACGACACGGCGGTGGGTGTGCTCGCCGTCGCGGGCCGGCGGGCGGTGCGGCTGTTCCTGCGCCCCGACCCCTACCGCCGGTTCATCTCCTGCCTGGTCTATCTGCCCCGCGACCGCTACACCACCGCATCGCGCCTGCGGATGGCCGACGTGCTGCAGCGCGGGCTGGGCGGGCGGAGCGTCGACCACACCGCGCGCGTCTCGGAGTCGAACCTCGCCCTCGTGCACTTCACGGTGCACACCGATGCGGCGGCGTCCGGGTTCGGTGACGTCGACGTGGTCGCGCTGCAGGACGAGCTGACCGAGGCCGCCCGCACCTGGGACGACCGGTTGCTGACCCAGCCCGACCGCGCCGGGTTCACGACGTTGCTGCCCGGCGTGCCCGAGGCGTACAAGGCGGCCGTTGCACCCCAGCACGCCGTCGAGGACCTGCGCCGGATCGCGGCACTGGCCGGTCCGGGTGCGTTCGACGTGCGGCTCTACCCGGCGGTGATCCCGGGGGCGGGGCCCGACGAGCGGCGGTTCAGCCTCTATCTCGCGGGGGCGCCCGCGACGCTGACCTCGGTGCTGCCGCTGCTGCAGCAGCTCGGTGTGGAGGTGCTCGACGAGCGGCCCTCGGAGTTCGTCCGCGGTGACGGGCTGCGCTGCTGGCTCTACGACTTCGGCATCCGGGTGGACGACGCCACGCTGGCCGAGCGCAGCGACGATGCCGTCGAGCGGGGTTTCTGCGCGGCGTTCAGCGCCGCCTGGCGCGGGGACGTCGAGACCGACCGGTTCTCCGCGCTCGTGCTGCGGGCCGGGCTGCCCTGGCGGGAGGTCGCGGTGCTGCGCGCGTACGCCCGCTACGCCCGCCAGCTCGGCGCGCCGTACGGGGCGCAGTACATGGCCAACACGCTGCTCGCGCACCCCGCGGCCGCGCGCGCTCTCGTCGCGTTGTTCCGGGCCCGGTTCGACCCGGCCGTCGAGGACCGCGAGCAGGAGATGCAGGCGGCGCTGGTGGCGGTGCGGCAGCTGATCGACGCGGTCACGGGCCTGGACGCCGACCGCATTCTCCGCGCGTACCTGGGGATGATCACCGCCACCCTGCGCACCAACTGGTTCCGCGAGCGTCCCTTCTTCTCCTTCAAGATCGACCCGGCCGTGGTGCCCGACATGCCGGCGCCACGTCCGAAGTTCGAGATCTTCGTGTACTCGCCCCGGGTGGAGGGCGTGCACCTCCGGTTCGGGCCGGTCGCGCGGGGTGGCCTGCGTTTCTCCGACCGGCCGCAGGACTACCGCACCGAGATCCTCGGGCTGGTCAAGGCGCAGGCGGTCAAGAACGCGGTGATCGTGCCGGTCGGGGCCAAGGGCGGCTTCATCGTGCGCCGCGACGACGCCGGTCCCGACGAGGTCGAGTACTGCTACCGGACGTTCATCTCGGGCCTGCTCGACCTCACCGACAACCTGGTCGCCCGGGAGGGCGGCCCGAGCGTCACGGTGCCGCCGCCCGGAGTGGTCCGCCACGACGGGGACGACTCCTACCTGGTGGTGGCGGCGGACAAGGGCACAGCGCGGTTCTCCGACACCGCCAACGAGGTGGCCGCGTCCTACGACTTCTGGCTGGGCGACGCGTTCGCCTCCGGCGGCTCCGTCGGCTACGACCACAAGGCGATGGGCATCACGGCGAAGGGAGCGTGGGAGAGCGTCAAGCGCCACTTCCGTGAGCTGGGGATCGACACGCAGAGCCAGGAGTTCACGGTCGTCGGCATCGGCGACATGTCCGGCGACGTGTTCGGCAACGGGATGTTGCTGTCGCCCCACATCCAGCTGCTCGCGGCGTTCGACCACCGGCACGTCTTCGTCGACCCGGCGCCCGACGCCGCGCGCAGCTTCGCCGAGCGGGAGCGGATGTTCGCACTGCCGCGCTCGTCGTGGGACGACTACGACCGTTCGGTGATCAGCCCGGGCGGCGGCGTGTGGCCCCGCACGGCGAAGTCCGTGCCGGTCGGGCCGGAGATCCGGGCCGCTCTGGGGATCGACGGCGACGTCACGAAGCTCAGCCCGCCGGAGCTGATCGCGGCGATCCTGCGCGCCCCGGCCGACCTCCTGTGGAACGGCGGGATCGGCACCTACGTCAAGGCGTCGGACGAGTCCCAGGCCGACGCGGGGGACAAGGCGAACGACGTCGTGCGGGCGGACGGCTCCGAGCTGCGGGTGAAGGTGGTGGGCGAGGGCGGCAACCTCGGCCTGACCCAGCGTGGGCGCATTGAGTTCGCCCGCCGCGGCGGGAAGATCAACACCGACGCGATCGACAACTCGGCGGGTGTCGACTGCTCCGACCACGAGGTCAACATCAAGATCCTGCTCGACCGGCTCGTGGCCGCAGGCGAGCTGGACCGCACCGGACGCAACGCGCTGCTCGTCGAGATGACCGACGAGGTGTCCGACCTCGTGCTGGACGACAACCGCGACCAGAACGTGGTGCTGGGCATCGCCCGGGCGCACGCGGCGTCGATGGTGAACGTGCACGGCAGGCTCACCACCGACCTCGTCGCGCGCCACGGGCTGGACCGGAAGCTCGAGGTGCTGCCCGACAAGAAGGGCTTCGCCGCCCTCGAGGCCGCGGGGGCGGGCCTGACCAGCCCGGAGCTCGCCACGCTCCTGGCGCACACCAAGCTCGACCTCACCACCCAGGTGCTGGCCACCGACCTGCCCGACAGCTCCACCTTCACCGCTCGGTTGCCGGAGTACTTCCCCCGGCCGCTGCGCGAACGCTTCCCCGCGGCGATCGCCGGGCACCCGCTGCGCCGGGAGATCGTGACCACCCAGCTGGTCAACGAGATGGTGGACGGCGCCGGGATGACGTACGCGTTCCGGTTGGGGGAGGAGCTCTCCGCGGGGCCGGCCGACGCGGCGCGGGCCTACGCCGTGACCACCGCGGTGTTCGACCTGCCCCAGCTGTGGGAGGACGTGCGCGACCCGCGGATCCCCACGGCGGTGTCCGACCAGATCGTGCTGGAGACGCGGCGGCTGCTCGACCGCGTGTCACGCTGGTTCCTCACCAACCGGCCGCAGCCACTGGCCGTCGGCGCCGAGACCGCGCGCTTCGCCGCCACGGTCCGCGAGCTGCGTGCCGAGCTGCCGACGCTGCTGCGCGGCCGCGAGCTCGCCACCGTCGAGACGCTGTCGGCGGAGCTGCGGTCCTCCGGGGTGGACGAGGGCTGCGCCATGCGGGCCGGGGCGCTGATGTACGGGTTCGGGCTGCTGGACGTCGTCGAGCTGACCGAGCTGTCCGAGCGCGACCGCGAGCCGCGCGAGCCCCGCGAGGTGGCGGCGCTCTACTACGGCCTGTCCGAGCACCTGGGCATCGACGTGGCCCTGACGTCGGTCAGTGCGCTGGAACGCGGCGACCGCTGGCACGCGCTGGCCCGCCTGGCGCTGCGCGACGACCTGTACGGGTCGCTGCGGGCGATCACCCTCGACGCCCTGCGGGAGGCCGCGCCGGGCACCCCGGTGGACGCGGCCATCGTGCAGTGGGAGAAGGCGAACGCCTCCCGGCTGGTGCGGGCCCGGGCCGCACTGCACGAGGTGGGTACGGCGGGCCAGCTCGACCTTGCCACCCTGTCGGTGATCTCGCGGCAGCTCCGGGGGCTCGCGCGCTGACGTGCCGGATGGCCGGGCACCCTCGGTGCCCGGCCACCGGCCCGGTGCTGAGAGGGTGGGCGATGTGGCTCGCTTCGTCACGCAGGTGCCCCTGCGCTGGACCGATCAGGACTCCTACCGGCATCTCAACCACGCCCGCGCGGTGACGTTGCTGGAGGAGGCCCGGATCGACCTGTTCTTCGACACCGCCGCGGCCGAGGGGCTCCACGGCTTCACCCACGGGCTGCTCGTCGCGGGGCTGAACGTCGACTACCGGCGGCAGATCCCGTACCGGCCGCACCCGTTGCGCGTGGGGATGTGGGTGGACGAGGTGCGCGCGGCGTCGTTCCGGATCTGCTACGAGATGCACGACGGGCCGGCGGAGGACGACCCGGTGGCCGTCGTGGCCTGGACGCGCATGGCCACCTACGACCTCGACGCGCAGCGGCCGCGACGGCTGGGCGACGACGAGCGTGGCTTCCTGGAGAGGTGGTCGGCATGACCGCGCTCACGGTGCCCGACGCCGACGAGCGGGGCGACCTCGGCGCCTTCGTGGCGCGGGTGGTGCGGCTCGACCAGATGGCCACGGTGCGGCTGCGCGCGAGCCGGGGCACCGTCACGGCCTGGGCGTCCACGCCGTTCGACGTGCTGGCCTCGCGGACGGTGCACGGCGTGCTCGAACCAGCCGACGTCACGGTGCCCGCCGCCGGGTTGCTCACGGCGCTGACGGTGGAACGCGCCGAGACGGTCGACCCGGGCGCGGGTGGGCTCTGGCAGGGCGAGCTGCCCCCGGACGAGGGCTGGACCACCGTCGACGACGTTCCGGCCGCTGAGCTCGAAGGCCTCACCGAGCGCGGGCTCGTGCTCGCGAGGGAGAACGCCGGGCCGCTGGGCCCGCCGGCGTCGCTGCTGGACCAGACCGTCCTCACCGTCACCGCCGGGTCGGGGCCGCCGGTCCGCATCCCGTTGCGCTGCCTGTTCGCGCTCTCCGGGATGGGGTTCCTCGGTGACACGGGTGGGGACGAGGCGGGTAGCGCGGTGCGGGTGTCGGCGACCGGCAGCTGGATGCGGCTCGACGCCCGCTACGGCGCCGTGGTCCGCCGCCGCGTCACGGCCCTCCCGCTCCTGCTCGCCTGACCACGGTCACTGGCTGTCGAGGGCGAGCCGCAGGCCGAGCCCGATGAGCACGACGCCCGACAGCTGGGTCAGGCGCCGCCGTACCGACGAGCGCGCGAAGATCTCCTTCGACCGGCCGATGAACCAGATGACCAGCGTGAACCAGATGGCGTCGACCACCCCCCACAGCACGGCCAGCAGGGGGAGGGTGGCGGGCACCGAGAAGCCGGCGGGAACGAACTGGGGGAGGAAGGACAGGGCGAAGACCGCCGCCTTCGGGTTGGTGAGGTTGGCGATCACACCGGTGCGGTAGGACTGCCACCCCGACGGTCCGGTGCCGGCGGTGGCCTCGGGCTGCTCGAACGTGGACCCGCCGCGCCACGACGTGCGCAGCGCCTGGGCCCCGAGCACGATCAGCACCACGGCGCCGACCACCCGCAGCACGCTGTACGCGACCTCGGACGCCGTGATCAGCGCGGTGAGGCCGGCGGTGGCGGCCAGGCCCCAGAGCACGAGCGCCGTCTCGTTGCCCAGCATCGTCATGAACGCGGACCGGCGGCCGTCGCGCATCGCCTGGCGCAGGATCACCGCTGCTCCCGGACCGGGAACCATCGCGAGGAGCAGACAGGTGCCGAGGAACACCGCCAGTTCGTGGAGCACGTCCGGATGGTAGGTCGGTGCCGGCGCCGGAATGCGACAGCTGTCGCGGGCATCACGCCGGTCAGGACCCGGTCAGGTCAGCCAGGCCGCCGTGTCCGGCGGCAGCAGGTTGCCCTGGAGCTGCCCGCTGGCCAGCAGCACGTCGCCCGGCGGGAGCGGCACGGCTTCGGCGGAGGCGTTGAGCGCGCACACGAGGGTGGAACCGGCTCGACGGAACGCGAGGCAGCCCGCGGGTGCCCCGAACCACTCGACACTGCTGCCGCGGAAGCCGGGGTGGGTCTTGCGCAGCTCCACCGCCCGGCGGATCAGGGACAGCGTGGACGCGGTGTCCTCCAGCTGGTCGGCGGCGGTGAGCTCGCCGTACTCGGGCGGCATCGGCAGCCACGGCTCGCCGCTGGTGAACCCGAAACCGGGCGCGCCACCCTCCCAGGGCATCGGCACCCGGCAGGCGTCGCGCCCGCGCTCGGTGCGGCCCGAGTGTTCCCAGATCGGGTCCTGCAGCACGGCGTCGGGCAGCTCCACGTCGGGCAGGCCGAGCTCCTCGCCGTTGTACAGGCACACCGCGCCCGGCAGCGCGAGCTCGACGAGCGCCATCGCCCGCGCCCTCGCACATCCGACCGGACCCCGGCCGTAGCGGGTGACCGGGCGGGGCACGTCATGGGTGGACAGCGTCCACGTCGGCGGTGCGCCCACCTTCTCGACGGCGGCCAGCGAGCTCTCGATCGCCTCCCGGACGGCGTCGGCGTCGAACGGGGCGTGCATGAGCCGGACGTCGACGCCGAGGTGCAGCTCATCGGGGCGCAGGTAGTGGGCGAACCGCTCGACGTCGCGCAGGCGGACCTCTCCGGCCACCACCCGCCCCGGGTAGTGGTCGAGCACCGCACGGATCATGCGGTGGACGTCGTGCACGCCGTCGTGGTCGAACCGGGGGTCGTCGTCGAGGGCCGCCGTCGACACGTCGGCGCCGGGCAGGTCCTCGGGGCTGTCCGGCAGCCCGTCCGGCTTGCTCATGCCGAGTGCGGTGTCGATGTGGAAGCCGTCGACACCGCGGTCCAGCCAGAAGCGCAGCGTCTTCTCCGTGTCGGCCCACACCTCGGGGTTGGTCCAGTTGAGATCGGGTTGGTCGGGGGCGCGGAGATGCAGGTACCACTCCCCGGGACCCCACTCGCCGGCGTCGTCGATGTCCTGCACCCGCGTCCACGCGGGGGCGCCGAAGACGCTGGTCCAGTTGTTCGGCGGCTCTTCGCCGTGCGGTCCGCGGCCGGGCCGGAAGTGGTAGCGCGCCCGCTCGGGGCTGCCCGGGGCGGAGTCGAGCGCCGCGCGGAACCACTCGTGCTCGCTGGACGTGTGGTTGGGCACCAGGTCGATCGTGACGCGCAGCCCGTGCTCGTGGGCGTCGGTGACGAGCCCGTCGAAGGTGTCCAGGCCGCCGAAGACGTGATCGACGTTCCTGGGGTCGGCCACGTCGTAGCCGTGGTCGACCATGGGCGAGGTGTAGAACGGCGTGAGCCGGAGGGCGTCGACCCCGAGCAGCTCCAGATAGCCCAGCCGCGACCGGACGCCCTCGAGGTCGCCCACGCCATCGCCGTCCGAGTCGGAGAACGACCGGACGTAGATCTGGTACACCACGGCGTCCCGCCACCACTGCACGGGGAGATCTTGCCAAACCCCGGACGACAAGGGGACGAATCGCCGCCTGTCCTTCGATCAGAAGTCGCTGTTCACCATGCTCGCGGCGGCGTATGTCAGGTACTGCCACAGCTGCGCGCGGTGCGCGTCGTCCAGTCCCGCCTCGTCGACGGCCACGCGCATGCAGCGCAGCCACGCGTCCCGCTCGATCGGCCCGACCTTGAACGGCGCGTGCCGCATCCGCAGCCGCGGATGCCCGCGCTGGTCGGAGTAGGTGCGCGGCCCGCCCCAGTACTGCTCGAGGAACATCCGCAGCCGGACCTCGGCCGGGCCGAGGTCCTCCTCCGGGTAGAGCGGGCGGAGCACCTCGTCCTCGCGGACCTGCTCGTAGAAGCGAGACACGATCTTGTCGAAGACCGGTGCTCCGCCGACTTCGGCGTAGAAGTTCTGGGGATCGGTCACAGTGCCCATCATTCCCTGCCGCGCGGGCGACGGCTCAGGGCACCGTCGGGCGCGGGATCGGCGCGGGCAGCAGACCGGGGCGGGGCACGCCGGCGTCGTCGAGCGCGTCGGCGATGGCCGCGTTGAGGGCGCGCTGCACGGCGAACTGCTGGCCCGGCTTGACCTTCACCGTCATCCGCAGCGTGACGCCCTCCGGCCCCACCCGCTCGATGCCCAGCACCTCCGGTGCCTCCAGCACGGCGTCGGCCACGTCCGTGCTCGCCACCCGTTCCCTGGCGGTGTCGGCGACGACCTCGGTGGCCTCGGCGATGTCGGCGCTGTGGGCGAGCGGGAGGTCGATGACGGCGACCGCGTAGCCCTGGCTCTTGTTCCCGACCCGCAGGATCTCGCCGTTGCGCACGTACCAGACCGTGCCGTTGACGTCGCGGACCGTCGTGATGCGCAGCCCCACCGACTCGACCACACCGCTGGCCTCGCCCAGGTCGACGATGTCGCCGACGCCGTACTGGTCCTCCAGCAGCATGAACACTCCCGACAGGAAGTCGCGGACGAGGTTCTGCGCGCCGAAGCCGACCGCCACGCCCACGATGCCGGCCGAGGCCAGGATCGGTCCCAGCGCCACCCCGAACTCGGCCAGCACCATGATCGAGCCGATCAGCAGCACCACCGCGGAGCTGAGCGAGCGCAGCACCGACCCGATCGTGCGGGCGCGCTGCGCCCGCCGCTGCGACACCGGGCCGCCGTTGTCGCCCGTCCGCAGCCGCCGCGGCGCCCTCCCGACGAGCCGGGTGATCCGGGAGTTGGTGGCGCCGTCGACGACCTGGTTGATGGCCCGGTGGAGCAGGAACCGGGCGGTGCACGCCAGCACGATGATCAGCGCGACGTGCAGCGTCGCGGTGACCACCGTGTCGGCGGACCGGGAGAGGAAGTCGTTGTTGGTGAGCCGGTAGATCGCCGCGCACCAGGAGCCGGCGTCGTCGGCGCAGGCCGGGCGCACGGGCAGCAGGTTCTCCCCGAAGATGCCGTCGGGGATCGTCGCGAGCACGGTCACGAAAGCTCCAGTCCGGTGTGCGCGGCAAGGAAGGCGAGTTGGTCGGTGGCGAGCGCCACGGTGCGCGAGACGGACCGCGCGCCGTGCCCGACGTCGGTCTCCCGGCGGATCAGGACCGGGCGGGTCTGCGGGTCGCCCACGGTGTCGTGCTGCAGCGCGGCACACATCTTCCGCGCGTGCAGCGGATCGACCCGGGTGTCGGACTCGAACACCGTGAACAGCACCGCCGGGTAGTCGACGCCCGGCCGCACGTGGTGGTAGGGCGAGTAGGACAGCAGCCAGCCCAGCTCCTGCGGGTCGGCGGCGGTGCCGTACTCGTCGTTCCAGGTGCGGCCGAGCGAGAACTCCTCGTACCGCACCATGTCGAGCAGCGGGGCGGAGCAGACCACGGCCCGGTAGAGCTCGGGACGCTGGGTGAGGGCGGCCCCGACGAGCAGACCGCCGTTCGAGCCACCCATGATCGCCAGCGAGGCGGCCGTGGTGTCGCCCGCGTCGATCAGTGCGGAGGCGGCGGCGTGCAGGTCGTCGAACACGTTCTGCTTGTTCGCCCGGTTGCCGGCGACGTGCCAGTCCTCGCCCTCCTCGCCGCCTCCGCGCAGCGAGACCAGCGCGTACACCCCACCGGCCGCCACCCAGGCCAGCGCCTGTGCGCTGTAGGCGGGCTCGCGGCTGATCCCGAACCCGCCGTAGCCCGTGACCAGCGCGGGCCGGGCGCGGGCGGGTCCCTCCGGGGTGATCACGAACATCCGCACGGTCTGGCCGTCCGCAGAGGTGAACGTGCGGTGCTCGGTGCGCACCGCAGGCACGGTGACCGCGCCGGGGGCGGCGGTCTCGAGGACGCTCTCGCCGGTGGCGAGGTCGAAGCGGTGCACCTGCGGCGGGGTGACCAGGTCCGTCCAGCCGAACCAGACGCGTCCCGCCTGCTCCGGTGTGTCCCGGTCGGCGACGGAGAGGCCGGTGAGCGAACCGGTGCCGGGCAGCGGCACGGTGCTCAGCGGTGCTCCGTCGGCGGCGTGCAGCGCCAGTTCGGCCACGGCGTGCCGGGCCCGGGCCAGCACCAGCAGCGGGTCGCCCCCGCCCACGTCCGGCTCCAGCCGCCGCACCGCCTGCAGTACTGACTGCGGGTCCTCACCGACCAGCTCGCGCCAGTGCTCCCGACCGGGCGTACGCGGGTCGGTGACGGCCAGCCGCCAGCGCGGCGCCCCGTCGGTGGTGTGCACGTACAGCAGCCCGTCGCGGTCGACCCAGGCGTGGCACTGCACGTCGTCGTGCTGCGTGAGCACCGGCGTCAGGGGGCCGGTCTTCTCCCCGAGCTCCGCGATCCAGACGCTGTCGCGCCGCGCCGTCCCGACGTTGCCGGTGACGACGAGCCAGGTCCCGTCCCGGGAGACGCGCACGCCGTAGTAGGTGTGCTCCTCGTAGAGCCCGGGGCCGTCGACCAGCTCGTCGGACTCCGTGGGCGTGCCCACCCGGTGGCGCCATACGCGCCGGTGGAAGGCCTGCTCGCCGTCGGGCGCCTCGTCCTCGTCGACCATCCGGACGAAGACGAACTCGTCGCCCCCGGGCAGCCACGCCACGTCGGAGTAGCGGCAGCGGTCGATCGGCGGCTCGACGTCCTCGCCGGTGTCGACGTCGAGCACGTGCAGCACCGAGTGCTCGTCGCCGCCGCTGGAGAGCTGGTAGGCCAGCTGCCTGCCCTCGAGGTCGGGCACCCAGCTGTCGAGGGTGGTGAGGCCGGTCGGGTCGAGCGTCGTCGGGTCGAGCAGCACCCGCTCGGTGCCGTCGGCCTCCCGGACGTGGAGCACCGCGTGCTCCTGACCGGGCTCGCGGCGGGTGGAGAACGACCGGCCGGCCCGCCACAGCGGCGCCGACACGGATCCTGCCGAGAGGAGGTCGGTCAGGGTCGAGGCGAGGGCGTGGCGGCCGGGGAGGGCCTCGAGATGGTGCTCGGTCAGGGCGTCCTGGGCGGCTGACCAGGTCTGCGTCCGGGGGTCCTCGGGGTCTTCCAGCCAGCGGTACGGGTCGGCGACTCGGTGCCCGTGCAGGTCCTCGACGAGGTCCAGCCGCTCGGCGTCGGGATAGGGGCGGGGAGCGTCCACGCGGGCCGAGGTTACGTCACCGGGATCAGTGTCCCCCGCCCCCTCCGGACCGCAGCCGGGCGCCGATCGAACGACCGTCGTCAGGGGCGCCGCGGGAGTCGGGCGACTCGCGCGCCGGAACCGGGCGACTCGCGGGGGGCCCCGCGAGTCGCCCGTTACGGGAGGGCGAGTCGCCCGCTTTCTCAGTGCCCTCGGTGCCCTCAGCGGGCGCCGACGTGCTCCGGTGCGGGGACGTCGACCGGGGGGAGCGTCGGGCACGGTTCGGGTGCTCCGAAGACCGTGCGCACCGGCAGCACGCCCGCCCACCGGCCGCCCGTGGCGATGTCCTCCTCGTCGTCGCCGGGCGGCCCGGTGCGCACCTTGACGCTGGCTTCGGCGAGGTCGATGCCGAACACCGCGGTGGCGGCCAGCTCGCGGGGCGTCGGCTGCCGGGCGTGCTCCCAGGAACCAGGGGAGAGCTGCTCGACGATCGCGCGCAGCGCGGCGAGCCGTTCGGCGGGATCGGTGACGGCCCGGGCGGTGCCGTGCACCACCGCGCTGCGGTAGTTCATCGAGTGGTGGAACACTGAACGGGCGTAGACGACGCCGTCGAGATGGGTCACCGTCAGGCAGATCGGGGCGCCGTCGGCGATGCGCAGGTAGCCGGCCCCGGTTGATCCGTGCACGTAGACCGTGTCGTCGATCCGCCCGTAGCCGGTGGGCAGCACCACCGGTGCGCCGTCGCGGACCAGACCGAGGTGGCACACCAGCCCGGCGTCGAGCACCGCGTACAGGTCGCCCTGCGCGCTGCGTGCCCGCTCACGAAGTCGTGTGATGGTGCTGCGGGGGGTGGGGGAGAGGCTCACATCCCCTATCGTGGGACGGCCAGTGGCATCGTGGCAGGGCCAATCCCGCCCGAGTTCGGAAGGCCACTCATGGAGCTGCCGCCGCTTCACCTCGACCGGAACGCCGACCGGCCGCTCGCGGTGCAGCTCGCCGACGCGTTGCGGGCCGTCACCGCCGGGGGCACCCTGCGGGCGGGGGACCGCCTGCCCTCCACCCGCGAGCTGGCCGCCACCCTCGGCGTGAGCCGCACGGTCACCGCGGCGGCCTACGACCAGCTGCTCGCCGAGGGCTGGGCGGTCGGACGGCGCGGGGCGGGCACGTTCGTCGTCGGCGCACCTGCCGGACCTCCGGCCCACCCGCGCCCGGCCACCCCGCCTCCCCCGGCCGGGAGACGCCGGTCCGGGGTGGTCTCGCTGCGGCCGGGCACCCCGTGTCTCGAAGCTCTCGACCGGGCCGCGTGGCGCCGGGCCTGGCGGGCCGCCGCCGACCCGGCGCCGGACGTGGGGCCCGACCCCGTCGGGCTTCCGGCGTTCCGGGCGGCCGTGGTGGAGCACCTGCTCCGGCACCGCGGGCTGGCCGCCGATCCCGCGCAGGTGCTCGCCACCGGCGGCAGCACCGCCGCCGTCGCCGAACTGGCGCGCACCCTGCCCGCCGGAGCGCGCGTGGCCGTGGAGGAGCCGGGGTACCAGCGGGCGGTCGCCGCGTTGCAGGCCGCCGGGCTCACCGTGCTGCCCGTCCCGGTGGACGCGGCCGGCCTCGTGGTGGAGGCCCTCCCGCCCGGGCTCGCGGCGGTGTACTGCACTCCGGCGCACCAGTACCCGCTGGGCGCCCGGCTCTCGGCGGCACGCCGACTGGCGCTGGTGGAGCGCGCCCGCACGGACGGGTTCCTCGTGATCGAGGACGACTACGACGGCGAGCTGCGCTACGACGTCGCCCCGCTGCCCCTGCTCGCCGCGCTGGGCCCGGACGTCGTGGCGCACCTGGGGACCACGAGCAAGCTGCTCACGCCGACCCTCGGGGCGGGGTGGCTGGTGGCTCCCCCTGCTGTGCGTGCCGCGGTCCTCGGTCTGCGTGACCGCACCGGCATGCGCCCCGTCCGGGCCGGTCAGCGGGTGTTCGTGGCCTTCGCCGCGCACGGTGACCTGGCCCGGCACCTGCGCCGGCTGCGTCGTGAGCTGGCCGAGCGACGGGCGGCGGTGGCCGCTGCGGTGCACGCAGCAGGCCACCTCCTGGAGGGTGACGCCGCGGGGGCCCACGTGCTCGTCCCGCTGCCGGACGCCGCTGCCGAGCGGACCGTCATCGACGCCGCGGCGGCCCGTGGCGTCGACCTGGACGGTCTGGCCCGTCACCATGCAGGCCGGCCCGGACGGTCGGGGCTGGTCCTCGGATACGCGAAGCCACCGCGGGCCGAGCTGGAGCGCGGCCTCGCGGTGGCCCGTGACGTCCTCGCGCTAGGAGCGCGCTGAGCCGGCGCCCACCTCGGGCGCGGCGGCGGTGTCGCCGAGGTGCAGATCGACCCTCGACCGCTCTCCCGCGGGCAGCTGCACCCGCACCGCGCTCTGCATCGTGGCCACCACCGTGTAGTGGCCGGGCTCCAGACCGGAGATCTCGAACGTCCCGTCCGGTCCGGTCGTGGCGGCGGCCACCGCCTCGCCGTCGGCTCCGCTCACGGCGACCGTGGCGGACGCCTGCGGTGCGCCGTCGGCTCCGGTCACCCTGCCGGTGACACCCGCGATCGTGGACTGCAGCAGGACCTCGACCATCGTGGGCACGTCCGCGGCGACCTGCACCGCCGCCGCGCCGGGGAGGTGCCCGGGAAGGTTCGCCGTGACGGTGGTGCGGCCGGCGGGCACTCCGGCGAGCGTGAACGTGCCGTCCTCGCCGGTGCGAGTGCTCCCCACGACGCGGCCGGACCCGTCGGTGGCCAGCGCCATGGCGCCGGCGAGCGGGACGCCGGTGCGGGCCGCTCGCACGGTGCCGGTGACGGTGCCGTCGCCGCGCAGGGCGAAGTGGTGCACGGTGCCCGCCCCGTTGAGGACGATCGACGTCACGTCCGGGCGGAAGCCGGGGGAGGTGGCCACGGCCATGTACGAGCCGGGCGGCAGCCCCCGCAGGGAGAACCGGCCGTCCTGGTCGACGCCGGCGCGCGCCACCTGGCGCCCGTTCGCGTCGGTCACGGTGACGACCCCGTCGGGGACCGCGCTGCCCGCGGCTGTGCGGACCTCACCGAGGATCTCGCCTGCGGCCGGCGCCGGTACCCGCGGTGCCGGGGCCCCCGTCGGCGCCGAGGCGACGGGCTCGGGCTCGAAGGAAATGTCCTCGACGAGCTCGCTCGGGCCGGACCCCGCCTCGCCACCGACCGCGGCGAGCTCCGCGCCCACCGAGGACGCCCGGTCCGTCGCGCCCCGCCCTCCGGTGAGCCACGAGGCGAGTGCGGCGAGGAGGCTCGCGCCGACCGCGAACCAGAAGGCGACAGCAAGACCTTCCGCGAACGGCCCGGAGATGAGATCCGGGAAGAAGCTGCGGCCGGTCAGGAAGGCGGCCTGGTCGGGCGGCAACGTGGTCAGCACCCCGCCGAGCAGCTGCTGCACCGGGTTGTAGCCGAGGAATGCGGCGAACAGCACGGCCACCGGCGGCAGCGCGGCGATCCGGCTCGCGTCGGCCGCGGGCACCCCGTGCTGCAGCAGCCCCGCCTGCAGCACGGACGGGAGGTGCTCAGAGAGCCCCAGGATCATCAGGCCGAAGAACAGGCCGATGGACAGCACGATGGCCGAGTTCTGGAAGGTCGCGGTCATCCCGGCGCCCGCGCCCCGCGATCCGGCGGGGAGGCTGTTCATGACGTCGGCCCGGTTGGGCGAGGTGAACAGGCCCATGCCCACCCCGTTGACCAGCAGGATCGCGGCGAAGGCGGGGTAGGGGAAGTTGATCGGCAGGATCAGCAGCAGCACGAAGCTCAGCGCCGAGATGACCATGCCGACGGTGGCCAGCCCGCGCCCGCCCCACCGGTCGGCCAGCACTCCCGACACCGGCGCGGAGAGGAGGAAGCCGACCGTCAGGGGCAGCATGTAGATGCCTGCCCACAGCGGGGTCTGCTCGAAGCTGTAGCCGTGCTGCGGCAGCCAGATGCCCTGCAGCCAGATGATCAGGACGAACTGCAGCCCACCCCGGCCCAGCGACGCCAGGAGGTTGGCGGCGTTGCCGTACGTGAAGCGCCGGATCCTGAACAGCGACAGGGTGAACAGCGGGCTCGCCACCCGCTTCTCGATGATCCCGAACAGCACCAGCACGACGATCCCGCCGATGATGCAGGTGAGCACGAGGGGGCTGGTCCAGCCCATGACGTGGGTGCCGTAGGGCTGGATGCCGTACGTGATGCCCACCAGCAGCGCGACCAGGCCGACCGCGAAGGTGATGTTGCCCCACCAGTCCATCTTCGCCGGCGTGCGGACGCTGGTGTCGCGGAGCTTGGCGTAGGCCCAGAACGTGCCGAAGACGCCGAACGGCACCGACACGAGGAACACCAGGTGCCAGTTCACCGGTGCGAGCACGCCGCCGAGGACCAGGCCGATGAACGAGCCGGCGATGGCCGCGACACCGTTGATGCCGAGCGCGAGGCCGCGCTGGTGCACGGGAAACGCATCGGTGAGGATCGCGCTCGAGTTGGCGAACAGGAACGCGCCCCCGATGCCCTGCACGACGCGCCAGCCGATGAGCCAGAGCGCGCCCGCGCCGCCGCTCTGCCACGTGATCGCGAGGAACACCGAGGCGATCGTGAAGATCGCGAACCCGATGTTGTACATCCGCACGCGGCCGTACATGTCCCCGAGCCGGCCGAAGCCCACGACCAGCACCGCCGTGACGACCAGGAAGCCCATGATCATCCACAGCAGGTAGCTGGTGTTGCCGGGGGCCAGCGGGTCGAGGCCGATGCCGCGGAAGATGTCGGGCAGTGCGATCAGCACGATCGACGAGTTGATCGTGGCCATGAGCAGGCCGAGGGTCGTGTTGGACATGGCGATCCACTTGTAGCCGGAGTCCGGCTCCGCGTCCGACGGCCTTCCCGCCGGTCCGCGCTCCTCGACTGCCGCTTCCACGTCACCACTCCCGCCAGGGCACATGAGCAATTACTTGTCCCATGCTAAACACATTGGCGGGCGGCCATGTTCCAGCGGGGTAAAACGGGTGTCAGCCCTGGTGCGGGTACCCCGTGGTCGTCGGCGGGACGAACGTCTCCTTGATGGTGCGCGGGCTCACCCAGCGCAACAGGTTGTAGATCGACCCCGCCTTGTCGTTCGTGCCCGACGCGCGCCCGCCGCCGAAGGGCTGCTGGCCGACGACGGCACCGGTCGGTTTGTCGTTGACGTAGAAGTTGCCCGCCGCGAACCGGAGTGCCTCCGTGGCGCGCACGACGGCGGCGCGGTCCCGCGCGACCACCGAGCCGGTGAGGCCGTACGGCGCCCCGTTGTCGACGTGGGTCAGCACCTGCTCGAAGTCGCCGTCGTCATAGACGTGCACCGCGAGCAGCGGGCCGAAGTACTCGGTGCGGAACACCTCGTGGTCGTGGTCGGAGCCGACCACGACCGTCGGCCGGACGAAGTACCCGGTCGCGTCGTCGGCCGTGCCCCCGGCGACGACCTCGAGCGCCGGGTCGGAGTGCGCCGCCTGCAGCGCCGTCGACACCTTGTCGAAGGCTCGCCGGTCGATCACGGCCCCGAGGAAGTTGCGGAAGTCGGTGACGTCACCCATCGGCAGCGCCTCCACCTCGTCGACGAGGTTGTCGCGCAGCCGGGCCCAGACCGAGCGCGGGACGAACGCGCGCGACGCCGCGGAGCACTTCTGCCCCTGGTACTCGAACGCCCCGCGGACGAGCGCGGTGCGCAGCACGTCGACGTCGGCCGACGGGTGGGCGACGACGAAGTCCTTGCCGCCGGTCTCACCGACCAGTCGCGGGTAGGTGGCGTAGGCGCCGATGTTGGCGCCGACCTGCTGCCACAGGTGCTGGAACGTGGCGGACGAGCCGGTGAAGTGGATGCCGGCGAGCGCGCGGTCGGCGAGCAGCACCTCGGAGATGTCGCGCCCGTCCCCGGTGAGGAGGTTGATCACACCCGGTGGCATCCCGGCCTCCTCCAGCAGCCGCATCGTCAGGTGCGCGGCGAGACCCTGGGTCGGCGAGGGCTTCCAGATCACCGTGTTGCCCATCAGCGCGGGCGCGGTGGGCAGGTTGCCGGCGATCGCGGTGAAGTTGAACGGGGTGATCGCGTAGACGAAGCCCTCCAGCGGGCGGTAGTCCATGCGGTTCCACGCCCCCGCCCCGCTGTTCGGCTGGTTCTCGTGGATCTGGCGCGCGAAGTGGACGTTGAAGCGCCAGAAGTCGGCCAGCTCGCAGGCGGAGTCGACCTCCGCCTGGATCGCGGTCTTCGACTGGCCGAGCATCGTGGCGGCGTTGAGCCGGTCGCGCCACGGGCCCGAGAGCAGGTCGGCGGCCCGCAGCAGCACCGCGGCACGGTCGTCGAACGGCATCGCGCGCCACGCGGGAGCGGCCCGGAGCGCGGCCTCGGCGGCCGCCTTGGCGTCCTCGTGGCCCGCGTTGGCGTACGCGCCGAGGACGTGGCCGTGGTCGTGCGGGGCGACCACGTCGACGCGTGGACCGCCCGGCATGTACTGCCGGCCGTCGATCGTGACCGTCAGGTCGTGGTGCTGTGCGCCCAACTCGGCCAGCGCCGCCTGCAGGCTCGCCCGCTCCGGCGAGCCCGGGGCGTAGTCGCGCGTGGTCTCGTTGCGCGGCGGCGGCGTGCTGGTGATCGCGTCCATGGTGGAGCCTCCCCGGGTCAGGTGCCCAGAACCCTAGGAAGGTGCACGCCCGCGCGGGTCGTTCAACCGGATGACGATGGCGCCCGGCTCTTGTCCGATCCGACAGGGTCAGGCCGCTGGACGACGTCGGAGCGGACGGCGGCGAGCAGGTGCAGGTGGTGCATCAGCCGCGCGCGGGGGTCGTCCAGGCGCAGCGCGCCCACGGCGACCGCGCGCCGTACCCGGTATCGCAGCGTGTTCGGGTGCACGGTGAGCCGGTGCGCCGCCAGCCGCACGTCCCCCATCGCGTCGAGCCAGGCGAGTACGGATCCGACGAGGTCGGTGCCGTGGTCGCGGTCGTAGCCGACCAGCAGCGCGACCGCGGGATCACGCAGGTCCGGGCTCGCCTGCAGCAGATCGAGCGCCTGGTTGAGCAGCACCTCGGCCCGCAGGTCGGAGAACGCGGCCACCGTCGGGTCGTCGGGACCGTCCGGCATCGCGTCGAGCACCCGGTCGGCCTCCCGCCGCGACGCCGCCGCTCCGGCGAGCCCCGCCACCGCCGACCCGACCCCGGCCTGCACGCGCACGCCGGTGCGCCGCAGCGTCATCGCCGCCACCTCGGTGCACATGGCGAGCAGTGCCGGCTCCGTCACCTCCAGCGGGACGTCGGGCAGCACGGCGTAGACCCGGGCGCCGTGCGAGGCGGTGAGCGCGGCCCGGCGGTAGGTGGCGGCATGCACCGAGACCACGTCGGTGAGCTCGGCGAGGCTCAGCTCGTGCGTCGCCCGGTCGACGGCCCGGTCACCTGCCGGCAGCGGGCCGCGATCGCGGACGGCGAAGGCCGCCACGAGCGCGGGCCGCTGCTCGTCGAGGCCGAACACGCCGGCGACCAGGCCCGCGTTGGTGCGCCCGTCGAGCAGTCCGGCGACCAGGTCCCGGCTCCAGCGCGCGCCCGGCGCCTCCCGGCTGCGCCGCCGGACCAGGTGACCCGCTGCCACGCGCGCCGCCCCGAGCAGGACGTCGGCCGCCCGCTCGGCGAACGGCGACGCGCCCTCCTGCACCCAGATCGTCCCGAGCTGGCGTTGCCCGGCGTGGATGCCGACGGCGAGCCTGCGGCGCACGCCCAGGTCGGCGTGCTCGTCGACCTCCACGACCTCCTCGCCCCCGCGCAACCGGTCGAACACCCCCCAGTCGCGCAGCATGCGCAGGTAGTCCGGCGGCCCCTGCCAGCCCAGGATGGACAGCCGCCGCAGCTCGTCGACCTGTGCCGCGTCGCTGTCGGAGCGGGAGTAGGCGAGCACCCGGCTCGCCGTGTCCTCGATGCTGACGATGCCGTTGGTGAGCAGCGAGACCGTCTGCGCCAGGGAGAACAGGTCGCCCGGGCCGTCCTCCGTGGTGCCGCCGCCCCCGTCGAGCACGTCCCTGCCCAGCGACTCCAGCCGTTCCCACCGGACGTCGTGGCGCACCACCAGCAGCGGGACCCCCGCGGCGACCGCCGCGGCCCGGAGCTCGTCGACGGCGTCACCGGCCTTCACGGCGACGGCGGCGGCCCGGCCCCGGGCCAGGCTGCGGACGATCGGCACCGCGTCGCGCCCGCGCGCCCCGATCACCAGGACGAGCTGCCCCGCGTACTGGTCGGGCCCGTCGTCCGGGTCGACGATCGTGAGACCCGTGACGGGCACGTCGAGCCCCGCGGGTGACTCCACCACGTCGACCAGGGGCTCGCCGACCGCGGCCAGGACCTGCCGGAGGGTGGTCTCCACGGGCGCCTCATCGTCGGCTCGGACGAGCGGAGTGGCAGAACCTTAGCTGATCGGACAAGACTCGGGGGTGGAAACGCCACCTACCGTCCTGCGCATGATTCGGAACGTCCTGCTCGCCGCAGCCCGGTCCCGGGCCGTCCGCGCCGCTGTGGAAGCCGGACCGTTCGACCCGCTGGTCAACCGCTTCGTGGCCGGCACGACCGTGGACGACGCCCTCGCGGCGATCCGCGCGATCACCACCGACCGGCTCGTGACGGTGGACCACCTCGGTGAGGACACCACCGACCGCGCCAGGGCCGAGGCGACGGTGGACGCCTACCGTTTGCTGCTGCAGCGCCTGGCCGACGGCGGTCTCGCCGACCGGGTGGAGGTGTCGGTCAAGCTCTCCGCGCTGGGCCAGGCCCTGCCGGTGGACGCCGACAAGATCGCGCTCGAGTCGGCGCGCCAGATCTGCGAGGCCGCAGCCGCGGCCGGCACGACCGTCACCGTCGACATGGAGGACCACACCACCACCGACTCCACCCTGGGCATCGTGCGTGACCTGCGCGTCGACCACCCGTGGGTCGGCGCCGTGCTCCAGGCCCAGCTGCGCCGGACCGAGGCGGACTGCCGCGACCTCGCCGGACCGGGCTCCCGGGTGCGGCTGTGCAAGGGCGCCTACGACGAGCCCGCCGCGGTCGCGTTCACGAGCCGTTCCGAGGTGGACCGTTCGTACGTGCGGTGCCTGAAGGTGCTGATGGCGGGGGAGGGCCTGCCGATGGTGGCCACCCACGACCCGCGTCTGATCGACATCGCCCGCTTCCTGGCCGGCCACCACGGCCGCTCGGCGGCGCGCTACGAGCTCCAGATGCTGTACGGGGTGCGCCCGCGCGCGCAGTCGGAGCTCGCGGCCGAGGGGCTGCGGGTGCGCGTCTACCTGCCCTACGGCACCGAGTGGTTCGGCTACTTCATGCGCAGGCTCGGCGAACGCCCCGCGAACCTGGCGTTCTTCGCGCGTTCACTCCTGACCCGCGGCTGAACGCCGCGCACCCTTGGGGTGCGCGTGGACCGCCAGAGGTCCGGCCAGGTTCCAGTTGGGCGCGACCATCTCCCGGGTGATGTGGCTCTCGTCGGCCGGCTCGCCGCAGGTCTCGCAGACCATCGCGATCGCCAGTGGGTGGTCGCCGTGGATCTTGCGCATGGCGGGCTCGGTGACGACCCACTTGTCGCCCCAGTCCATCAGGGCCAGTATCGCCGGGCCCAGCGCCCGGCCGGCCTCGGTCAGGTGATAGCCGTGGTGACGGGAGCCGTCGACGCCGGGGCGCTGTTCGAGGATCCCCGCCTCGACCAAGGACTTCAGGCGTGCGGCGATGCGGTCACGAGGGGCGCCGGTGTTGCGGGCGATCTGGTTGAACTGGTGGTTGCCGAAGAACACCTCGCGCATCGCCAGCAGGGCCCACCGGTCGCCGACCAGTTCCAGCGCTGCCGCGAGCGCGCAGGGACGGCCGGGCAGGGAGGTCGGATCGATGTGCTCAGCGGCCATGCACCGAGCGTACGGCGAGAGTGGTTTGTAAATCAAACCATGCGGTGATAGCGTTCCGCGCTGCCGGCGGTGGTTTGAAATTCAAACCAGATTGGCCCGCGTCGGCCTCAGAAGCTCGGAAGCGAAACGGGATCGGGATCATGACCACGAATGCAGTGAAGACCGCCATCGTCACGGGAGCCTCCTCGCCGTTCGGCGCCGCCTACGCCCTCAGGCTCGCCGAGCGGGGGTACGTCCCCGTCCTCGTCGGCCGCGCCGAGGGCAGGCTCGAGGACGTCGCCGCCAGCATCGCGCGGCAGACCGGTGTGACCGCCGAGGTCCTGGTCGCGGACCTGACGTCCTCGCAGGACGTGGAGCGTCTCGAAGGGTGGCTCCGTACGGACGAGTCGGTCGAGTTCCTCGTCAACGCGGCCGGTGCGGCCGTGTTCGCGCCGAGCCCGGGCTTCGACACAGCCGCCACCGAGCAGATGATCGCGCTCAACGTCATCGCCGCGACCAGGCTGACCACCGCCGCGCTGGCCGGTCTCACCGCTCGCGGGCGCGGCACGGTCGTGAACGTCTCCTCCGCGATGGCGTTCTGGCACCAGCCCGTCAGCTCGGTCTACAGCGCCACCAAGAGCTACGTGCTGACCTTCAGCCAGGCGCTCCAGCAGGAACTGGCCGGCAGCGGCGTCACGGTCCAGGTCGTGGTTCCCGGCGCGATGCGCACCGAGTTCTGGGACGGCTCCGGGATCGACATCTCCGTGTTCTCCGACGAGTACCTCATGTCTCCCGAGGTGGCCGTGGATGCCGCACTGGCCGGGCTCGACGCCGGCGAGGTCGTGACCATCCCCTCGCTCGCCGACATCGGCAGCTGGGAGGACTACGAGAAGGCTCGCGGCGTCCTCGCGCCCATCCTCTCGCGCGACGTCCCCGCGGAGCGCTACCGCCG
>NZ_JAAXKY010000091.1 GCF_012911925.1 Pseudonocardia xinjiangensis | reverse complement strand
CCGCCGGGACGGGGCGGCGGGGGAGCGGGGCGGCTCCGAACCGCTGCACCCACCCCGTCAGGTCCGTGGCGGTGACGTTCCCGCCGCAGACCACCAGCCCGAGCCGGACGTCCGGGCCGACCCGGTCGAGCACGCGCTGGGCGGCCGGGAGCAGGCAGCCTGCCGCGGGCTCGGCCCAGACCTTCGCCTCCTCGGCGAGGGCGAGGGTGCCGGCCACGGCGTCGGCGTCGGAGACGACGATGACGTCCTCGACGAGGGCCCGCACGTGGTCGAGCGTCAGCTGCGACACGTACGGCGCGCTCAGCGTGGTGACGATCGAGGTCGGCGTGAACCCGGTCGGGTCACCGGCGGCGAGGGCGCGGGTCATCGCGTCGGCGCCCTCGGTCTCGACGCCCCAGACCCGGACCCCGGGCACGAGGGCGCGCATCGCCGCGGCCACGCCGGCGATCAGGGCACCCCCACCGATGCTGACCAGCACGTCGGTGACGTCGGGCGCGTCGGCGGCGAACTCCAGGCCGACGGTGCCCTGGGCGGCGAGCACGATCGGGTCGTCGAACGGGTGGACGAGGGTGAGCCCGCTGGCCACGAGCTCGTCGAGCAGTGCGAAGGCGCCCCCCATGTCGGGGGTGAGCCGCACCGTCGCGCCGGACGCGCGGCAGGCGGCGATCGAGCGCTGTGGCGCCGCCTCCGGCATGACGACGGTGGCCGCGATGTCCAGCGAACCGGCGGCGTCGGCCAGCGCGAGCCCGTGGTTGCCGCCGCTGACCGCCACGACACCGGCCGCGCGCTCCGCGGGGGTCAGCCCGAGCAGCTTGTGGAACGCGCCGCGCGGCTTGAACGAGCCGGACCGCTGGAGTAGCTCCAGCTTGAGGGTGACGGGCACGCCGAGGTGCGCGGCGAGGCCAGGGCTCGCGACCGTGGGCGTACGCAGGACGTATCCCGCGATCCGCTCCGCTGCTGCGGTGATGTCGTCGATGGTGATCAGGTCGCTCACCGCCTCACGCTAACCCGGCAGTGGAGTCACGGGGATGGCGGATCGGCCGCGGGGGTGGTGGGGTGTGCGCGTGCTACGCGCGTCGCGGATGGGGCTGCTGAGCACCCGGTACGAGATCGCCCAGGACGGCACGCCGCTCTGCGTCTGGAAGCCGTCGGCGTTCATCGGCGGGGGTTCCTTCGTGCTCGACGGCTGCCGCTACGACGTGGCCCGCGGCGGGTGGTCGTGGCGCCGGTTCCGGTTGGTCGACGAGCGCGGCGAGCTCGTCGCGCTGGCCGACGGGGTGGGCCGGGCGGAGTGGACGCTCGACACCGACGGCGTCACGCATGCCTTCGAGCGTCCGTCGCTGATCCGCCACGAACACGTGCTGACGGTGGCCGGCAGTCCGGTCGGAACGGTGCGCCGGGTCAGCGCGTGGCGGGGCGAGGCGGAGGCGGACCTGCCCGGACTGCCGGTGCCCGTGCAGGTGTTCGTGCTGGTCAGCCTGCTGGGCGTGTGGGACGAGGACTAGTACGACCCCCGCTTACCTCAGGTGCCGGGCGAAGAACCGGTTCCCCTCGTCCCCCTCGAACTGCGGGACGCCGATGTGCCCGCCCATGTTGGCGTGCAGCGTTTTCTCCGTGGAGCCGAAGGCATCGAACAGGTCCAGGGCCATCTGCCGGTCGTTGCCTTCGTCGTCCCACTGCAGGAGGACCTGCAGCGGAATGGTGATCTGCCGGGCCTCCTCGAACAGGGCGCGGGGCACGAAGCTCCCGGCGAACAGAACGGCGGCCGAGATGCGCGGCTCGACCACCGCCAGCCGGACGCCGATGGAGATCACCCCGCCCGCGTACCCGACCGGGCCGCCGATCCCGGGCAGCGAGAGGAGGGCGTCCAGGGCGGCCCGCCATTCCGGGACCGCCTTGTCGACCAGTGGGAGGACGAGGCGGTCGACGATCCCGTCGTCGACCGGCTCGCCGGCCTCCAGCGCCCGGCGCAGGTCGGCGCGGGCCTCCTCGGCGGCGGCGGAACGGGGCCGGTCACCGCTCCAGGGGAGCTCGATGGTGGCCGCGGCGAAGCCCTCCGCCGCGGAGTGCCGGGCCCGGGCAACCAGCCGGGGGTACATCCTGTGCAGTCCGCCGGGGTGGCCGAGCAGGATCAGCGGGGCCGGTGCGGACGCGGATCCGGGCGTCCACAGGATGCCGGGGATCTCGCCGAGGGTGAACCTGCGTTCGAGGACGCCGTCGTCGAGGCGCTGATCGGAGGTGAATCGCATGGTCGTGCCTTTCGGGAGTGCTCGTGAACGGCGCTCCCGGACGACCTATCGCCCGACCGTGACCCCGGAGGGGAGCACCCATGTCGATACTGCGTTCACGGGTACCACCTCCTCGATCTCTCGCACGGCCGCCGGCAAGGTAGCAGTGGTCGCCGTGGCCCGCCATCGGGTTTCGCGCCAGCGCCTCGAGGCCGAGGCCGGGCAGCCGCGTCGCAACCGATAATTGCGATGGGATGATTCGACGAGAATGTCCATTCCGCCCGCTCTGCGATCAATTCTTGGGTGGGGATCGGCTGGTCGAGCGGGATATTCCCGGTACCGTCGGACGCAGGTCGCGAGGGGAATCGGGGGTTTTCGTGTCGAATTTTACGATTCGTGCGCCCGGGGGGGGCTGCGCTGGAATATCGCAATTCCGGGATCTGGCGGGACTCGACCCCGGTCGGAGATCTGCGGCGATGGTGCCGAGAGACACCCGATGCCGTCGCGGTCAAGGCCTGCCGGGCCGGTGTCGGGCCCACGGAGATGAGCTCGGTGGAGATCGGCTACGCGGAGTACGGCCGGCACGTGGAGCGCTTCGCCGGGGCGCTGTACGAGCTGGGTGTGCGGCCGGGCCAGGTGGTGTCCTGCCAGCTGCCGAACTGGTGGCAGGCCGGTGCGCTCCTGCTGGCGGCCATGCGGCTGCAGGCGGTGCTGGCCCCGGTCATGACCACCATCCGTCCCCGCGAGCTGGAGCGCGTGCTGGCCCGGGTGGGCGCGAGTGTCTTCGTGACGGTGGACGAGTGGGCGGGGTTCGACCATGCCGCGGCGCTGCGGGAGATGGCACCCCGGCTGCCTCAGCTGCGACACCGGGTCGTCCTCGGGAAAGCGGACGACGGCGAGATCGAGTTCGGCTCGTTCTTCGAGGACACCCCGTGGGAGCAGCGTCATCCGGTCGCTCTGGACGATGCGGTGGAGGACCCGGACCGGGTCGCCGCGATCTTCTTCACATCGGGCACGTCCGGCGAGCCGAAAGGCGCGCTGCACACCCACAACACGCTGTACGCCACGGTCTCGGCGATTGCCGAGGAGAACCACATCGGACCTCGGGACGTGCTCTTCACCCCGCATTCGGCGATGCACATCCTGGGGCACCTGCTCGCCCTTCTCCCGCTGTCGACCGGAGCGTGCAGCGTCCTGCTCGACTCCTGGTCGGGTGAGCGGGGCGCCGCCGTACTCGCCCGGACCGGCAGCACGGTCCTGATCGCCGCACCCTTCTTCGTCGAGGACCTCATCACGGCGGGGAGCGGACAGCCTCAGGACCTGCCCGCGCTCCGCATGGTCGGCTGTGGTGCCACCACCGTCCCGCGACCGCTGGTCGCGGAGGTGCCGCGGTGTTCGGGGTGGCGCTGCAGAGCGGGTGGGGCATGACCGAGCTCGGGGTCGGCACGCTGACCAGCAGGGAGGATCCCCCGGACTGGCCTTCCCACAGCGACGGACGGCCGCTCCCCTGGGCGGAGCTCGACCTGCGGTCGGACACCGAGATCACCGTGGACCGGCCGGGGCGGCTGTACGCCCGCGGCGGCGGCGTGTGCCTGGCGACACTGGGCCGGGACAGCGGTGCGCTCACTGTCATCGCCGAGCACGAGGACGGCTGGTTCGACACGGGCGACCTCGCCGTCCCGGACGGGCGGGGCGGAATCCGGTTGATGGGCCGGGCCGGCGACCGCATCGGCGGCGCGTTCATGATCCCGGTCAACGACGTCGAGTCCGAGCTGCTCACCCACCCGGGCGTCGCCGACGTCGCGCTGGTCGGCTACCCCGACGGCCACGGTGGCGAGCTCGCCTGTGCCGTCGTCGTCGCGGCCGGCTCGCCCCCGGTCACCCTCGAGGAGCTGCGCGCCTACCTGACCGGCAAGGGCATGACCGACTGGTACCTGCCCAGCAGGCTGGAACTGGTCGAGCAGCTGCCCCGCAACGACAACGGCAAGGTGCGCAAGGAGCTGCTGCGCCGCGAGCTGCAGACCGGGGCCGCGCTCACCACGGAGTGACCGGCGGCGGCGCCGGCCGCGCAGCCGGTGCACCCGGGACGCGCCACCGTGCGAGCGGTGGCGCGCCCCGGGGCCGGATCAGCGGACGGGCACGACCTCCGGTGCGCCCATCCGGGCGGCGTCGGCCGTCTCGTCGTCGGGCATCTTCTGGCTCTCCCGCTCGGCCTCCACGCGCTTGCGGTAGTGCTCCACCTCGCGCTCGATCTGCTCGCCGCTCCAGCCCAGCACCGGTGCGACGAGCCGGGCGGCCTCCTCGACGGCCCCGATGCCGCGGTCGAAGGTCTCGATCGAGATCCGGGTGCGACGGGCGAGCACGTCGTCGAGGTGCCGGGCGCCCTCGTGCGACGCCGCGTAGACGATCTCGGCCCGCAGGTGGTCGGGCGCACCGGTGAGCGGCTCGCCCAGCGACGGGTCCTGCTCCACGAGGTCGAGTACCTCGTGGACGAGCGACCCGTACCGGCCGAGCAGGTGCTGGATGCGTGCCTCGTGCAGCCCGTAGCGCTCGGCCAGCACGTGTGCGGAGTTCTTCAGCGCCGTGAAGCCCTCGGCCCCCAGCAGCGGCACGTCCTCGGTGACCGACGGCGGAACCTTCTGGTAGAGCCCGTGCACCGCGGCGTCGACGGCGTCCTTGGCCATCACGCGGTAGGTGGTGTACTTGCCGCCCGCCACCACCACGAGACCGGGCACCGCATGCGACACCGCGTGCTCACGCGAGAGCATCGACGTCGACTCGGACTCGCCCGACAGCAGCGGCCGCAGCCCGGCGTAGACACCTTCCACGTCGGCGTGGGTGAGGGGCTGCTCCAGCACCTTGTTGACGTGGTCGAGCAGGTAGTCGATGTCGGCGGCACTCGCCGCCGGATGGGCCAGCCCGAGCGTCCAGTCCGTGTCGGTGGTGCCGATGATCCAGTGCCGCCCCCACGGGATGACGAACAGCACGGACTTCTCCGTGCGCAGGATCAGCCCGGAGTCGCCGCGGATCCGGTCGTGCGGCACGACGAGGTGGATGCCCTTGCTCGCCCTGACGTGGAACTGCCCGCGCTCGCCCGCCAGGCTCTGGGTCTCGTCGGTCCACACGCCGGTGGCGTTGACGACCTGCCGGGCCCGCACCTTGAACGTGCGGCCGGACTCGAGGTCGTGCACCTCCGCCCCGGTGACCCGCTCGCCCTCGCGCAGCAGCCCCGTGACCCGCGCCCTGGACGCGATGTGGGCCCCGTAGGCCGCCGCCGTGCGGGCGACGAACATCGTGTGCCGGGCGTCGTCGACCTGCGCGTCGTAGTACTCCAGGGCCCCGACGAGAGCGTCCTTGCGCAGCGACGGGAACACCCGCCGAGCGCCGCGCCTGGTCAGGTGCCGGTGGTGCGGCACCCCCCTGGCCCGCCCGGACAGCAGCGCCAACGTGTCGTAGAGCGCCACACCGGCGCCGGCGTACACCCGCTCCCACACGTGGTGGTTCAGCGGATAGATGAACGGCACCGGACGGACCAGGTGCGGGGCCAGTTTCTGGATGAGCAGACCCCGCTCCTGCAACGCCTCGGCGACGAGTCGGAAGTCCAGCATCTCCAGGTAGCGCAGGCCACCGTGGATGAGCTTGCTCGACCTGCTGGACGTGCCGGAGGCGAAGTCGCGAGCCTCGACGAGCCCGACGGTGAGGCCGCGGGTGGCGGCGTCGAGGGCAGATCCACTGCCCACGACACCGCCCCCGACGACCAGCACGTCGAGTTCGGTCGAGCTCATGGCCTCCAGTGCGGCCTCACGGGCCTGCGGAGAGAGCGCAACCGATCTCATGGTCTTCCTCTCATCGTCGTCATGAACGAGCCGGGCGGAGAACCGCTCAGTCGACGTCCACCCAGTCCAACGTCCTGGTGACGGCCTTCTTCCAGCGCTCGTACCCGTGGGAGCGCTGCTCGTCGCTCCACCGGGGCTCCCAGCGCTTCGACTCGTTCCAGTTGGTGCGTAGCTCGTCGGTGTTCTTCCAGAACCCGACGGCCAGCCCCGCCGCGTACGCGGCACCCAGCGCCGTGGTCTCCGCGACGACCGGCCGGCTGACCGGGACGCCGAGCACGTCGGCCTGGATCTGCATGCACAGCTCGTTGGCGGTGACCCCGCCGTCGACCTTGAGCACCTCCAGGTGGACTCCGGAGTCCTTCTCCATCGCCTCGGCCACGTCGCGGCTCTGGTAACAGATCGCCTCCAGCGTCGCCCGGGCCAGGTGGGCGTTGGTGTTGTACCGGGAGAGCCCGACGATCGCGCCGCGGGCGTCGGAACGCCAGTACGGGGCGAAGAGCCCCGAGAACGCCGGGACGAAGTAGACGCCGCCGTTGTCCTCCACCTGACGGGCCAGCGACTCGCTCTCCGCGGCCCCCGAGATGATCCCCAGCTGGTCACGCAGCCACTGCACGGCCGACCCGGTGACGGCGATCGAACCCTCCAGCGCGTAGACCACCGGCTCGTCACCGAACTTGTAGCAGACGGTGGAGAGCAGCCCGGCCTTCGAGCGCACCAGCTCCGTGCCCGTGTTGAGCAGCATGAAGTTGCCGGTGCCGTAGGTGTTCTTCGCCTCGCCGGGGGCGAAGCACACCTGGCCGACGGTGGCCGCCTGCTGGTCGCCGAGGTCGCCGGTGATCGGGACCTCGCCGGCCAGCGGGCCCTTCGTGAGCGTGGTGCCGTAGGACTCCGGGCACGAGCTCGGCTTGATCTCGGGCAGCATCGACCGCGGGATGTTGAAGAAGCCGAGCAGCTCGTCGTCCCAGTCGAGCGTCTCGAGGTTCATCAGCATCGTGCGGCTGGCGTTCGTCGGGTCGGTGACGTGGACGCCGCCGTCCTTGCCGCCCGTGAGGTTCCACATCAGCCAGGTGTCGGTGTTGCCGAAGATCGCGTTGCCGCTCTCCGCCGCCTCCCGGGCCCCGTCGACGTTCTCCAGGATCCACTGGACCTTGCCGCCGGAGAAGTACGTGGCCGGCGGCAGCCCGGCCTTCTGCCGGATGACGTCGCCGCGCCCGTCCCGGTCGAGCGCCGACGCGATCCGGTCGGTGCGGGTGTCCTGCCAGACGATCGCGTTGTACAGCGGGCGTCCCGTGCGCTTGTCCCACACGACGGCTGTCTCGCGCTGGTTGGTGATGCCCAGTGACACCAGGTCCGACGACGACAGGCCGGACCTGTTGAGCGCGGTCTGGACCACCGCCGACGCGCGCTCCCAGATCTCGACGGGATTGTGCTCGACCCAGCCGGCCTGCGGCAGGATCTGGTCGTGTTCGAGCTGGTGGCGACCCACCTCGTTGCCCGAGTGGTCGAAAATCATGAAGCGGGTGCTGGTGGTGCCCTGGTCGATGGCACCGACGAACTCGGCCATGAGTTGTCTCCGCTGGTGTTGGTGGGTCCTACCGAGGGACGTCGCGGCCCACGGGAGTGGGCTCGGCGGTCTCTTCGGCGGCGACGACGAAGCGGTTGATGCATACCTGGAACAGCCCGCCACCGATGAGGCCACCGATGATCGGTGCCACGATCGGCAGCCACCAATATGGTGTGCCGTTCTGGTCGGTCCAGGCGGTCGAGTATCCGGTGATGTACGACGCGAGCCGGGGCCCGAAGTCACGGGCCGGGTTGATGGCGTAGCCCGCGTTCGCCCCCCAGGCCATGCCGATGCCCACCACGAGCAGCCCGATGACCACCGGGACGAGGTTGGCCAATGGAGGGTTGTTCCGCGCGTTGACCAGCGCGAAGACCACGAAGACCAGGATCGCGGTGCCGATGATCTGGTCGAAGAACGCGGTCGTGAGGCTGATGCCGGCTGCGCCGTTGCCCGGGAGCGTGGAGAAGATGATCTGCGTCTTGTAGGTGTGGCCCGGGTCGATCATGTCGATGTAGTTGGCGTAGTTGAACCGGACGATGATGGCGGCGACGAACGCCCCCGCCGTCTGCGCCACCACGTAGGGCACGACCTTGCGCCAGGGGAACCCCTGGAACGCGGCCAGTGCGATCGTCACGGCCGGGTTGATGTGGCCGCCGCTGAGACGGCCCGCCACGTAGACACCGAGGATCACGCCGATGCCCCAGGCCCAGGCGATGGAGTCGTGGTCTCCCAGGCTGCCGGTGCTGCCGCCCGACAGGACCTGCGCGACCACACCTGCGCCGAACAACAAGAGGATCATGGTGCCGAAGAACTCGGCCGCCAGCTCCCCGATATACGAGTTCTTCGCCATCGAAGCCCTCCTTGGAAGGTGCCGCTCGAATCGGCGGTTCCTGAACGCTAGGAACGGGTGTGACCTGCGGTCAACGTCCGGGGTTCGGCATTGTCGAACCACCGATCGGACGAACATCACATTGCGACCGACGGACGCATCGAGATGGGGCAGTCCGTGAACGTTGGGTCGCGCTACGTGGATGGGCGGTACACGGGCCGTACAGTCGGTCCGTGCCGGGGTTCATCCAGTCCATCGAGCGGGCAGCGGCGGTGCTGCGGCTGCTGGGGAGCACGGACCGGCCGCTCGGGCTGAAGGAGATCGCGGCGGCCCTGGACCTCCCGCCTCCCACCGCTCACGGGATCGTCCGGACCCTGCGGGAGGTCGGGTTCGTCGAACAGGACGTGGAGAGCTCCCGCTACCGGCTCGGTCCGGGGCTGCAGGAGCTGGGCGGTGGCGGCTGGGACCCGCACGACCTGCGTGCCCGGGCGATGAACTGGGCGGACTCCCTCGCCGGCAGTACGGGGATGGCGGTGCAGGTGGGCATCGCGGCGTCGACGTCGGTCCGGCTCGTCCACCACGTGTTCCGGCCGGACGGGTCGCCGCAGCGGATCCGGACGGGGGAGGAGCAGCCCCTGCACGCCACCGCACTGGGCAAGTGCCTGCTCGCGTTCGCGCCGGTGGCCACCCCGCACGCCCGGGAGCTCGACCTGCAGCGCTGGACCGGCCGCACCTGCACCACGGTGGCGGCGCTGGAAGCGCACCTCGCCGTGGCCCGCCGTCGCGGCTGGGCGAGCGACACCGGCGAGTACGAGACGGGGGTGGGCGGGGCGGCGGCCCCGTTGCGGTCCAGCGGCGGGATGGTCGTCGCGGCGATCGCCGTGGTCGGTCCGGTGGAGGAGCTCTTCGGCCTGGGCGGGGAGTTGCGGCCGTGGATGCTGGAGCAGATGGTGGGCGCTGCGCGGGAGATCTCGGCGGCGCTGATGGAGGGCCGATGACGCCGCGGAGGGGGCAGCCATGACCGAGCGCGTCGTCGCCGCGATCGACCAGGGCACCACGTCCACCCGGTGCCTGTTGTTCAACCGGTCCGGGCGGATGATCGCCGTGGCGCAGCGCGAGCACCGCCAGTACTACCCGCGCCCCGGGCTCGTCGAGCACGACGCGGCGGAGATCTGGCGCAACGTCACGCGCGTCGTCCCGGCCGCCCTGCGCAACGCGGGCCTCACCCCGGACAACATCGTCGGGCTGGGGATCGCGAACCAGCGCGAGACCACCGTGATCTGGAACCGGCACACCGGCGTCCCCCTCGCGCCCGCGATCACCTGGCAGGACACGCGCACCGACGGCATCGTCGCCCGCCTGGCCGACGACGGGCACGCCGCCCTGATCAAGGACATCTGCGGGCTGCCGCCCGCCACCTACTTCGCCGGCCCACGGCTGCGCTGGCTGCTGGACCACGTGCCGGGCGCCCGGGACGGCGCGGAGGCGGGCGACGTCCTGTTCGGCACGATGGAGAGCTGGCTCATCTGGCGGCTCACCGGCGGCCCGGACGGCGGCCGGCACGTCAGTGACGTCACCAACGCCAGCCGCACGATGCTGATGGACGTCCGGACGCTCGAGTGGTCGGAGAAGCTGCTGGAGGTGCTGGCGGTGCCCCGGCGGATGCTGCCCGAGATCCGCCCCAACGCCGAGGTGTACGGCACCTGCACGGCGGTGCTGCCCGGCGTCCCGGTGGCCGGGGCGCTCGGCGACCAGCAGGCCGCGCTCGTCGGGCAGGCGTGCTTCTCGCCCGGCGAGATCAAGTGCACCTACGGGACGGGCGCGTTCCTGCTGATGAACACCGGGACGCGGCTGGCCGAGTCGACCCACGGGCTGATACCGACGGTCGGGTACGTGCTCGGGGACAAGCCCGTCTACGCGCTGGAGGGCGCGATCGCCATGACGGGGTCGCTCGTGCAGTGGTTCCGCGACTCGCTCGGGATGATCGCGACGGCCGCCCAGATCGAGACGCTCGCCAGTTCCGTCCCCGACAACGGCGGGTGCTACATCGTCCCCGCGTTCTCGGGGCTGTATTCACCGCGCTGGCACCCCGACGCGCGCGGCGTGATGGTGGGGCTGACGTCGTTCATCAACCGCGGCCACCTCGCCAGGGCCGTGCTCGAGGCCACCGGCTGGCAGACGCGCGAGGTGATCGACGCGATGAACGCCGACTCCGGGGTGCCGGTCACCCGGCTCAAGGTAGACGGCGGCATGACCGCCAACCACCTGCTGATGCAGTTCGTCGCGGACGTCCTCGACGTGCCGGTGGAGCGGCCGCTGGTGTCGGAGGCCGTCTCGCTGGGCGCTGCGTACGCGGCCGGGCTGGCGGTCGGGCACTGGTCCGACCTGGAGGTGCTGCGCGCTAACTGGCACCGTGCTGCCGCCTGGGAGCCCGCGATGGACGCCGCCCTGCGCCGGCGCGAGCACGAGAACTGGGGCCGCGCGGTGAACCGCAGCTACGGCTGGGTGCAGACGCCCGCAGGCGACTGACCACCGCGTCGCGACCGGCACCGCGTCAGCTGGTCGCCGGGACCGGCACGGGTCCGTCGGGGTCGCGCTCCGACCAGCGCACCCCGCGCCGGGCACCGGCGATCACCAGCACGACGGTGCCGAGCGCGATCGGGAAGAGCCACATCGCCACCACGTCCAGGGCCCCCCGGCCGTCGACGGCGAAGGCGCCGTCCGAGGCCCCCAGGTACTGGGCCACCCACTGGAACGCGAGGTGGAACCCGATGGGCGCCCATACGCTGCCTGCCACCACCCGCAGTGCACCGAGCGCCAGGCTGAACGAGAAGAACAGGAGCACCCGGTCCACCGAGCCGGCCGGCCCCAGCACCGTGCCCCAGACGGTGAACAGCGCCGCCTGCCCGGTGACGGCCGTCCAGCGCGTGAAGCGGTCGGCGAGATTGCGGTACAGGTAGCCGCGGAATATCAGCTCCTCGGGAAGGGCCTCGAAGAGCAGCACCAGCACCGGCAGGTAGAGGGCGAGCAGCAGCGCCTGTGCGTCGATGTCGACGACGGCGATCGTGGCCCCGCCCGCCGCGATGGTGACGGCCGTGCCGACGGCGGCCGCGCCGAGCCAGAACGCGGCCCCGGACAGCAGGGACCGCAGCCCCCCGCTGCGCAGCGGCGTGAGGGCCAGCCCCGCCCACGGACGCGCGTCGAGGTGGCGGCGGCCCAGCACCACCAGGGGCACGGCCAGCGCCGCCGTCAGCACGGCGCGCAGTGCGTGGCCGAGCCGGTCGTCGGGCGGGTTGCCGAAGAACGGGTCGAGCCCGGCGTCGACGGCGACCCAGATCAGGGTGGCCGCCCCGAGCACGACGACCGTCCGGACGGCCAGCGGTGGGCGCCATGACCTCAGCCGCCGGGATGCGGACGGTCCAGGCGGTACGGCCGAGCCCAGGTCCCCCATGGTCGTCGAGTGTGGCGGCGGGGAGCCGCGGCGGTCGTCATCCCTTCGTCGGATCCACGGCCCGCCGGCGGGAGAGCACCCAGTGGACGGCGAAGGCGATGCCGGCGCCGATGAACCAGCTGAACGCGGCGGCGCCCGCGGAACCGAGGAGCACCACGGCCATCGCGAGCGCCGCGCCCACCGCCGTGGCTCCGATCGCGATCGGGTTGTGGCCGCGGTGGAAGTGGTAGCTGCCGTCGGGGCGCAGCGTGTAGAGGTCGTCCACCACGATCCGGCGCCCCTTGATGAGGTAGTAGTCGGCGATCAGCACGCCGTAGAGCGGGCCGATGAACGCACCGAGCGTGTCGAGCGTGTAGTGGATGACGTCCGGGCTGGAGTACAGGTTCCACGGCGTGATCAGCACGGAGCCGACGGCGGCGATCATCCCGCCGGCCCGCCAGCTGATCTTCTGCGGGCTGACGTTGGAGAAGTCGAACGCGGGCGAGACGAAGTTGGCGACGATGTTGATCCCGATCGTGGCGATCATGAAGGTGAGGGCGCCGAGCACCACCGCGTAGGTGTTGTCGAGCCGTGCGACGGTCTCGACGGGGTCGGTGATGAGCTCGCCGAACACCGGCTGCGTCGCGGCAGCGGTGATCACCACGAGCAGCGCGAACACCAGGAAGTTCAGGGGCAGCCCGAGCAGGTTGCCGCGGCGCACCGCCGCGAACTCGGCCGTAGCGGGCGAAGTCGCCGTAGTTGAGCATCGGCCCGGAGAAGTACGAGACGACCAGCGCGATCGCCGTGAGCATCACCGGCACCGTGGCCCAGCCGTGGATGCTCACCTCGGCGAGGTTCAGGTCGATGTTGCTCCAGCCCGCCTCCAGCACGAGGTAGCCCGCCAGCAGGAACATCACGACGTACACGGCGGGCCCGCAGAAGTCGATGAACTTCCGGATGGCCTCCATGCCGTTCCAAAAGACGGCGGCCTGCAGCAGCCACATGGCCACGAACGCGACCCAGCCCACCAGCGACAGCCCGGCGAAGCCGTGCTGTGCCACGTCGGCGTAGGGCCCGAGCCCCGGCCACAGCTTGAGCCCGACGATCACCAGCGAGTGCGAGGCGAGGTAGGTCTGGATCCCGTACCAGGCCACCGCGATCAGCCCGCGGATGATCGCCGGCACGTTGGCGCCGAGCACCCCGAACGAAGCCCGGCAGATCACCGGGTAGGGCGTGCCGGTCGCCTGGCTCGGCCGCGCGACGAGGTTGCACAGGACGTAGACGATCGAGATGCCGACGAGCAGCGCGACGAGCACCTGCCAGGCCGCGAGGCCGAGGGCGAACAGGCTGCCCGCCGTGACGTACCCGCCGACGCTGTGCACGTCGGACATCCAGAAGGCGAAGAAGTTGTACGAGGTCCAGTGCTGCTCCCGCAGCGGCGCGAGGTCCTCGTTGGTGAGCCGCGGGTCGTGCTCGGCGACCGGGGCCGGGCGTTCTCCGGCGTGTTCGAGCGAATCGGTCATGCTGACCTCCCGGGCGCGGCGATCGTGTACCGGAAAGGTAGGTGTCACGCCCGTACGCGGAGAACCGATGCACAGCCCGTCACGAGATCTTCGCGCCGGGGAAACACCGGCCGCCCGGTTCAGGCGATCGTGAAATCCCGGAGCAACCCGGTGTAGGACTTGGGTCGGGGAGCCGCGAACTCACCGCGCGCGCCGGTGCGCAGCCCGAGCACCACCAGCGACTCCACGGTGCGCGTGGCGGCCGTGACGCCGTCCACGACCGGCACGCCGATGCGCGCGCTGATGTGCGTGCAGAGGTCGGCCATCCCGGCGCACCCGAGCACGATCGCGTCCGACCCGTCCTCGGCCACGGCCCGGCGGCACTCCTCGGTGATCACCTCACGGGCGTCCGAGCCCGGGTCGTCCAGGTCGAGCACGGGGATCTCGCAGGCGCGCACCGCGCGGCAGAAGCGCTGCACGCCGTACCGCTCGGCGAGGTCCCAGGCGCGCCCGCAGGTCCGTCCCAGCGTCGTGACCACGCTGAACCCGCGGCCGAGGTACGTCGCCGTGCGCATGGCCGCCTCGGCGATGCCCACCACCGGACCGGTCGCGAGCTCGCGCGCGGCGTCGAGGCCGGGATCACCGAAGCACGCCACCACGTACCCGTCGACGCCGTCGGCCTCCCCGCGGGCGATCTCCGAGAGCAGGCCGGGGACGGCGAGCGCCTCGTCGTAGTGGCTCTCGATCGACGCAGGCCCCATGTCCGGGTTGACGGCGCGGACCGTGGTGCCCGCCGACGTCGCAGCCTGCGCGCACGCGCCGATCCGCTCCGTCATCGATGCGGTGGTGTTGGGGTTGACGACCAGGATCCGCACGGCGGTCAGTGGCGCGGCACGGGCGGGAGGGTAGACCAGACCTTGTCACCACGCAGCGCCTCCGCCAGCGCCTCGATGTGGGGGACCACCAGCCGGGCCCCGGCCAGCTCGCCCGGCTCCGCGTACCCCCACGCCACCCCGACCGTCGGGATGCCGTGCTCAGCCGCGCCGTCGACGTCGTGGTGGCGGTCGCCGACCATCACCACCGGCTGCCGGGCCGGGTCGACACCCAGCCGCTCGATCACCGAGCGGACGACGGCCGCCTTGCCCACCCGGCCGCCCACGTGGTCGGCCCCTCCGACGAGATCCAGGAACCCGGCGAGCCCGACACCCGCGACGATCTTGCGTGCGAGCTCCTCGGGCTTCGAGGTGGCGACCGCCAGCCGCAGGTCCGCCTCGCGCAGGCGCTCCAGCAGCGCGGGGACGCCGGGGTAGACGGGGGTGACCGTGGCGGCCACCGCGTCGTAGGAGGTGCGGTACGCGGTGATCGCGGCGGAGGTCTGCTCGTCGGTCAGCCCGAGCTCCGGCAGCGCGGTCTCGAACGGTGGCCCGACCAGCCGGCGCAACCGTTCCGCGTCCGGCACCGGGAAGCCGACCTCGGTCAGCGCGGCTGCGAGATGCTCGGTGATCGTGGCGGCGGAGTCGACGAGGGTGCCGTCGAGGTCGAGCAGGACGGTGCGCACCGACCCGAGCCTACGTCCCGGGCCGCGGGGAGCCACCGGTGCGCCGGGTGACGCCGTGCGGGGCCACCCCGCGGTGGCACTGCCGCACGGGGTGCGGTAGCCCTTCTCCCGTGACGGACTGGGGCAAGCTGATCATCGCGGTGGGACTGCGGGTGGAAGACTTCGCGGAGTCGGTGGTCGCGGCGCTGGCCCGCCTGCGCGGCCGGCGCCACCCGGTGATCGTCCCGTTCATCGGGCACGGCACCACCCGGCGCGTCCGGGTGGGTGCCCGGCTCGTGCTCGGACGGGAGGCCGCCGCGCCGTCGGTGCTGGCCACGGCCTCGGGGGAGGGACCGGCGACGCCGCGCTCGCGGCGCGCGGTGCTGCGGGCGAGCATCGCGCGGTTCCTCACCATCGAGGTGCCGGGTGCGGAGGTGACGATCCATCTCCCCGGCGGCGACGTCGTGGTCCGGACCGACCGTGACGGGTACGTCGACCACGAGGTCGAGCTGACCGACGTCGCGCCGGGGTGGCTGGAGGTCGGGCTGACCGGGCCCGCGGGATCCACCGCCACGGCGCGCGTGCTGGTGACCGACCCGGATGCGCGCATCGGGCTGGTCAGCGACGTGGACGACACGATCGTGGACACCGGGCTCACCCGCGGCCTGGACTTCCTGCGCGTCACCCTGCTCACCGACGTCCAGGACCGCACCCCGCTGCCCGGCGCCGCGGCCCTCTACCGCGCGCTCGTCACCACCCCGGCGGGCGAGCCGGCGCGTCCGGTCTTCTACGTATCCACGAGCCCGTGGAACCTGCACGAGATGCTCCTGCAGTTCGTGGGGCTGCGCGGGTTCCCGCTCGGTCCGCTGCTGCTCACCGACTGGGGGCCCTCCCACACCGGGCTGTTCCGCATCGGGGCGCAGGCCCACAAGCTCGGGCTGGTGCGCCGGTTGCTCGACGAGCACCCGCACCTGCGGCTGATCCTGATCGGGGACAGCGGGCAGGAGGATCCCGAGATCTATGCGACGCTCGCCCGCGCGACCCCTGACCGGGTGGCCGCGGTGTACATCCGCCGCACCACGGGAGCCGATCCGGTGCGGCTGCGCCAGGTCGACGACCTCGCCGCCGAGATCACCGCTGCCGGGGTCCCGATGCTCGCCGTGGACGACAGTGCGCAGATCGCCGTCCATGCCGCCACGCTGGGACTGCTCGACCGGGCCGCGGTGGCGTCGGTCCGCGCGGAGCTCGCCCGCTGAACCGGCATCTCAGGTGTCCATGTCGCGCAGCGCACCGTGGTCGGTCGTCGTCGGCCTGACCTCGACCAGTTCGAACACCCGCATCCAGCCCGGCACCGTGGCTGCGCAGGTCAGGGGCCGCCCCGTCTCCACCCGCCGCTCGTGCAGCCGGACCGAGCAGGCGGGGTCGGCCAGCTCCACCCGCCAGCCGGGGCTGCCGTCCGCCTGCTGTTCGGCGACGACGTCGATGGGCCGCAGGGCATCCACGCCCGTCGCCCCGGTGGCCATCCGCGCATGGTGCTGCGCGGCCTGGACGGCCGGCGGCAGCGACGAGCGCCCGCGCATCCAGACCGGGTCCAGCCGCCCGTCGGCGTAGTCGCGCACGACCGCGGGCGCGTCCTGCGCCGTCAGTCCGCCGAGCACGTAGCCGTGGGGGAGCAGGACCAGCGCCGGGGCGAAGCGGCAGCCGCCGATGTGGCTGCACTCCCAGACGGGGGCGGGGTCGGCGGCGGCGAGTGCGGCGGCCAGCGGGCGTCCGCGCACCGCGCAGCAGGTGTCGTGGCGGCCGTGGGTGCACACGAGGTGCAGCGGCCCCACGTACGGCACACCGGGGGCGTGCACCGCCTCCACCAGCTCCGCCTCGTCGACGAAGGTCCCGGTGCGGATCGACTCGTGCCCGGGGCGGGAGTCGACGCGGAACCAGCGGCGCGGCCGCCCGGGGGTGTCGCCGTGGACGACGTCCTCGGTCGGGCCCGGGGCCCGGCCCGGCCGGCGCACGAGGACCAGCCGCCCGGCCTCGGTGGCCACCCAGGCCGAGATCGCGGCGACCGCGGCGGGATGTATCCCCGACTGCGAGAGGGGGACCCGGCCCCACGGTCCGCCGTGTTCGACCAGGAACCAGCGGTCGGCCGGGGGTGCCGTGCCCTCACGTGGGTCGTGTGCAGCGTCGGCGACGAACGAGCAGCGTGGCCAGGGCCCCGCCGCTGTCATGCGTGAGTGGCCGGCACCAGCACGCCCTCCCGAAGCAGGCGGCGCACCAGCACGAGCTGGTCGGCCTCGTCCATTCCCGGGAGGCTACCCACCGAGCAGGTCGTCCCGCTCACCAGCGCGCGCACCGCGGCCTCCGTGGCCGCGGGGAGCGTGATCTGCCGGTCGGGCAGGCTCAGCACGACCTGCTCGCCCCGCCGGGCGACCCGGTGCCGCAGCCCCACCCGGCGCCGCACGCCGTCCCCGGTGGCGAGGTGCTCGACGAACGTCGCCACGGCCACCGGCCGCACCGGCTCGGGCCGCCCACCCGTCCAGACCCGCCCCCGGACGCGGCGTGCCACGTCCTCGGCGCTCACCTGCGGCAGTGCCTCGGCGAGGGCCGAGCGCACGGCGTCGAGATGCGGCGCGAGCTGCTCGGGGTCGGACACGTCGATGCCCAGGGGCAACGACGCCCTCAGCGCCGCGTCGCGGGCGACGAGCGCGGTCAGCGCCTCCACCAGCGCGTAGCGCGTGACGACGTGGACGCCGACCGTCAGGTGCGCCGATACGTCGCCCAGCGCGGTGGCGGCGTGCAGCCAGCCCCGCGGCAGGTACATGACGTCGCCGGGCTCCAGGACCGTGTCGATGACCGGGGTGTCGTCACGCGCGCGGGCGGCCACCGCAGTGGCGTGCGCGTTCCACGGTTGGTCGCGCAACGGGTCGGCGTGCACCGGCGCGTGCACCGTCCAGTGCTTGCGCCCGGCGAGCTGCAGGACGAACACGTCGTGCACGTCGTAGTGGGCCGAGAACCCGCGCGAGGACGGGGGAGTCACGTAGGCGTTGGCCTGGACGGGATGGCCCAGCTCGTCGGACAGCAGCGTGGCGAAGTCGATCACCGCGGGCCACGTGCGGTGCAGCGCCTGCAGCACCACGGTGGTGCCGTCGGCGAAGAGCGCCGCCACCTTGTCGTCGTGGACCTGGTCGCCGATCTCCGCGCCCGCCCCGCCCGGGCCGGTGAACGAGCCGGAGTCGACCACGGAGCCGTTGCGCGCCAGACGCAGGAACGGGGTGCGCAGGCCGCGTCGCGAGAGCAGCTCGTCCACGCCGTCGAGGTCGAGCAGGTCGCGGAAGCCGTCGGGGTCGGCGCCGCGCACGAGCCGTGGCTCCCGGCCCCAGTGCCGGGCACCGAAGGTGTCGGCGTCGAGCCCGGTGACCCGGGCGAGAGCACCGGGGGCGCCGGGAGGCGGGGCGGTGGGTGCCGGCCGCCCCAGCACGGGGCGTCCGGCACCACCGGGTCGGGTGACCTCAGCGGGCACCGCTGTCCGCTCCGCCGTCGGCTCCGCCGTCGTGGACGCCCGGGGTGCCACCGCCCGCCCCGGAGTCGGCCGGTCCCTCGGCGCCGGAGTCGGCTCCGCCGTCCGCACCGCCGTCGTGCACGCCAGGGGTGCCGCCGCCCGCTCCCGAGTCGGCCGGACCCTCGGCTCCCGAGTCGGCCCCGCCGTCCGCCCCACCGTCGTGCACGCCAGGGGTGCCACCTGCGCCGGAGTCGGCCGGTCCCTCGGCGCCGGAGTCGGCTCCGCCGTCGGCCCCGCCGTCCGCTCCACCGTCGTGCACACCAGGGGTGCCGCCGCCCGCGCCGGAGTCGGCCGGGCCCTCGTTACCGCCGCCTGCAGTCGTCGTCATGTCGTCGTCGTCGAGCGCCATCGAGCTCCTCCTCTGCTGGTGCGTCACCACTGCGATGACGGCCGGGGACTACCCGGTTCCCTCCGGTTATAGGCCGATGCGGGATCGGTCACTCTCCCCGCTGGCCGCAGCCACCCGGTTGTCGGCGGAACCCCACAGGTACTCCCACCGTTGGGTAAAGAGTTCGTAATGCCATGGGCGATGTTGGAGGACCACGTGCTGGAGATCAGCGGGCTCACCTGGGCGGTGACGATCGGACTGGTCGTCGCGCTACTGGCGCTCGACCTCGTGCTGGCGGCGGTGCGCCCGCACCGCATCGGTTTCCGTGAGGCCACGGCGTGGTCGGTGTTCTACGTCGGGGTCGCCGTCGCGTTCGGCGTGTGGTTCGCCATGACCTACGGCGGTGACTTCGGCACGCAGTACTTCGCCGGCTACATCGTCGAGAAGAGCCTGTCGGTCGACAACCTCTTCGTCTTCGTCATCATCATGACGACGTTCGCCGTGCCGGAGGAGCACCAGCACAAGGTCCTGACCTTCGGGATCGTGCTCGCGCTGATCATGCGGGCGATCTTCATCGCGCTCGGCGCCACGCTGCTCTCGTTGTTCTCGTTCATGTTCCTGCTGTTCGGCCTGCTGCTGGTCTACACCGCCGTGCAGATGTTCCGGCATCGCAACGAGGATCCGGACGTGGAGGACAACGCGGTGATCCGCAGCGCCCGACGCGTTCTGCCGATCACCGACGAGTACGTCGGCGGCCGGATCGTCACGAGGGTCGACGGTCGCCGCATGCTGACACCGCTCTTCATCGTGCTGATCGCGATCGGCAGCATCGACCTGCTGTTCGCGCTCGACTCGATCCCCGCCGTGTTCGGGGTGACGGAGGAGGCCTACATCGTCTTCGCGGCCAACGCGTTCGCCCTGCTCGGCCTGCGAGCGCTGTTCTTCCTGGTGAAGGGCCTGCTCGACCGCCTGGTGTACCTGTCGATGGGCCTGTCGATCATCCTGGCCTTCATCGGGGCCAAGCTGATCCTGCACTGGGCGCACGTGGACCTGAGCCCGAGCGTCCCGGAGATCTCCACGCCGGTGAGCCTCGGCGTGATCGTCGTGGTGCTCGCCGTGGTCACCGTGGCGAGCCTGGCCAAGACCAGGAGCGACCCGACGGCGAAAGCCCACGCCGGTTCGTTGCGCGCCCGCAAGCATGTGGCGGCCGATCAGGAGCGCGGCGGGGCCTGACCTCGCGTCCGTTCTCCCGTGCACGAGACCCGCCGCCTGGCGTGACATTGCAGAACTGAGTTCAGCCCGGCGCGGATATGTCGGGTTATGTCTGATCTATCGGTTTGGTCGTGTGGGAGCGCTCACCTTGCGAGCGCTGTTCCGATGATAGATATTAGGCATAATCTAATGCGGATCGCATTTCTGCCATGCCGCTGACCACGGAGAACGGGCGAATCTGCATGAGTTCCTTCACGGCCGGTTACGACTTCGTCATCGTGGGCGCCGGCTCGGCCGGGTGCGTCCTCGCAGCCAGGCTGTCGCAGGACGAGAGCGCGCACGTACTGCTGCTCGAGGCCGGCAGCAGCCAGCGTACGGAGTCGATGGCTCTGCCCCCCGCGTGGCCGACGCTGATCGGTTCGTCAGCGGACTGGGGTGACGCCACGGTCGTCCAGGCGGCGAACGGGATGGCGATCCCCTTTCCGAGGGGAAAGACGCTCGGCGGGTCGTCGGCCATCAACGCGATGTTCTTCGTCCGCGGCCACCGATCGAGCTACGACGCGTGGCCGGCGGCCGGGGCGAAGGGCTGGGGGTTCGACGATCTGCTCCCGTACTTCCGGCGCACCGAGCGGGCGCACGGCCGTGATCCGGCCCTGCGCGGTGACGAGGGCCCCGTGGTGGTCGCGCCGATGGAGCCGGACCCCTTCATGACGGCGGGGCTGCAGGCGGCAGTCGAGGCCGGCCACCGCGCGGCGACCGACGTCAGCGGCGGCCTGGAGGAGGGCTTCGGCTGGATGGACGTGAGCATCCGCGACGGGCGGCGCTGCGGTGCTGCTGAGGCGTATCTCGACGCGGAGGTCCGGAGCCGGCCCAACCTGACGGTGGTCACCGACGCACTGGTGCATCGCGTGCGGGTGCACGACGGGCGGTGCACCGGGGTCGAGTACAGCGTCGAGCACGGCACGGGGTCCGAGGTGCTCGTCGCGGAGTGCCGGGAGGAGGTCGTGCTCACCGCCGGCGCGGTGGGCTCGGCGCAGTTGCTGATGCTCTCCGGTGTCGGCCCGCAGGCGCACCTCGACGAGAGGGGAGTCGAGGTGGTCCTGGACCTCCCCGGGGTGGGAGCGAACTTCCATGATCATCCGCTGTCCATGGTGGCCTACACCCCGGTGCAGCCCGTGCCGACCGGAGTCGGCAACCACAGTGGGGTGATCGGCCTGATGAGCAGCCCCGTCGCTGCGGACGGGCCCGACCTCCAGCTGATCATCTCGGACATGCCGCTGTACGGGCCCGGGCTGCGTGGACCGGACCATGCGTACGCCATCGTCTTCTCGGCCGTGCGGCCCTACAGCCGCGGCACGGTCCGCCTGGGCAGCGCCGAACCCGGAGCGGCGCCGCTCATCGACCCGAACTACTACGCCGACCCCCGTGACCTCGACGTCATGGCGGCCGGACTGGACGCGGCCCGGACGCTCGGTCGCACGCTCGCCCTGGACCCGTGGCGCGGCGAGGAGGTCGTGCCCGGGCCCGGCGTGCGGGATGCCGAGGGTGTGCGCGACTACCTGCGCCGGAGCCTCGGGACCTACTTCCACCCGGTGGGCACGTGCAGGATCGGCCCGGACGGCGACGGCATGGCCGTGGTCGATCCCGACCTTCGCGTCCACGGGATCAGCGGGCTCAGGGTCGCGGACGCGTCCGTGATGCCCTCGATCGTGTCGGGGAACACGAACTCGACCGTCTACGCCATCGCCGAACGTGCGGCGGACCTGATCCGGCGGTAGCAGCACGCCGCCCGTGCCCGGGGGCGACGGCGCCCCCGGGCACACCCCGCCGGTTCGGCTCCCGCGACCGAGCCTCCCGCGGGGCACCGCCATGTCCAGCACCAGGGAACGGAGTACTCCTTGTCACGCCCTACAGAGGCCTCGGACGCCGGCCCGGCTCGCCCGGGTGAGCAGGCGCCACCGTCAGGAGGAGGCACCGCCGTCACGGTGGCGGCCCGCCTGGACCGGTTGCCGATCACGCGCACCCATCGGCTGATCACGGTCACGATCGGCATCGGCATGTTCTTCGACATCTACGAGGTGTTCCTGACCAGCGCCGTGTCGGGCGCGCTGACCAGCGAGTTCCACCTCACCAGCGCCGTACTGGCCCCGGTGCTGGCCTCGACGTTCGTCGGCATGTTCATCGGTTCGATCGTGCTGGGCCGGATGGCAGACCGGGTCGGCCGCCGCCGCGCGTTCATGATCAACCTGGCCCTGTACTCGCTGGCCTCGCTGGCCGGCGCCTTCAGCCCGAACGCGGTCTGGCTGATGATCAGCCGGTTCGTCGCCGGCCTCGGTGTCGGTGCCGAACTCCCGCTGGCCGACGCCTACCTCTCGGACATGCTCCCGGCCCGCCAGCGCGGCCGCTACACCGCGTGGGCGTACACCATCTCGTTCATCGCCGTGCCGATCGTCGGGTTCCTGGCCCGCGGTTCCGTCGGCCACCTCGCCGGGATCGCCGGTTGGCGCTGGATCTTCGCTCTCGGTGCGCTCGGTTCCGCCATCGTCTTCCTTCTCCGCACCACGCTCCCGGAGTCGCCGCGATGGCTGGAGGCCGTCGGGCGCGGTCCGGAAGCGGACAGCATCACGTCCCGGATCGAGGCGGAGGCCCTCCGCGGCGGTCACCGGCTCACCGAACCGACGCGGCGTGACCCGGAAGCCCCCGTCCGACCCGCTCGTGCCGGAGTGCGTGTGCTCCTGACGCCCCCGCTCCGCCGGCGCACGCTGATGATGGCCGTGTTCCAGGTCTTCCAGGTCTTCGGCTACTACGGGTTCGGCACGCTGGTGCCGCTGATCCTGGCCGCGAAGGGCTACGCGCTGAGCACGTCGTTGCTGTTCACGGCACTGACCTTCCTCGGCTACCCCGTGGGTTCCCTGCTGTCGCTCCCGCTGGTGGAACGATTCGAGCGGAAGTACCTCGTGGTGGGATCGGTTGTCGCGATGGCCGCGTTCGGGCTGGCGTTCGGCTTCTCGAACTCGATGGTGCCGATCGTGATCTTCGGCTTCCTCTACACCGCCGCCAGCAACGTATTCGCCAACGGCTACCACATCTACCAGGCGGAGATCTTCCCGACGGCCGTCCGTTCGACCGCAGCGAGCGGCACCTACGCGATCTCCCGGCTGGCGACCGGTGCCATGCCGTTCATCCTGCTGCCGATCCTGGCGGCGGTCGGGGCGGGTTGGGTGTTCGTCATCATCTGCGGTGCCCTGGTCGTCGTCGCCCTCGACATCGGCCTCATCGGGCCGCGGACCACCGGACTGTCCACCGAGGACGTCGTGGTCGCCTGAGTGGGCGCGCGCTCAGGCGGTGGCCAGCCCGGTGCCCCCGAGGGGGCGCAGGTCCACCAGCTCCGGCGGGCCGGCCAGCAGTTCGAGCACCTCGCCGATGCCGACCTCGCCGAGGTCGGCGGACAGGGCCCGATCGGACGCCTCCTCGTCGGCCCACACCTCGGTGACCCACACGGTGTCGGGCTCGTCGGCCGACAGGTTGATCACGTACAGCTCGCAGCCCGGGGCGCCGCGCAGTCCCTCCGCCACGCGGAGCAGGGTGTCGGCCAGAGCCGCTCCCCGGCCCGGCTGCGCGACCATGCGCACGTAGCGTCCGACACGCCCCGGGTCCTGCACGGATGACATCCGACGACCGTAGCGGCGCCGTCCGTGCGAGGTTGGGTCGGGTGGTGCGCGCGCCGGTGCGGATTCGCCGGCGGCCTCTGTCCGCTCACCCACCGAGTTCCCAGCGATCGGAGCGGCATGACCCTCATCACCGTCAACGACGTCGAGCTCGACGTGCAGATCAGCGGCGCGGGCCCCACGGTGCTCCTCGTGCACGGCTGGCCGGACACCCACGCCTGCTGGCGGCACCAGGTGGCTGCGCTCAACGCTGCGGGCTACCGCACCGTCGCCCCGGACCTGCGGGGCTTCGGCGCCTCCGGCAAACCGGAGGACCTGGCGCGGCTCACGGTCGGCGACCACGTCGGCGACCTGATCGGTCTCCTGCGTCACCTCGATGTCGAGAAGGCGCACCTCGTGGGGCACGACTGGGGCTCGGCCCTCGTGCAACAGGTCGCCATGGCGGCGCCTGAGCTGACCAGCAGCCTCACCTGCATGTCGGTCGGGCATGCGGCCGCCTTCTACGGCAGCGGGCTCGAGCAGCGGGAGAAGTCCTGGTACATGCTCCTGTTCCAGTTCCGCGGCGTGGCGGAGCAGTGGCTCAGCCAGGACGAGTTCCGGAACCTCCGGGAGTTCATCGCCACCCACCCCGACCTCGACGAGGTCGTCGAGCGCATGCGGGACCCGAAGGCCCTCAGTGCCTCGCTGGCGATCTACCGCACCGGCGTCCCGCCCGAGGTGCTGCTCGCGCGGATGGACGATTCCGCGCCGCTGCCCCCGGTGCCCACCATGGGCCTCTGGAGCACCGGCGACCGGTACCTCGTCGAGGCCGGGATGGTCGGCACGGAGAACTACGCGAGCGGCCCGTGGCGGTACGAGCGGATCGACGGCGCGGGCCACTGGATGCAGCTGGACGCGCCGGAGCGCGTGAACGAGTTGCTGCTCGACTTCCTCCCAGGACGGGGCGAGCATCGATGATTCTCTGCGCGTTCATGTCTCGTTCGTCGCACTGAGGTACGCCCGCTCCACTCTGGGACACCAGTGCTCGACGACGAGCGTGACGGCTGGAGCATGGGGTGGATCGGGTGCGCGACTGCAGTCAGTACGACCGTCCTGTCGGGCACGGGCGCGGTTCTCGACGGCGCAAGGTGGGCGGGCAGCGCTCCCTGGCACCGATGGACATCGCGATGTTGCAGCGGTCGGCCGGCAACCTCGCCGTCACCCGGTTGATCGGCCTGCAGCGGGCAGGCGCGGTGCCGGGAGTGGAGCCGGAGCCGACGACGGTGCCGGAGGTGCTGCGCAGCAGCGGCCGGACCTTGGAGGCGGGTGTCCGTGCCGAGATGGAGCAGACCCTCGGCGCGGACTTCTCCCACGTGCGCGTGCACAGCGACACGGTCGCCCAGCGGTCCGCGGCTGAGATCGGCGCACGTGCGTACACCTCGGGCAACCACGTGGTGCTCGGCGCCGGAGCGACCGACCGGCACACGCTGGCCCACGAGCTGTGGCACGTGCGTCAGCAGAGCCAGGGTCCGGTGGCAGGCACCGACGCGGACAACGGCCTGTCGATCAGCGATCCCCATGATCGTTTCGAGCGCGAGGCCGAGATGGTGGCCGACCGTGCCGTCCGAGGCCACCGAGCGCCTGCCCGGCTCGATGAGCAGGAGGCCGGCGGCGTGTCGCCCGGCTCCCGGCCGGTGCAGCGGGTGTTCTTCGGGTCGTCCAGGGACGCGGACCTCGGCGCCACGATGGCGGCCCGCCGACGACAACGCCTGGATCACGAGTACGGGCCACTGGTGGGACCGCACCGGGTCAAGGAGGAGTCCGAGCTCGCGGAGGACGGCGACGTCCGGCTCAACCCGGTGTGGTACCGGCTGGAGAACTTCCCTCCCGGGCTCCTCCTGGACCGGGGCAAGAGCGCCGTCTGGTGTTTCTCGGTGGGCGCCCGTGGCGAGATCCTGATGGGCAGCGAGGACATCACCACGGTTGTCGAGGACGAGGAATGGGCCAGGCTCCTCACGGCCATGCAGGAGAAGGACCCCACCCTCACCATGGACGAGCTCCAGCTGCGCCTGAACTCGTCGGGACATCCGACCATCGCGGCGGGCTTCCAGTCGCTCGGTCGGACGCAGGTCAAGCCGGCCAGGGTCTCGGGCGAGCTGCTCTGGAACGCCGAGCTGGAGCGCTTCGAGATCAACGACAAGTCCGGGCGCTACATGAGCAAGAAGGTGCGCGCCGGGCTGCAGCGTGCCGATGCCGTGCGCTGGATGACCACCGTCGCCGACCGGATGACCAGGCACTTCGGGGTACCGATCGGGATGGCGAACTCGAAGTACGGCGGGTGAGGCCGGTGACTACTCCCCGGTGAGCCCGTCCACCGTTTCCCGCAGGATGTCGGCATGGCCGTTGTGCCGCGCGTACTCCTCGACGAGGTGGCACAGGATCCACCGCAGGCTGGGTGCCCGGCCCTCGGGCCAGGTGCGCCGGGCCGGCCGTTCCAGGCCCCCGTCGGCCAGCGCCTCCGCGACCCCGGAACGGGACCGGTCCACCGCGGCCTCCCACAGCGCACGGAGCTGCTCCGGCGTGTCCTCGGCGGCCGAGCGCCAGTCCCAGTCGGGGTCGGTCTTCCAGTCCACGGTGTCCCACGGCGGGTGCGGGTCGCGCCCGTGCAGCGCCCGGGAGCACCAGTGGTCCTCGACGTAGGCCAGGTGCTTGAGCATCCCGCCCAGGGTCATCGACGAGGCGGCGACCGTGGCCCCAGGCCGGCCGCGTCGAGCCCCGCGCACTTCCACGCCAGCGTCGCGCGCTGGAAGTCCAGGAACCCCAGGAGGGTCGCGGTCTCGTCCGCCGCGAGCGGAGGCTCCGGGCGGCCTTGCTCGTCACGATCGATCATGGACGGCGAATCTACGGCGGGCCGAGCGTCGAGATCGACAGCAGCGTTGTTCGTCACGAGGAAAACCACGCTCACGTCGATCTCACCGTCCGGGGGACGGGCCGGAACATTTGTCCTAGCCATCGGCGCTCGGGGGCCGCGACTGTGGGCTCATGAGTCGACGGCGCCGGGTCATCGCGTCAGCCACCGTCCTCGCGGTCGTCGGGCTGCTTCTGGTCAATGCGGTGGTGGTGGCGCGCCAGGACGAGGAGGCCGCCGGGAGTCCGGCCCTGCCTCTCCCCGGCGGGAACATCCACGTGAGCCAGGACGGCCCCGGCGATGCCCCGCCACTCGTCCTGATCCACGGCTTCGCCGGGTCGACCCGCTGGTGGGACGCGCTGGTCCCGATGCTGGCGAGGTCTCATCGGGTCATCCGGATCGACCTGCTCGGGCACGGCCGGTCGGCCAAACCGGCCGGCGGGGGCTACGGGATCCCGGAGCAGGGAGCCCGGGTCGGGGCGGCGCTGGATCGGCTCGGCGTGAGGCGCGCCACAGTGGTCGGTCATTCCACCGGCGGCTCGGTCGCCACCGCCCTCGCCGAGCAACGACCCGACCTGGTCACCGCGCTCGCGCTCGTCAACACCGGGCCCCGCCTGGAGGCCTTCATCTCGAACGGGGTCGCCGGGCAGCTCATGTTCACCCCGGTCGTCGGGCAGCTGCTGTGGCGGTTGCGGACCGACAGCCTGCTCCGACAGGGTCTGAGCACCGGGTTCAGCCGCGCCGGCTACGAGATCCCTCAACAGCTCGTCGACGATGTGCGCGGCACGACCTACCACGCGTTCACCGCGACATCGCAGGCCGTCGACGACTACCTGGAGCAGCGCGCGCTCCCCGACCGGCTGACCGCCGTCGGCAAGCCGTTGCTGGTGATCTTCGGTGAGGACGACCGCAGATGGCGGGCCTCGTCCGCCGCCGAGTACCACGCGGTTCCGGGCGCGAGGGTCACGTTGCTGCCCGGTGTCGGCCACTCGCCCATGCTCGAGGATCCGCCACTGACCGCCGAACATCTCCTGGCCTTCACCGGGATGCACGCGCACTCGTGAGGGTCGCTGCTGTGACAGAACGCTGCTGTCACAGAAAGCAGTCAGGGGCCCGGTCCGAAGACCGGGCCCCTGGTGGAGCTGGTGCGCCGCGAGGGAATCGAACCCCCAACCCGCTGATTAAGAGTCAGCTGCTCTGCCTATTGAGCTAGCGGCGCCTGCCTCGGCGCCCTACCGCCCGGCGCCGAGAAAGAACGTTACACGTTCATCCAGACGCGCCGTGCGGCGGGGGCCGCGGCATGGGGTGAGTGACGGGACTTGAACCCGCGACTTCCTGGACCACAACCAGGTGCTCTACCAGCTGAGCTACACCCACCATGGATCCCGGCCTCGGCCGGGACCTTCAACAGCTTAGCGTGGCCGCTACGCCGGATCGAAGCGGGTTCCCGCGGGGCCTGCGACCTGCGCAGCAGCGGCCTGAGCCTGCTCCGACGTCGGTCCGGGCTGCGGGACGAACAGGGTGCGGCGGTAGTACTCGAGCTCGCGGATCGACTCCTCGATGTCGGCGAGTGCCCGGTGCGCGAGGCCCTTCTCGGGCTTCGCGTAGAACACCCGGGGGAACCAGCGACGGCACAGCTCCTTCACCGAGCTGACGTCCACCATCCGGTAGTGCAGGTGGGCGTCGAGGGCCGGCATGTCGCGGGCCAGGAACCCACGGTCGGTGGCGATGGAGTTGCCGGCGAGCGGGGCCGTTCGTGGCTCCGGGACGTGCTCGCGGACGTAGTCCAGCGCTAGCTGCTCGGCCTCGGCGAGGGTGACGGTCGAGGCCCGCACGGCCTCGGTCAGCCCCGAGTGGGCGTGCATCTCGCGGACGATGTCGGGCATCCCGGCCAGCGCCTCGTCGTCGGCATGGATGACGACGTCGACCCCGTCGCCGAGAACGTTCAGGTCGGCATCGGTCACCAGCACGGCGATCTCGATGAGGGCGTCGCGCTGGAGGTCCAGCCCGGTCATCTCGCAGTCGATCCATACCAGACGGTCGTTCATCCCCGAAACATTAGGCCCGGCGCCGCCACCGTTGCCCGTCGCGCGCCGTGAGTCGCGTTTCATCCGTCCGGGAACGGGTGACCCGGCTACGCTCCGGTCGCGTGGAGAACACCGTCGGAGCTGATCAGAGCCCTGCAGCACGTGAGATCGCGGCCGGGTACGCCACCGAGGGGGCTGCCCTCGAGCTGGGCACGGTCGTCGTCGACGGGGTGGTCGACCCGGCGGCGCGGGTGCGCATCCCGTTCGCCACGCTCAACCGGCACGGCCTCGTGGCGGGCGCCACGGGCACCGGGAAGACCAAGACGCTGCAAGGGATCGCCGAGCAGCTCTCGGCCGCCGGGGTCCCGGTACTCCTGGCCGACATCAAGGGCGACGTGTCCGGGATGGCGCGGCCCGGCGAGCCCGGCCCGAAGATCGAGTCGCGGGCCCGGGACACCGGCGACGACTGGACGCCCACCGCGTACCCGGTCGAGTTCCTGTCGCTCGGCGGCACCAGCTCGGCCGTCCCCATCCGCGCGACGCTCACCCAGTTCGGCCCGATCCTGCTGTCGAAGGTGCTGGACCTCAACGAGACCCAGGAGTCCACGCTGGGGCTGATCTTCCACTGGGCCGACCAGCGCGGCCTGCCGCTGCTGGACACCAAGGACCTGCGCGCCGTCATCCAGCACCTGACCAGCGACGAGGGCAAGGCCGACCTGAAGGGCGTCGGCGGGGTCTCCGCGGCCACGGCAGGGGTGATCCTCAGGGCGCTGGTGAACCTAGAGGCCCAGGGCGGGGAGGACTTCTTCGGCGAGCCGGAGTTCGAGCCCGCCGACCTGATCCGCCACGTCGACGGCCGGGGCATCGTCACGCTGCTGGAGCTGTCGGACCAGGCGGCCAACCCGCGCCTGTACTCCACGTTCCTCATGTGGCTGCTGGCCGAGCTGTTCGAGGATCTCCCCGAGGCGGGCGACCTCGACAAGCCGAAGCTCGTGTTCTTCTTCGACGAGGCGCACCTGCTGTTCACCGGCGCGTCCAAGGCGTTCCTGGAACGCATCGAGCAGACCGTGAAGCTGATCCGGTCCAAGGGCGTCGGGGTCTTCTTCTGCACGCAGCTGCCCACCGACGTCCCGAACGCGGTGCTCTCGCAGCTCGGTGCGCGGGTCCAGCACGCACTGCGGGCGTTCACCCCCGACGACCAGACCGCGCTGGCCAAGACCGTCCGGACCTACCCGAACACGAAGCACTACGACATGGAGGAGGCGCTCACCTCACTGGGCATCGGTGAGGCGATCGTCACGGTGCTCTCCGAGCGGGGTGCACCCACCCCCGTCGCGTGGGCCCGGATGCGCGCGCCGCGCTCGCTGATGGGCGCGATCGGCGGCGACGCCGTCACCGCCGCGGCGAAGGCGTCGCCGCTGTACGGGAAGTACGGGCAGACGGTCGACCGCGAGTCGGCCTACGAGCTCCTCACCGCGAAGATCGCCGCGCCGCCCCCGGCGCCCGAGGCCCCGCCCGTCGCCGTCCCGC
>NZ_JAAXKY010000090.1 GCF_012911925.1 Pseudonocardia xinjiangensis | reverse complement strand
CCCGTTTCCCGCGCGCGAGTCGCCCGTTTTAGCCGCGCGAGTCGCCCGAATCACGCGCGCGAGTCGCCCGATTCGGCCGCGTGAGTCGCCGCAGCGGAACGCGCAAACCCGCCCAGACGCGTCCTCGCAGAGCCACCGTGCTCCTCGCAGGGCCCACAGCATCTGCGACGAGCCCACCCGCCCTGCGAGGACGCCCGACCAGCCACGTGATGGCCGCCCCACGGTTCAGGAAAGCCACTTTCAGGGCCGGAGAGTTCCGGAAAGTGGCTTTCCTGAACCTGCCATGGACCTGCAGCGGGTCAGGCGCGCAGGGCCGCGTCCACCACCTCGCGGGCCTCGTCCTGGATGCGGGTGAGGTGGTCGGGGCCGCGGAAGCTCTCGGCGTAGACCTTGTAGACGTCCTCCGTGCCCGACGGGCGGGCGGCGAACCAGCCACCCTCGGTGACGACCTTGAGGCCGCCCAGGGGGGCGCCGTTGCCGGGCGCGGCGGTGAGGCGCTCGGTGATGGGGTCGCCCGCCAGTTCGGTGGCCGTGACGTCGTCGGCCGAGAGCTTGCCCAGCTTCGCCTTGGACTCCGGGTCGGTGGCGACGTCGATGCGGGCGTAGGCGGGCTCGCCGAACTTCTCGGTCAGCGTGCGGTAGCGCTCGCTCGGCGTCTCGCCGGTGACGGCGGCGATCTCCGAGGCGAGCAGCGCGAGGATGATCCCGTCCTTGTCGGTGGTCCACACGGAGCCGTCGGTGCGCAGGAACGACGCGCCCGCGCTCTCCTCGCCCCCGAAGCCGATCGTGCCGTCGAGCAGGCCGGGCACGAACCACTTGAACCCGACGGGGGTCTCCACCAGCTTCCGGCCGAGGTCGGCGGCCACCCGGTCGATCATCGACGAGCTGACGGCCGTCTTGCCGACGCCGGCGTCGGGCGACCAGCCGGGCCGGTAGCCGTAGAGGTAGCCGATGGCGACGGCGAGGAAGTGGTTGGGGTTCATCAGCCCGTCGGCGGTGACGATGCCGTGCCGGTCGGAGTCGGCGTCGTTGCCGGTGGCGATCCGGAAGTCGCCGCGCCGCTCCACGAGCGAGGCCATCGCGTAGGGCGACGAGCAGTCCATCCGGATCTTGCCGTCCCAGTCCAGCGTCATGAAGCCGAACTGCGGGTCCACAGCCGGGTTGACGACGGTGAGGTCCAGTCCGTAACGCTCCGCGATCGCGCCCCAGTAGGCGACGCTGGCGCCGCCGAGCGGGTCGGCGCCGATCCGGATGCCGGCGTCCCGGATGGCGTCGAGGTTCAGCACCGACGGCAGGTCGGCGACGTACTCGCCGAGGAAGTCGTAACGCCCGAGTCCCTGGCGGTCGATCGGACGGCGCGCCACCCCGGCCAGCTTCGCCTCGAGCAGTTCGTTGGCGCGTTCGGCGATCCAGCTCGTGGCGTCGGTGTCGGCCGGGCCCCCGTTCGGCGGGTTGTACTTGAAGCCGCCGTCGGCAGGCGGGTTGTGCGACGGGGTGACGACGACGCCGTCGGCCAGTCCGCTCACGCGGGCCCGGTTGTGGGTGAGGATCGCGTGCGAGACGGCGGGGGTCGGGGTGAAGGCGTCGTCACCGTCGGCGAGGACGTGCACCCCGTTGGCCTGGAACACCTCGATGGCGGTGATCCACGCCGGCTCCGACAGCGCGTGCGTGTCGCGGCCGATGAACAGCGGCCCTTCCGTGCCGTGAGCGGCGCGGTACTCGCAGATCGCCTGGCTGGTGGCGGCGATGTGGTCGTCGTTGAAGGTGGTGCGCAGCGACGAACCGCGGTGTCCCGACGTCCCGAAGGCCACCCGCTCGCCCGCCACGCCGGGGTCGGGGTGGCGGTCGTGGTAGGCGGCCAGCAGCGCGTCGACATCGACGAGATCGCCCGCCTGGGCGGGGGTTCCGGCGCGCGGATCGGACGACATGAGTGCTCCTGCGGTACGGGCGGCGGGGTCGGGGACACCATGCCATTGCGGAGGGGGTCACTGCAGGACGCGTGGGCGATGGTCACGGTGAGCGAGCAGTTACCCGATCCGGGCCTCTTGTCCGGAGCGCCCGTATCCGGTCGTGTCGGCGCCGCGTTGGGCGTGACAGCGGGTACAGCGACCGTCACAGTCAGTGTGGACGGCGTTCCGCTCGAATCTTGAGGGAAGGCATCATGCGCGTTCGCACGACCGCCGCCGCAATTGTTCTCGCCGCGGCCTCCTCGTTGACCTTCGCGGGCCTCGCGCACGCTCAGCCCGGCGACAACGACTGTGGCAACTACTCCTCGCAGGAAGAGGCCCAGACCGCGTTCGACGACGCGGCGGGCGACGACAACGTCGACGACCTCACCAACCTCGACGAGGACAACGACGGCAACGCCTGCGACGACTTCGACTTCGCCGCGAACGACGACAACAACGACGACAACAACGCCGCGGACGACACGACCACCGCGGCCCCGGCTCCTGCTCCGCAGGTGGCTGCCGCACCCGCGGGCGGCGTGGACACCGGCGACGGTTCCACGGACGACATGCTCCCCGGCCTCCTGGTCCTCAGCGGTCTGACGACCCTGGGTGCCGGTGCCGGCGCGCTTGCCCTGCGGCGTTCGGCTCGCCGGTCCGACTGATCGGTCCGCACGGACGGCGACGGCTCCCCGGGCCGTCGCTGGGTAAGGCGCCCACCTCGGCGGAGTGCGACCGCTGAAGCCCGTGCCCCGCTCGGGGCACGGGCAGCTGGGCGGAGGACCGGCAGCCGCGTCAGGCCGAGAGAGGCGAGCGCTGCTGGGGGATGCGCAGGTGCAGGGGGGCACCGGCGCGCACCGTGGTGTCGGTGGTGAGGTGGTAGTGACCGCCCCGCGACCGCCCGCAGCGGTAGGACCTCAGCAGCCGGGCACCGAGCGACTCGAGCTCACGTGCCGCCGCCTCCGCGGCCTCGCGGGTGGGGTAGATGACCTTCCCGTCGGTACCGCGGCTCTGGCGGGGCAGCGCGTGGCCTTCGATCTCGGCGCGGCTGGGTGTGCAGAAGATGGGGCGCCCGCCCTTGGTCAGCCGGGCGTGGCGGTGCAGGACCTCGCCGCGGGCCTGATCACGGACGCCGCGCTGCTCCGGGACCTCCGGTCCGGTGGTCGCGTCGCTCATGTCAGGGGCCCTCCTGCACGTCGCCGGTCGGAAGATCGCGAGGCACAGCTTCCCGTGTACGGGGCGGTAGCGGGATACCACCATCGTGTCCTTTTCTCGGAAGAGTTCACTGTGGGTCACGCCTGCCGCCCCCCGTCGGGAGTGTCCGACCGGCGTCCTACCTTTGTCCCGCACGAGGGAGGGGGGTGGGATCAGTGGTGCTGCACGTGCACCGGGCCGAGCGGGCCGACGCACTGGCCGGGGCGCTCGGTGAGCTCCTCGCCCACCCGCCGGAGGATCCGTTCACGGCTGAGGTCGTCGCGGTGCCCGCCAAGGGCATCGAGCGCTGGCTGGCGCAGCAGCTGTCGCACCGGCTGGGCGCCGCCGCCGGCCGCGGTGACGGCGTGTGTGCTGGTGTCGCGTTCCCCTCCCCCACCGCCATGATCGCCGCAGCGGTCGGCGGTGCCACCGGGGTCGACCCCCGGGACGACCCGTGGCGCCCCGAGCGGGCGGTGTGGCCGTTGCTCGAGGTCATCGACGAGAGCGCGGGCGAGCCGTGGTGCGCCCCCTTGGGCGTCCACATCGGGGTTCGTGACGGCGACGCGCGACGCAGCCGCCGGCATGCCACCGCCCGCCACCTCGCGGAGCTGTTCGCGTCCTACGCCGCGGCCCGTCCCGACATGCTCGAGGGCTGGCGGGCGGGCGGCGGCGTCCCGGGCGACCGCGCCGCCGACCTGGCCTGGCAGCCCGAGCTGTGGCGGCGGCTGCGCGAGCGGATCGGGGTGCCGGGGCCCGCCGAGCGGCTCGGCGCCGCCTGCGCGGCCCTGCGTGGGGATCCCGCGGCGGCCGATCTGCCGCCGCGGCTGTCCCTGTTCGGCCCCACCCGGCTGCCTGCCGAGCACCTCGCCGTGCTCGGGGCGCTGGCGGAGCACCGCGAGGTGCACCTGTGGCTGCCCCACCCCTCCCCTGCGCTCTGGGCCGGCGTCGAGCCGCTCCGCCGCGTCCCGCAGCGGCGCGCCGACCCCACCGCGAGCCTGCCGCGCCATCCGCTGCTGTCCTCGCTCGGGCGCGACGTCCGGGAGCTGCAGGTCCGGCTGGCCGCGGCGGCCCCGTCCCTCGTCGACCACCACCACCCGCTGCCGGACCCCCCTGCCACGCTGCTGGGCAGGCTGCAGCACGACCTGCGCCAGGACCGGCCGCCCACGGGCGAGAGCCCACCGCGGCCGGACGACCGCAGCGTGCAGGTCCACTCCTGCCACGGCCCCGACCGTCAGGTCGAGGTCCTGCGCGAGGTCGTGCTGGGGCTGCTGGAGGCCGACGCCACGCTCGAACCCCGCGACGTGCTGGTCATGTGCCCCGACATCGAGACGTTCGCGCCGTTGATCTCCGCGAGCTTCGGCCTGGGCGACCGGGAGGCGCCGGGCGCCGAGACCCACCCCGGCCAGCAGCTGCAGGTGCGGCTGGCCGACCGCGCGCTGCGTCAGGTCAACCCGCTGCTCGACACGGTCGCGCAGCTGCTCGAGCTGGCCGACGCCCGGCTCAGCGCGTCGCAGCTGCTCGACCTGCTGGGCTCCACCCCGGTGCGCCGCCGGTTCCGGCTCGACGACACCGACCTCGACAGGTTGCGCGAGCTCGTCGTCCGGTCCGGGGTGCGGTGGGGCCTCGACGCGCCTCACCGCGCTCCGTTCCACCTCGACGGGTTCCCGCAGAACACCTGGTCAGCCGGCCTGGACCGGCTGCTGCTGGGGGTCGCCATGGCGGGCGGCTCCGGGGAGCAGGAGTGGCTCGGCACCGCGCTGCCCATGGAGGAGGTCGACTCGGGCGACGTCGAGCGGATCGGACGGCTCGCGGAGTTCGTCGACCGGCTCTCCACGGTCCTGTCCCGGCTGGCGGGCGAGCACACCCTCGACGAGTGGGTGGCCGCGCTGGTCAGCGGCCTCGACGCGCTCACCGACACCACCGCCACCGATGCGTGGCAGGCCGCGCAGGCCCGCGGCGAGCTGGCCGACGCCGCCCGCGCGGCCGGCCCGCACGCCGCCGCCGTCCCGCTCGGGCTGGCCGACGTGCGGGGGCTACTCGGGGAGCAGCTGCGCGGGCGTCCCACCCGCGCCAACTTCCGCACCGGCACGCTCACCGTGGCCACGTTGGTGCCGATGCGGTCGGTGCCGCACCGGGTGGTGTGCCTGCTCGGGCTCGACGACGGGGTGTTCCCGCGGGCCGGTGTGCCCGACGGCGACGACGTACTGGCCCGCGACCCGCTCGTCGGGGAGCGCGACCCCCGCAGCGAGGACCGTCAGCTGCTGCTCGACGCGATCTGCGCGGCCACCGAGCATCTCGTCGTCGTGCACTCCGGGGCCGACGAGCGCACCGGCGCGCGCCGCCCACCGGCGGTGCCGCTCGGGGAGCTGCTCGACGCGATCGAGGCCACGGCCGGGGCCGGCGCCCGGGAGCACGTCGTGGTGCGCCATCCGCTGCAGCCGTTCGACGCCCGCAACTTCACCGCGGCCGCGCTGGCCGCGCCCGGGCCCTTCAGCTTCGACCGTGCCGAGCTGGCCGGGGCGCGCGCCGCCGCCGGGCCGAAGTCGTCGGCCCGGCCGTTCGTCACGGGGCCGCTCCCGCCCGTCGAGCGGCCGGTGGTCACGCTGGACGAGCTGGTCACGTTCCTCGAGCACCCGGTCAAGGAGTTCCTCCGCCAGCGGGTCGGCCTGTCGCTCTTCGCCGGCGAGGACGACCCGTCCGACGCGCTGCCGGTGGATCTCGACGGGCTGGCCACCTGGGCGATCGGCAACCGGCTGCTGCACGACCGGCTCGCCGGCCACGACCTGGACCACTGCAGGCAGGCCGAGTGGCGACGCGGCGAGCTGCCGCCGGGCGCGCTGGGCGACGCCGTGCTCACCCGCGTGCTCGACGACGTCGAACCGCTGGTCGCGGCAGCAGCCCCGCTCCGGGTGGGCGAGGCGCAGGACCGGGACGTCGACGTCTCGCTGCCGGGCGGCATCCGCGTGGTGGGCACCCTCGGCGGTCTCCACGGCACGGTGCTGCTGCGCGTCGAGTTCTCCCGGTTGGCGCCGAAGCAGCGGATCCGGGCGTGGGTCCGGCTGCTGGCGCTCACCGCGTCCACAGCGGAGCCGTGGACGGCCGTCACGATCGGCCGGGGCACCCGGTTCGGGTTGTCCAGGGCGAGCGCGGGGCCGCTCGATCCCGCGCAGGCCACCGACGTGCTCGCCGAGCTGGTCGAGCTGCACCGGGCCGGGCTGCGGGAGCCGCTGCCGCTGCCCACGGTGGCGGGCCACACCTACGCCACCGTGCGGCGCGGGGGGGCCGACGCCGCTGCGGCGCTCGAGGAGGCGCTGCGCAAGTGGACCAGCGGCGCGGGCGCCGAGCAGGCCGACGACGCACACGTGCGGGTCTGGGGGCGCGCCCCGGGGCCCGGCGTGCTCACCGCCCCCGGCGGACCGGGCAGCGAGCCCACCCGGTTCGGTGCGCTCGCCATGCGGTTGTGGGCCCCCTTGCTGACGGCGGAGGACGTGGTTCGGCTGTGAGACGACCATGACGACGACCATCGGCTGCACCCCGGTGCTCGCTCCGGCCTCGTTCGACGTCTGTGGCGCGCTGCCCACCGGCACCACGGTCCTGGAGGCGAGTGCGGGCACCGGCAAGACCTTCACCATCGCCGCGCTCGCCGCCCGCTACGTCGCGGAGGGCCACGCCACGCTGCCCGAGCTGATGCTCGTGACGTTCGGCCGGGAGGCCAGCCAGGAGCTGCGGGAACGGGTGCGGGAGCGGCTCGTGTCGGCCGAGCGCGGGTTGGCAGAGCCCGCCGCGGCGCGCGGCGGCGACGACGAGGTGCTCCGGCTGCTCGCCGACGCGCCCGACGCCGAGGTGGCCGTGCGCCGAGGGCGGCTCGCCGGTGCGCTCACCCAGTTCGACGCCGCCACGATCGCCACCACCCACCAGTTCTGCCAGCAGATGCTCGCCGGGCTCGGCGTCGCGGGCGACGGCGACCCGGACGCCGTCTTCGCCGAGTCGATCGACGATCTGGTCACCGAGGTGGTCGACGACTTCTACGTGCGCAAGTACGGCGCCCACGGCGCGGGCACGCCGGCCTTCAGCCGGTCGGAGGCCCTCGCGCTGGCCCGCCGGGCCGTGCACGACGGGCAGGCCCGGCTCGAACCGGTCGACGCCGCCCCGGGGAGCACGGCACAGGTGCGGCACCGGTTCGCGGTGGCGGTGCGCAGCGAGGTGGCGCGCCGCAAGCGCGCCCGGCGCATCTACACCTACGACGACATGCTCACCCGGCTCGCCGACGCGCTGGCCGACCAGTCCCGCGGGGCCCCGCAGCGGTTGCGCGACCGCTACCGGGTCGTGCTGGTCGACGAGTTCCAGGACACCGACCCCGTCCAGTGGGACATCCTGCAGCGGGCCTTCCACGGCCACACCACGCTGGTGCTGATCGGCGACCCGAAGCAGGCGATCTACGCCTTCCGCGGCGCCGACGTCGTCAGCTACCTCGACGCCACCGAGAGCGCGCGCCGGCACGCCACGCTGGCGCGCAACTGGCGCAGCGACGCGCCGCTGCTCGCCGCGCTCGACACCGTGTTCGCTGGCGCCGCGCTCGGCGACCGGCGGATCACGGTGCACCCGGTCGAGGCCGCGCACCGGGGGCAGCGGTTGGCCGGCGCACCGGTCGACACGCCCTTCCGGCTCCGGGTGGTGGCGCGCGCCGGGCTGCCCAAGGCACCCAAGCGCGACCTCGCCGTCGTCGCCCCGGCGCGCGACCTCGTGGCGGGCGACGCGGCGGCCGACATCGCCGCGCTGCTGGCGAGCCCCGCCCACGTCGAGGGCCGTCCGGTGCTGCCGGGGGACGTCGCGGTGCTGGTGCGCACCAACGACCAGGGCGCGCGGATCCGCGAGACCCTGGCCGCCGTCGGCGTGCCTGCGGTGCTCTCGGGCAGCGCCAGCGTGTTCGGCACGCCGATCGCCGCCGAGTGGCTCACGCTCCTCGAGGCGCTGGAGCAGCCGCGGGCGTTCCGGGCCCGCGCCGCGGCGCTCACCTGCTTCCTGGGCCACACGGTCGAGGAGCTGTGCGGCCCCGCGGCCGACGACCTGCTCGACGCGCTCGGCGGCACCCTCCGGGCCTGGGCCACGGTGCTGCACGACCGCGGCGTCGCGGCCCTGCTGGAGGCGGTCACCACGGCCACCGCGCTGCCCCGGCGGCTGCTGGCCACGTCCGACGGGGAGCGGCGGCTCACCGACCTGCGCCACATCGCGCAGGCACTGCACGCGGCGGCCGTGGCCGAGCACCTCGGCCCGGCGGCGCTCACCGACTGGCTCCGCCACCGGATCGCCGACGCCGCGGAGGACGTCGGCGCCGAGCGCAGCAGGCGGCTGGAGTCCGACGCGGCGGCGGTGCAGATCATCACCATCCACCGCAGCAAGGGCCTGGAGTTCCCGATCGTCTACGTGCCCTTCGGGTGGGACCGCAACGTCCGCGACCCCGACGTGCCCCTGCTGCACGACGACTCCGGCGCCCGCGTCCTCGACGTCGGCGGGGAGACCGGCGACGGCTGGAAGGAGCGCTGCGCCAAGCACCGCGCCGAGGAGGCGGGCGAGGACCTGCGGCTGCTCTACGTCGCGCTCACCCGGGCACGCTGCCAGGTGGTCACGTGGTGGGTGCCGGCCACCACCACGGCCACGTCCCCGCTGCACCGGCTGCTGATCGGACGTCCCGGCCCCGGCACCGAGCCCGCGGAGGCGTACCGGGTCCCGCCGGACGCGGCCGCGCTGGCGGCGCTGCGCGAGCTGGCGTGCGCCGAGATCGCTGTCGAGGAGGTCGGGCTGCGACCCGTTCCCGGCTTCACCGCGCCCGCATCGGCGCCGGGTGAGCTGCGGGCCGCCGAGTTCCGGCGGCTGCTCGACACCGCGTGGCGACGCACCTCCTACAGCGCGCTCACCGCCACGGCGGGCCACGGCCCCGGCGTGGGCAGCGAGCCGGAGGAGCCGGGCACCGACGACGAGGGGGACATCGAGGACGGCGTCGGCCTCGATGCCGACCCGGCCGGGGACGCCCTCCCGGGCGGCGTGGTGCCGTCACCGATGGCCGAGCTCCCCGTCGGCGCCGGTTTCGGCACCCTCGTGCACGCGATCTTCGAGGCGGCCGACCTCACCGCGGCCGACCTCCCGGCCGAGCTCGCCGTCCACGCCCACGAGCAGCTCGCGCGGCACCCGGCCCCCGGCGTCGACGCCGACGCGCTCGCCGCGGCGCTCCTGCCCGCGGCGCGCACGCCGCTCGGGCCGCTCGCCGGAGGGCTGCGGCTGGCCGACATCGCCCCGCGCCACCAGCTCGCGGAGCTCGACTTCGAGCTGCCCCTCGCCGGTGGCGACGGTCCGGGGGCGGCCGTTCCGCTCGCCGCCGTGGCACCGCTGCTGCGCCGCCACCTGCCCGCCGACGATCCGCTGGTGCGCTACCCGGACGTGCTCGCCGAGCTTCCCGAGCAGCAGCTGCGCGGCTACCTCACCGGCAGCATCGACGCCGTGCTCCGGCTCCCGGGCGACCGGTTCGCGGTGGTCGACTACAAGACCAACTGGCTCGGCCCGGTCGGGCCCGACGGACCGGCACCGCTCACCTCGGCCCACTACACGCCGGCCCGTCTCGCCGACGCGATGATCGCCGCCCAGTACCCGTTGCAGGCACTGCTGTACTCGGTCGCCCTGCACCGGTACCTGCGCTGGCGCCTGCCGGCCTACGGCCCGGAGCGCCACCTCGGCGGCGTGCTGTACCTGTTCGTGCGCGGCATGTGCGGCCCCGACACCCCCGTGGTCGACGGCGTCCCGTGCGGGGTGTTCAGCTGGCAGCCGCCCGCCGCGCTGGTGGTGGAGCTCTCCGCACTGCTCGACGGGGCGGTGGCATCGTGACCGCCCCTGCGGGAGCCACGGCCGTCGGCCCGGCGGTCGATCCCGGCGACGTCCGGCTGGCCCGCACGGCCACCGGCCTGCTCGCCACGTTCAACGCCGCCGGCGTGCTCGACCCGGCCGACGTCCACGTCGCCACCCGGGTCGGCCGGCTCGGCGGCGAAGCGCGCGAGGAGGTCCTGCTCGCGGTGGCGCTGGCCGTGCGCGCGGTACGGCTTGGGTCGGTGTGCGTCGACCTGGCCGACGTCAGCCGCACGGTGCTCGGCGAGGGCGACGAGCTCGTCGACGTCTCCGCACTGCCCTGGCCCGAGCCCCACGGCTGGCTCGCGGCGTGCACGTCGGGCCCGCTCGTGGCCGACGGGGCGCACGCACCGGCGGGCAGCCCGTTGCGCGTGGTGGACGGGCTGCTCTACCTCGACCGCTACTGGCGGGAGGAGGAGCAGGTGCGGTGCTCGCTGGCCGAACGGGCGGCCACGGCTCCGCCGCAGGTGGATCTGCCCCGGCTGGGCGCGGGGCTCGACCGGCTCTTCCCGGCGGCCGGGTCGGAGCGGCAGCGGCTCGCGGCAGCGGTCAGTGCGCTGCGCCGGGTCACCGTGCTGGCCGGTGGCCCCGGCACCGGCAAGACCACCACCGTCGCGCGCCTGCTGGCGTTGCTGCACGACCAGCCGGGCCCCGCGCCTCGCGTCGCGCTGGCCGCGCCCACCGGCAAGGCGGCGGCCCGCCTGCAGGAGGCGGTGGCTGCGGAGCTGCCGGAGCAGCTGCGGGCCCGCGTGCCGGAGGCGGCCACCCTCCACCGGCTGCTCGGGTGGCGGCCGGGCACCCGCCGCTTCCGCTACGACCGCACCCAACGCCTGCCGTTCGACGTGGTGGTGGTCGACGAGACGTCGATGGTGTCGCTGACGATGATGGCGCGGCTGCTGGAGGCCGTCCGGCCGCAGGCCCGCCTGGTGCTGGTGGGCGACCCCGACCAGCTCGCGTCCGTCGAGGCCGGTGCGGTGCTGGGTGATCTCGCCCGCGCTCCGGGCCGGGCCGAGCCCGCGCTCGACGCGGCGCTCCACGAGCTCGGCCTGACCGGGGGTGTGGTCAACGGGGTGGTCACGCTGCAGCACGTCTGGCGGTTCGGCGGCACGATCGCCGAGTTCGCCAGGGCGGTGCAGGCGGGCGACGCCGACACGGCGGTCGGCCTGCTGCGCAGCGGGCAGCCCGACCTCGCCTTCGCCTCGGAGCCCGAGTCGGTCCGGGCCGACGTCGTGCAGGCCGGGCGGGAGCTCGCCCGGGCGGCCGCCGCGGGCGAGGTCGAGGCCGCGCTCGCCGCGCTCGAACAGCACCGGGTGCTGTGCGCCCACCGCCAGGGGCCGTACGGCGTGGCCCGGTGGACCGGCGAGATCGAGCGGTGGCTCGGCGCGCCGCCCACCGCGCTCGGGTCGCGCGCCGGCCTCCCCCGCGGCGCCGCGCCGGCCGGGCCCTGGTACCCCGGGCGCCCCGTCCTGGTCACCGCCAACGACTACGAGACCGGCCTCTTCAACGGCGACACCGGCGTCGTCGTGGACCGCCCCGAGGGCCTGCGGGTGGCCTTCGCGCGCGGCGGCCCGCCCACACTGCATCCGCCGTCGAGGCTGGCGGAGGTGGCCACGGTGCACGCCATGACCGTCCATCGCGGTCAGGGCAGCCAGTTCCGGCGGGTGACGGTGGTACTGCCGCCCGCCGAGTCGCCGCTGCTCACCCGCGAGCTGCTCTACACCGCCGTCACCAGGGCGCGGGAGTTCGTGCGGGTCGTCGGCACGGAGGAGGCTGTGCGCGCCGCGGTGCAGCGCCCGGTGGGGCGGGCGAGTGGGCTGCGCCTGCGGTTGGGGCTGGAAAACTGATCGTCGTCACATTTCGGGATTTTGTGAACCGGCGAGAGGATGCTCACCACCCCGCGCCTCCCGGGTGACGTTGTTCATAATCACTTATCGCCGTTCCCGAATACGCTCCAGTGATCGACGAGTCGCGTATGCCGCGCTGTCGTACCCATTGGAGGACCGAGGATGGAGATCACACACCGCGAACGCGCGGCCCTCGTCGAAGCTGCCAGGGCCATCGCGCCCGTGCTGCGGGACAACGCCGATCAGGCCGAACGGGAGAGCCGGCTCACCGACGAGGCCGCCGACGCTCTGCGCGAGGCCGGCTTCTTCCGGCTCGGTGTCCCCCGGAGCCACGGCGGCGCCGAGGCAGACCTGCTGACATGTCTGGAGGTCACGTCCGAGGTGGCGCGAGCGTGTGCGTCGAGCGCGTGGGTCGTCGCCCTGTCCTACGGCGCGCAGCGGATGGCCGGGTCGTTCGGTGAGCAGGTCCGCGCCGACCTGTGGGGGAAGGACCCGGATGTCGCCTTGTGCGGCGCGTTCACCGGGTTCGGCCTCGTGGTCACGCGCACCGATGGCGGGCAGCTCGTGTCGGGCCGATGGTCGGCGGTGTCCGGCTGCTACCAGGCCGGCTGGGCCGCGCTCGGCATGCCGATCGTGAACGATGACAACGAGCGGGGTCTCGGACTCGTGCCCCTCGACGCCCTTTCCATCGAGGACACCTGGGACATGGCCGGAATGCGGGGAACCGGCAGCAATACGCTCGTGGCCGACGAGGTTTTCGTGGCAGACCGCCATATTCGTCGATTTATCGACCTTATGGAAGGTGGTGGCGAAGGCACCGAGCCGTTCTATCGCGTCCCCGGCCGATCCTTGGCGATGCCGCTCGCGGCGGTCCTGCACGGGATCGCCCGATCGGCCTTCGAGCAGACGATGGACGTGGTCGACAGCGGCAAGCCCTTGGCGATGTCGACCTACAGCCGGCTCGCCGATTCCCCGGGTGTCCAGGCGAGCCTGGCGGAGGCCGCCAACCTCATCGACTCGGCGTGGTTGCACATGGCCCGGTCGGCCGAGGCCCTCAGCGAGGCGGCTGAGGCCGGACGACGACCCGACATCACCCTGCGGGCCCGGGGGCGGATGGACGCCGGGCACGCTTCCCGGTGTCTGCGCGAGGCACTGCAGCTCCTGCTGACGGTGAGTGGCGCCAGCTCCTTCTCCCGAGCGAAGGTCATCGAGCGCAACTGGCGGGATCTGGAGACCGCGGCACGCCACCCCAGCCTCAACGAGGGGCTGATCCGGGAGATGTACGGCCGGGCGCTGGCCGGGGTCCAGGAGCAGGCCAGCGCCATGATCTAGGAGCCCGGCGCGTTCGGAGCCGGAACCGCCACCCCGCGTGGTCAGCCGCGGGCCGTTGCGCCGATCATGTCCTGGTGGCGGACGAGTCGGTGGCCCCGGCCGGAGCGGGTGCGGGCGCGCCCCGGAGACCGGGCCTGTCCTTCGCGCTCCTCCTCCGCGCTGGCGCAGCCGCGCTGGGGATCGCCGCCCTCGTCGCCGGCTGCGTGAGCGCATTCGTGCTGCGGAGCGACACCGCCGCGGTGGCCGTCCTCGTCGCCGGCACGGCGCTGGTCATCGTCGTGCTGGTCCTGCCCCGGCTCTCCGAGCTGAACGTGGGCACGGACGGCGTCAGCCTCAAGCTCACGATGGAGGCGGCGGCCACCGGTGCCCCCACCGCCGCGGGGGTGATGGAGAACTCCGGTCTGGCGCGCTTCGCGATCGCCTACGAGATCGTCCACTCCGAGCTCCGGGGCGACCCCGAGTACGAGAGCGCGCGGGTGCACCTCCAGGACGTCCTGGTCGAGCGGGCCAGTGCGATGGCCTTCGGCTCCACGATCCCCGCCGCCGAGGTGCGGGCGTTGTTCATCGGGGGCTCGCCGGTGCTCCGGACCCTCAGCATCGGGTTCATGAAGGGCGATCCGTCGACGGCGGATACCGGGCTCCTGGCGTCGGCGATCACCGCTCCGGCGTCCGCGAACGAGCAGTACCAGGCCCTGGACCTGATCGAGCGGCTGTGGGCGCGGTGGAGCCGGGAGGAGCGGGAGTACCTGCGCAGCCGCATCCGGGCCACCGACTTCCAGCCGGGCACCAGCAGGTCCCGCCTCGCCGCGCGCATCCTCGACCTGCCCGTGGAGCCCCGGCTCCCCCAGCACTGACCCTGGCGGGGGTCAGATCACCGCGGGCTCCCGCTCGGCCGCCGCGCGGCGCAGCGCCCGGTACACGAGGTTCGGGTCCCCCAGCCGCCGGCGCAGCTCCCGCTCCAGGCCGGCGATCGGGTACAGGTTCTGCGGCGCCCGGGAGTCCTTGAACTCGACCGACGCGAAGCGGCCCAACGTCACCTGGCTCCGTGACGCGAGCGTGACGGCGTCGGCCGTGGCCAGCTCCGCGCTGCACTCCACCCGCACGATCCCCGCCCACGGCGCTCCCGGACGGCACGGCAGCCGGAGGTACCAGGTGTGGCGTCGCCACGGGGCCTCGATCCGGAACACGGGCGTGCGCTGCCCGGCGGCGAGCGTGGCGATCATGGCCCCGAGCTGCGCGGGGAGGTAGCTGCTGTGGTGGGTCTTGACGTACCCGATGGTCCGCGGCAGGTGCTGGCGACCGCGCAAGGAGCCGTCGAGCACGAGCAGGTCGTCGACGGCGGCGTGGTCGAGGCCGGCGCCGTCGAGCGGGGCCAGGTGGGCGGCACGGGCGACGGTGGCGGCGACGAACTCCGTGTCGGCGAGCGCCCGCTGCAGCGCCGAGCTGAGCACCTGGCCGGGCGCCACACCGGGCCGCTCGGTCGTGTGGTGGGCCTGGTAGGCACCGGCCCCGGTGACGATGTCGGTGGTGGCTTCGGCCGTGCTGAACACGCCGCGGCGGACCTCGGGCGGCAGCAGATGTGCGCCTTCCCGGCAGCAGCAGACCGCCCCGGCCGCATACGACGCGCACAGGGCGGGCGAGGCCAGCCCGGGCTCCTCCTCCACCCACACCTGCGCGTCCACCCGCCGCACGCCGTCGACGAAGAGCACGGCCTCCGGCGGCGCGACAGCAGGGTCCGGGTCGACCGGACACCACTGCTGCACGGGCTGCTCGACGTCGAGCACGACCTCGGCGGCCGACTCGTTGAGCTCGGACTCGACGCTGGCGCCGTAGGAGGGATCCCAGGCTTCGACGGCGAACTTCACAGGCCCTCCCGCGTGACGGACGACGTGCGCTGGTCGCGGCTCACGGCGAACCGCACCGGCACCCGCTCGGCCAGCGCCGCCACGTGCGTGACGACGCCGACCATCCGGTCGCCCCGGGTGGCGAGGTTCTCGAGCGTGCTCGCGACGACCTCGAGGTTGGCCTCGTCGAGCGTGCCGAAGCCCTCGTCGAGGAAGATCGACTCCAGGCGGGCGGCCCCCTGCGCGGCGAGCCCGGACATCTGCGCCGAGAGCGCCAGTGCGAGCGCGAGGCTCGCCTGGAACGTCTCACCGCCCGAGAGCGTCTTGACCGGGCGCCGCGCGTCGGCGTCGGCGTGGTCGATCACCAGGAACTCGCCGCCCTCGTGGGTGAGCTCGAACTGGCCGCCGGACAGCTCGGCGAGGCTGCGGGACGCGTCGGCCACCAGCGCGTCGAGCGCTGAGGCCACCAGCCAGCGCGGGAACCCGTCGGACCGCAGCAGGTTGCCGAGCAGCTTCGCCACCTGCTGGGCCGACTCGGCCTCCTCGCGGTCGGTGCGGATCCTCTCCGCCGCCGCCCGCCGCTCGGCGACGCGCTCCTGGGCCGACCGGGACCGGGCGATCACGCCGGCGACCGCGGCGAGCGCGGTGGTGCCGAGCGGTGGGGCGGCGGAGACGTGATGGGCGAGCAGGTCGTCGGCGATCCGTCGCTCCACGGCGTCGCGGGCGCCCCTGGCCGTCTGCGCCGCGCGCTCGGCCTCGGCCAGCCGGTCGGTGCGGGCGGCCGCCTCGCGGCGGGCCCAGCTGACGAGTGTCTGCCACCCCGCCAGCAGCTCGTCGCCGCCGACGGCGGGCGCACCGAGCGGGACGAGCGGGTCACGGGCGTGGCGCAGCGCGTCCCAGGCCGCTGCGACCTCCCGGCCGACGTCCGCCGCGGCGCGTTCGGCCGACCGCCACGCGGCACGGGCGGCGCGCAGCTCCGCGTCGGCCTCCCGGACCGCGAGGTCGAGGGCGTCGAGCCGCTCCAGCTCCGCGGCGGCGGCCGAGTCGGACGGCGCGCCGGCCAGCGCGGCCTCCAGCTGCGTGACGCTCCGCTCGATCGCCTCGACGGCGCCCCGGGCGTCCTGCTCGGCGCGGGCGGCGGCGGTCTCGTCGCGACGCCGCTCGGCCGCGGCGCGCTCGGCCGCGGCCCACGCCTCCTCGGCGGCGGCCCGGAGGCGTTCGGCCGACGCGGCCTCCTCCTGAACGGACCCGAGCTCGGCGTGCCGGGACGCGGTCGCCGCGCCGGCCCACTCGACCAGCGTGGTCCAGCCGCCGAGGACGTCGCCGCCGTCGACCGCCGGGGCACCGAGCGGCACCAGCGGGTCGCGGGCGGCCCGCAGTGCGGCCGCGGCGGCAGTGACCTCGGCGCGCAGGTCCTCCACGGCAGCGGCTGCCTCGGCGCGGCGCCGGCGGGCACCCCGCACCGCGACGTCGGCCTCCTCCGCCGCTGCGGCGAGCCGGTCGAGATCGGCGAGCGCGGCGTCGATCTCCGCAGCGGTCGGGACCTGGGCCGCGCCGGCAGCGGGCAGCACCCCCTGCACCGCAGAGCGCAGCCGCGCGATCGTGGCGTCCAGCCGCTCGACCTCGGCGGCCACCCGCTCCCGCGCCGCCTCCGCCGCCACCTCCCGGCGCCGGGCCTCGTCGTGGGCCCGCTCGGCGGCGGCGACGGCGCGCCGCGGGCCGTCGGGGTCGGTGTCGGCCGGCAGCGGCGCGGGCAGGGTGGCGACCACCTGGGTGCAGACCGGGCACGCCTCGCCCGCGACGAGAGCGGGGCGCAGCGCGGCGGCGAGATCGGCGCGCTGCGCGAGCGCGTGCTGTTCCTGAGCGTGGACGAGGCGGTGGCGGGTGTCGGCCACCAGCGCCACGGCCGCCACGATCTCCCGCTCCGCGCCCGCCGCACGCTCACCGGCCGAGCGGCGCTCCTCCTCGGCGTCGTGGAGCTCGCGGCGGTCACGGCGCGCCTGCTCCAGTGGCGCCCGGTCGGGTGCGGCGGCGAGCACCGAACGGGCCTGCGCGTCGGCGGTCTCCGCCTCGGCCAGCACGGCGTCGGCCCGGTCCAGGGCGGCGGCGGCACCGGCGCGGCGCCGTTCGAGCGCGTCGAGCCCGGTGGGAACCGCCACCGACCGCAGCGCGTCACGTTCGGCCGTGAGCCTGCGCACGGCGTCCTGCGCCGAGGTGAGCGCGGAGACGGCACCGTCGCGGCGGGTCCGCGCGTGCTCCAGGCCCGTTCTGGCGTCGGCGGCGTCGCTCGCGGCGGTGGCGTAGGCGGCACTGGCCTTCTCGTGCCGCTCCCGCGCGCCCGGCAGCTCACCCGACAGGCCGCGGAGCTCGGCGTGCTGACGCCGAACCTGCTCCAGGGGGCCGCGCGCCGGTGCGGCGGCGAGCCGCTCACGGGCGGCGGTGTCGGCGGACTCGGCGGTGGCGGCCCGCGCCTCGGCGGCCGCCTGCTCACCGGCCGCGGCGCGCTGCCGCGTGTCGAGCTCGGCGAGCCCGTGGGGCAGGGTGAGGGCACCGAGCTGCTCCCGCTCCGCGTGCAGCCGGGTGACCAGCCCTTCGGCGGTGTGGAGGGCGGCCTCCGCGCCTGCCAGCTCGGGAACGGCGGCGCCGACGCGCGCCGACAGCGCCTCCAGCTCGACCACCAGCGCGGCGGCGGCCTCCTCGGCCTCTGGGGTGGCGTCGGCGTAGGCCGTGAGCTGCTCGGCCAGCACCTCGGACCGCTGCCGCTGGGCCGCCGCCTCGCTGTTGGCCTCCCGCGCGATCACGTCGTAGACGCCGAGCCCAAGGATCCGCACCAGCTTCTCCTGGCGCTTGCGCGGCTCTGTGTGCAGGAACTCGGCGAAATCGCCCTGCGGCAGCACCACACAGGTGCAGAAGTCGCCGAAGGGCAGCCCGAGCAGCTCCTCGACGGCCTTGGTGACGGGCCCGGCGCCGTCGGCGAGCGGCTCGGTGTCCTCGCCGGGGCGGCCGAGACCCGACCCGTCGCGCAGCCGTTCGAGCCGGGCGCTGCGCACCGACACGCCGCCGGTGGCCGCGCGCCGCAGCTCCCGCGCGGCGACGTACCGGCCGCCGGCGACGTCGAAGACCAACCGGACCGTGCCGCGGCCCACCGAGGGCGCCAGCGCCAGCCCGACGGTGCGGCTGTTGTCCCACCGCGGCACCGACCCGTAGAGCGCGAAGGTCATCGCGTCGATCACCGTGGACTTGCCCGACCCCGTGGGCCCGACCAGCGCGAAGTACTCCGCGCCCGTGAAGTCGACCGTCGTGGGCTCGCGGAACGAGGCGAAGCCCGCCATCTCCAGGAGTACCGGGCGCATCAGCCCGCTCCGCCGATGCTCGGGCCCGCAAGCGACCCTTCGGTGCCGGTGCTCGGGCTCGAACTGTCGGTGACCCGGTCGTGCAGGCGCGCGAACAGCTGCTCGACGCGGGTGTCGGCGATGTTGCGGGTGCCCAGGTACTCGCGGAACAGCTCGGACGGGCCCTGGTCGGGCCCACCGGTGGTGGGGCGGGACGCCGCGACGGGCGCGGCGAACTCCGGGTCGATCCGCACCTCGAGGGCACCGGGCAGCATCGCGATCACCTCTTCCCGCAGGCCCGCGCGAGCGGGCTCACGTACCCACACGCGCAGGAAGTCGTCGCCCACGGTGTCGGCGAGCACCGACAGTTCCGCGATCGTGCCGCGCAGCGTGCGCAGCCTGCGCCCCGCCGTGATCGGGATGTCGGTGATCTTCGCCGGGGTGCCCGGTGCGGCCTCCACGAGGCAGACGACCGGCGTGTTGTCCTGCTCACCGAAGTCGACGGCGAGCGGCGCGCCGCAGTAGTGCACCGGACAGGGCGCGTCGATGCGCTGGCGGCGGTGCAGGTGACCGAGGGCGACGTAGTGGGCCTCGAGAGGGAAGATCGCGGCGGGCACCGCGTACTCGAAGATCGACTGCGCGGCCCGCTCCCCTCCGCCGAACGTGCCGTTGAGCACCGTGAGGTGGGCCATCACGAGGTTGACCGCGTCGTCGCGGAAACCGGCGGTGAGGCTGGCGAGGATGTCGCGCAGCTGCTGGTCGTAGGCGCCGGTGTTCTCAGCGGGCGTGTTGGTGACGAGCTCGGCTGCGCGCACCGCGTAGCGCTGCGACAGGAACGGCAGCACCGCCACCGTGGCCCGCTCTCCCGTGGACCGGGCCGTGAACTCCACCACCCCGCCCCGCTCCGCGGTGCGCACCGACCCGACCAGCGTGATCCCGGCGACGCCCGCCAGCGGCCGGTAGGCGTCGAGGGTGGGTGCGTGGTCGTGGTTGCCCGCGATCGCGATCACCTCGGCCCCGGTGCGGGCCAGCCCCATGAGCGTGCGGATCACCAGCTGCTGCGCCTGCGCCGATGGCGCCGCCGTGTCGTAGAGGTCGCCCGCGACGAGCACGGCATCGACCTCCTGCTCCCGCGCGATGCCGACGATCTCGCGGAGCACCTGCTCCTGCTCGTCGAGGCGCGAATGGCCCTTGAGCGTCTTGCCGACGTGCCAGTCGGACGTATGAAGCAGTCGCATCAGGTGGTCATCGTAGGCACCGGGTCCGTCAGATCCCGGAGCGCCACACCCACCGGCGCCGATGGTCATGACCGGCGGCCCGCGCGGTCGCCGGGCGGCCCGCGCATCGCGCTCAGCGCGGTCCGGCGCCCGGACCAGGTCCGGAGCGCGCGTAGCGTCGAGGCGTGGCATCCGGAGTGGTCGCGGCGCTGGCGTATGCCGGTCCGCCGCCGTTGACGCTGGCACGAACGTTCACGTCCTGGCGGTTCACGCCGGGGGTTGCGGCCACCGTGGCCGCACTCGGCGGCGGGTACGGGGTGGGCTTGCGCAGGCGGCCGGCCGCGGCGGAGGCATGGCCGCGGGGCCGGACCGCGTGCTTCGCCGCCGGGGTCGTGGTCATCGCGCTGGTCGGGATGTCGTTCCTCGGCGTGTACGACGACACGCTGTTCTGGGTGCGGGCCGTGCAGAACATCGTGCTGCTGATGGTGGTTCCGATGCTGCTGGCAATGGGGGCCCCGCTCACGCTGCTGCGCGACGTGCTGCCCCCGCCGGCACGCACACGGCTCTCCCGGGTCATGCACAGCCGCGGCGCCCGGGTGGCCACCTTCCCCCTCGTCGTGACCGTCGTCCTGACCCTGCCGCTGCTCGTGCTCTACCTCAGCCCGCTGTACGAGAAGACGCTGCGCAGCGCCCTGGCCAGCGCGGTTGCCGGGCTGGTGCTGGTGGTCACCGGGTTCATCTACTTCTGGACCAGGTTCCGCATCGACCCGGCCCCCCGGGCGGATCCCTACGGCGTGACGCTCGCGATCACCATCGTGGAGATGATCGGCGACGCCGTGCTCGGCGTGGTGCTCTGGCTGGGCCCGCTGGTCGCGGCCGGCTACTACACGGCCGTCGCGCGCGACTGGGGACCGAGCCTGCACGTCGACCAGTGGCTCGGCGCGGGCGCGCTCTGGATCGGCGGCGACGTGGTGGGCCTGCCCTTCATCGGGGTGGTGGTCGCGCGGATGCAGCGCGAGGACCGTCAGCGCGCCGCCGTGATCGACGCGGAGCTCGACGAGCGCGACGCCGCCAGGGCTGCCGCGGTGCCCCCGTCCGACGACGAGGCGGACGCGGACCGCCCGCGGCTGTGGTGGGAGGACGACCCGGAGCTGTCCCAGCGGTTCCGGCGGCAGTGACGGACCGCCGAGCGCCCCGCCCCCGGAATCGCAGAGATCATCACAGCCGCCGCGGAACGATCCTCGTCTCGCTCACCGTTCCGTCGGCGCCGCGCTCGACCCGGTAGGCGAACGCGTCCGGTCGATCCGCGACCGCCTCGACGAACTCGGTGCCCCGGTAATGGATGCCGACGCCGTTGTCGGTGGCGAACCCGGCGCCGAGCGTGCCGTTCCCGATCAGCTCGTGGAACAGCGGCCTGCGCCTCTCCTCGGCGTCGTAGTGCACCCCGTTCGAGTACGGCAGGAAGCCCAGCCCACCGGTGATCGGCGCCAGCTGCGGCCCGAACGAGTCGGTGGTGCCGCCGTCGTGCCAGCAGATCGACCCGGCGGAGACCCCGCCGAGCACCACCCCGGCCTCCCAGCACTCGCGCAGGATCCGGTCCAGGCCGTGCACCTGCCAGACCGCGAGCAGGTTGGCGGTGCTGCCGCCGCCGACCCAGATGACGTCCTGGGCGAGCAGGTGCGCCCGCACGTCCTCGACGTTCGGCATCCCGAACAGGGCCAGGTGCGAGGTCTGCACGTCGTGCGCGGCGAACGCGCCGTAGAACGTGGTCAGGTAGGTGATCGCGTCGCCGGAGGCGGTACTGACGAAGCAGAGCCGCGGGCGCGCGGACGGCCTCGCCAGCTCGAAGGCGTAAGGGAAGATCGGACCGGGCTCGCAGTCGATCTCGTTGCGGTTGCGGGGAGCGAAATCGATCGAAGTCGCCAGGATAGTGGGGGCGTCAGCGGTCATGCCGTGATCGAATCACCGCCCCGGACGACCGGCTCGCCGATTACCCGCGCGCTCCGGCGAGGTAGGTCTCGCGCAGCCGGTGCTTGCGCAGCTTGCCGGTGGCGGCGCGCGGGAGCGTGTCGACGAAGTCGATCCTGCGCGGCACCTTGTAGTGCGCGATCCGCTCCCGCAGATAGGCCAGCAGCTCCCGTTCCAGGTCCGGGCCCACCGCCACCTGGGGAGCAGGCTGCACGACGGCCATCACCTGCTCACCCATCTCGGGGTCGGGGATGCCGAAGACCGCAAGGTCGAGCACCGCGGCGTGCAGCGCCAGTGCGTTCTCCACCTCCTGCGGGTAGATGTTCACCCCGCCCGAGATGATCGTGAAATCGGCGCGGTCGGTGAGGAACAGGAAGCCGTCGGCGTCGACGTATCCGAGGTCGCCCGCGGTACCCCAGTTCTCGTGTTCCGGGTGCCGCGCCTGACGGGTCTTCTCGGGGTCGTTGTGGTAGGTGAACGGGAACGCGCGCCGCTCGAAGTAGACGGTGCCGACCTGCCCGGCCGGCAGCTCCTCGCCGTCGTCGCCGCACACGTGCAGGACGCCGAGCACCGACCGCCCCACCGACCCGGGCCTGCGCAGCCAGGTGGCGGAGTCGATCATCGTGAGGCCCAGCCCCTCACTGCCGGTGTAGTACTCCTCCACCAGCGGGCCCCACCACTCGATCATCTTGCGTTTCACCTCGACCGCGCAGGGCGCCGCGGCGTGCACGGCCACCCGGTGCGAGGACAGGTCGTGGGCGAGCCGCTGGTCGTCGGGCAGCTTGAGCATCCGGACGAACATCGTCGGCACCCACTGGCTGTGCGTCACGCGGTACCGCTCGATCGCGGCGAGTGCGGCGGTCGCGTCGAAGCGCGGCATGACGACGACGGTGCCGCCCGCCTCGTGCACCAAGCCGGTGAAGCGCAGGGGTGCGGTGTGGTAGAGCGGTGCGGGCGAGAGGTAGACGGTGTCGTCGGCGATGCCGTATCCGGCCCCGAACAGCCGCTTCAGCGGGTTGACGTAGGCGTCGACCGGCCGGCCCGGCAGCGGCACGGTGATGCCCTTCGGCTGCCCCGTGGTGCCCGAGGAGTAGAGCAGCTCGGCACCGCGGGGCTGGTCGGCCGCCGGCTCGGGCGACGCGGCCGCGAGAGAGGCGACGATGTCGTCGTAGCCCGCCACCGGGCCACCGACCGCCAGCCGGATCGCCACCTGCGGCGTCCGTCCGAGCAGCGCGGTGGCGATCGCGGCGACGCCGGACGAGACGACCAGCGCCCTCGCCCCGCAGTCGTTCACGATGTGGACGATCTCCGCGGCCGTCAGGTGGTGGTTGAGTGGGGTGAAGTACAGGCCGCTGCGCATCGCGGCCCAGTAGACGACGTGGAACTCCAACCGGTTCTCCGCGAGCAGGGCGACGCCGTCACCGGGCCGCAGGCCGGCCTCGCGCAGCACGTTCGCCAGCCGGACGGAGCGGTCGTCCAGCTCGGCGTAGGTCAGAACCGCACCGCTGTCGGACATGATCACGGCCGGTTTGTCGGGAGTGAGCGTGGCGAAGGTGCCGGGGAACACCTGCCTCCCTCGGGGGATCGAGAACTGCGGGTCCTGCCGACGACAGGAACAGTCACTCCTGACTGTCTCGGGCCACGCTACCGGGTGCCGCAATTCGGACATCCGGGGGCCCGGACAGCCGCCGACGGGCGACTCGACCTCCCGAAACGGGCGACTCGCGGGGGTCGGGGCGCTCAGAAGGGTGCGTCGTCCTCGTCGTCGGGCATCGCGGGGAGCCGGGCGAACGGGTCGAGCCGCGCCGCACCGTTGGTGCTCGCCGCCCGTTGCGGATCACCCGCCGACTCCGACAGCCGGGTCGCCCACGCCGGGAACGGGAACTCGACGGCCAGCGGCACCGGGATCTCCGGCTGCGAGACGAACATCGTGCCGGGCTTCGCGAGCGTGGCGCGCTGTCGCTGGGACGGGGGCAGGAAGCCGTACTCCGGACGCCCGGCCTCCGCCGGGTCGAGCCTGCCGACGACCTTGATCGACGAGTTGGAGACGATCCGCCGCTCCACCTCGCTCGCGGTCTGCTGCGCGCCGATCAGGATGATCCCCAGCGAGCGGCCGCGCTCGGCGATGTCGAGCAGCACCTCCTTGATCGGGCTCGACCCTTCGCGCGGCGCGTACTTGTTGAGCTCGTCGATCATCGTGAACAGCAACCCACCCGGCCCGGCGGCCTCCTTGCGCGCGGTCTCGGACGCCAGCACCACGCCGACGACGAACCGCTGGGCCCGCTCGGGCAGGTTGTGCAGGTCGACGACCGTGACCTGGTGCGCGTCGGTGCTCACGCGCCGCCCCGGTGCGTCGGTGAGGTCGCCGCGGACGATCGAGCGCAGCGGCTTGAGGCTGGAGCGCAGCCTCCGTAGGAACGCGTTGATCGTGCCGGTGCCGGTGACCGGGCCCGCCCAGTCGCGGCGCTCGTCCTCGTCGGTGAGCCGGTCCGAGACGAACTCGACGAGGTCGTCGTAGGTGCGCAGCACCTTGCCGCCCACCGCGATCGCGCCGTCCCCGACGGGCGTGGCCTCCCGCCGCAGCCGGGCCGCGACCTGGTGGATCACCATCGTGTACTGGTTGCGCTCGTCCTCGGCGTCGGCGAAGACGTACGGGAGGAGCTCCTCGGTGCAGAACTCCGCGAGCGTCCACCAGAACGCGGTGACCCCGCTGGTCCGGCCGGTGACGTGCGGGCGCCCGGAGAGGTCCTCGGGCGTGGGCGGGGCGAAGAAGCCCGCCGAGGCGAACGGCGCCGCGAGCAGGCCCAGCTTGGCGTACGCGGCGCGCAGGTCGTCGTCGAGACGGTTGTTGGGCTGGTCGAGGAACAGCAGGTCCTCACCCTTGACGCTGAACACCAGCGCCTTGGCGTTGACCGAGCGCCGCCCCAGCACGCCGCTGCGGAAGATCGAGTACAGCAGGAAGAGCGCGAAGCTCGTCTTCGTGGCGACGCCGGAGATGCCGCTGATCGAGACGTGGCCGCCGCGCGTGCCGTCGAGGAACTCCAGGTTGACGTAGATGGGTTCGCCGTCGCGGCCGAGCCCGACCGGCACCTTCAGGGCCATCTGGTCGAAGTAGAGCGCCCGCGCGCGATCCTCACCGGTGGCGCGCCGGACGAGCGAGCCCGGCGTCGGCGGGACGTAGCACTCCGGCTCCACCCGCGTGGTGGTGATCTCGGCGACCTCCTGCACCTGCGCGGGGAGCACGCCGTCGGCGATGAGGAAGACGTCGGAGCCGAACGAGGCGCCCTCGTGCCGGGCCCGGACCTCGGTGACCACCCCGGACGTCAGCACCGGGCCGATCCCGGGCACCGGCCGGACGGTGACCACGACGTCGTCGAGCTGCAGGTACTGCTCCTGAGCCAGGGCCACGCTGAACAGCAGCGGTGTGGAGTCCTCGGTGCCGACGACGCGGCCGACAGGCGCTTCCTCGGACACGACCCCTCCTCGTCACTGCTGGTGGGACCCTAACCGGCCACACCCGGCCCACGGGCGGGGGGCCGGAGCGACGCGCCGGTCGGCCTGACCCGCGGGCGGTCACCCGTGGTCGGGCCGAGCCGCGCGGGTCAGCTCCGTGATCCGTGACCGGGCGCCCGGGTACCGGTCGAGGAGGACGGCGCGGTCGCCCAGCCGGAAGCCGGCCCAGTCGAACGGCGGCGCGGTGGTCGTGCCGACCAGCGACCACTCCCCCTCCGGGCTGGACCCCTGCCAGGTTCCCGCCGCCACCACCACCTGCGGCCGCTGCCCGGCCTCGAGACCGGGGCCGAGCACCGGCTCCTCGATCGCACCGCCGGGGTGCAGCAGGAGCAACCGGAGGGGTGATCCGGCATACCAGTGGTAGGTCTCGGTGGCGTCGAGGCGGTGCAACGCCGAGAACTCGGGCGCGAGCAGCAGGTAGTAGATCGCGGCGGAGTGGGCGTCGAGGTGGGTGCGCCGGAACAGGCCACCCTCGTCGGGCAGCGGTTCGAGCCCCAGCAGCGCGGCCACCCGCTCGCCCTCGGCGCGGCTCACCACGCCGCCGGAGAGATCAGGCACGGCCGGGTCGCGAGGTGGGAGCACAGGGGAAGTGTGCCCGTTGCTCCGGACGGGACCGCCCCATCGGAGACCGCACGCTTCCCCACCGTGGACGCCGTTGGTCACCCGGTGTAGTTGCGGCGGCCCGATCCGCACGTTCGGACGAACTGCGGGGTGTCGCAACCGCCCCAACAGCCGAATAGGCCGACCACTACTAGTCTTAATGCGCCGGATACGTCACTCACCATTGACGGGACTCGCCGCCGCGACAAGTCCCCGGCACTTCGCACGCACATGCGACTGCACGTGCGAGTACTATTCGTGTCACTCACAGGGTAGGGGGTAGGGGAATGGCTGCTGGCGAGCTCGATCGGCTCGCAACAGGCCTCCTCGAAGGGCTGGGCAAGGAGTTCTGGGGGTTCGCGCCTCATCTCGCGGCCGCCACTGTCGAGCAGCTGGGACCGGCCCGGGCGATGTCCTGGAGCCTGAGCAGCGTCCACCGTTACGACCGCACTCTGCGCGCCTTGGGGCCGTTGCGAACGCAACTGGTCTGCACGACCATCTCCCTCTACAACCGTTGCCAGTACAACGCCTACGGCCACGCGTACGCGGCCGAGCTGATCTACTTCCGGAAGCGGGGCCGGCTGTTGCCGGTCGACCCGACGACCCTGTCCGGGTGGACCGACCTGTCCCCCGGCGAGCTGCGCGACCGGCTGTGCGACCTCCTGCAGCACGCCGACCTGCACGTCGAGGTGATCTGGATCGACCGCACGCTGGCTCTCGCCGCGGGCGAGCAGGAGCCTGTCGACCAGGACGAGGCCCGGATCGCCCACCTCGTCCGCCTGTTCTCCGTGCTCGACGCCGTCGCCGTACTCGGCAAGCTCGAGCCGGACGAGGCCCACGACCCGATCAACAAGGACACCGCCCTCAAGGCCAAGCACGCGGCGCTGCGCGGCTCCCTGGCCTGAGCCGGAGTCGGTAGCCATGCCGACCGCCATCGGTCTCCGCGCGGGAACCCGCACCGGTGGCGCCATCTCGCCATGTCATCGCCCGGCCGTCGCGTCGGCGCTGACGGCCGCGGTGTACCTCGTCGCCTCTCTCGCCGTGCACCGCCGGGTGCTGGGCGACCTCGGCGGCTCCACCACCGGGTCGACCTCGGCGGACGCCCACCTGTTCGCCTGGTGGCTCAACTGGTTCCCGTGGGCGGCCGGCCACGGCCACGAGCTTCTGTTTACCGCCCACCAGAACTATCCGGGCGGCGTTAACGCTATGTGGAACACCTCGGTTCCACTGCTGGCGTTCCTGCTGGCGCCGGTCACCTTCACCGCCGGACCGGTCGTCTCCTACAACATCGGAATGATTCTCGGGCCGGTGGTTTCCGGCCTGGCTCTCGTGCTGGCGCTACGCCCGTATGTGGCTCGATGGCTGCCACGCTCAATAGCCGGTCTACTGTATGCGTTCTCGCCATTTGTCGTCGCGCACGGTTCGGTCGGCCACCTCAACCTCGTGTGGGCGGTGTTACCGCCCGTCCTCCTCTGGGCGGTACACACTCTCGTCGTCGTTCCGACCGCCCATCCGGCACGCGCCGGAGCGCTACTCGGTGTCGCGTTCGCGGTGCAGACCGGGATCTACTCCCAGACGGTCGCCCTCGGCGCGGTGGCGCTGGTCGTCGTCGCCGTCTGCCTGGCGGTCCGCCGGCCGCAGCTCGCCGTCGAGCGGCTCCCGGGAGTGGCCAGAGCCGTGGCGGCGTGCCTCGCGACGTACGCGGCGCTGTGCGCGTATCCCCTCTACCAGCTCCTCGCCGGGCCCAACCGGCCCCGCGTCCAGATCCGGGACCCGGCCGTGACCGGTGCGGACGCGGCCAACCTCCTCGTACCGACCCACCTGGCCGCGCTCCGGGGCGGCACCGGGCCGCTCGCCGACCAGCTCCGCTCGCACGCGGGTGAGCAGGGCGGCTACCTGGGCGTGGCGCTGCTGGTCGTCGTACTGGTGGCGGTGGTGAGCGTCCGGCGGCCGCTGGTGCGGATGGTCGGGGCCATCGGGGTGGTGCTGCTCGTGCTGTCCTTCGGGGTCGGTCTCGTGGTGCTGGACCACGACACCGGGATCCCGCTGCCGTGGCACCTCGTCGAGCGCGTGCCCCTCCTGTCCGAGATCGAGCCCGTCCGGTTCCAGGTCTTCGTCGCGCTGTGCGTGGCCCTGCTGGTCGCGGTCTGGCTGGACCACCTGGCCGCCACGCCGCCCGGCCCGCGCCGCACCGCTGCTGTCGCCGCCACCCTGCTGGCCGCCGTCACGTGGCTCCCCTCCGACTCCCAGGTGGCCGTACCCGCGCCGGTCCCCACGTTCTTCACGCGCTCGGCCCAGCAGCAGCTGGCTGCCGACGACGTGGCCGAGACGGTCCCGACGATCACCGGAACCTGGATGGGCGGGGCCGAGCCGCTGCGGTGGCAGGCGGCGAGCGGCATGGCCTACCGCACGATCGGTGGCTACTTCATCGGGTCGGACCCGCGGCACGACCTGCTCCTCGAGGCGCCCACCACCCTCTACCAGCGCGTTGCCACCGAGATCACCGCCGGCCGCACGACGTCCATGGCCGGCGCCGGTTCGGCGGCGCGGCAGCTGCGCGCCGCAGGGGTGACCGTCGTCCTCGTCGTCGACCGGCCGGGTGTCGGCGCGCCGCTCCTGGAGTGGACCCGGCGCGTGACGGGATCCCCCGGCCGCCGGGTCGACGACGTCTGGCTGTTCCGGATGGCGCCCGTCGCCGCCGGGCCGCGCTAGTCCGGCCGGGGCGCACCGCCACCGTCGCGCGGGTGCAGCAGGCCGGTCAGGACCACCTCGATGAGGTGCTGCAACGACGGGGTGAACTCCAGCCGCGTGTGCTCGAGCCGGGGGTCCTCCGCGTACAGCGCCACCAGCGTGGCCGGCGGATGGGTGGCCTGCCACAGACCTGCGGCGACGGCGCTGACCGCTCCCACCAGGTCCCGGACGTCGTCGTCGGTCAGGTCGGGCAGCACCCGCCGGATCAGCACCTCGGCGTCGGCGAGCGCGGCGAGCGCGGCCAGCTTGAAGTTCCGCACCGCCTCCAGCGACACGTTCCGCTCCAGGGTGAGGGACGTGTGGGTCATCAGGTCGCAGAGCAGCGGCCGGGCGGCGAGGGTGCGGGCGACCACCTCCGCCACCCCGGTGACCGACCCGACCGGCAGCCGCGCCAGCTCGTCGCGCATGCCGTCCACCCAGTCCTGCCAGCCCTCGGCCGTGAGATGGAGGTAGATCTCCTCGCGGGTCTCGAAGTACCGCAGCAGCGCCGACTTGTGCACGCCGACCTCGGCCGCGATGTCCGCGAGGCTGACGTTGCTGACGCCCTTGCGTTCCGCCTGGGACCGGGCAGCGGCGAGGATGGCCTCGTAGCGCTGCTGCTTGTGCTCGGGGCGGCGGGCCCGCCGGAACGGCGCCCCGTCAGTCCCCATGAGCCCTCACAGCAGCTTGTCCAGCGTGATGGGCAGGTCGCGGACCCGCTTGCCGGTGGCGTGGTGCACCGCGTTCGCGATCGCCGCGGCGACGCCGGTGATGCTCACCTCGCCGATCCCGACCAGGCCCAGCGGCATCGTGGGGTCGGGCTCGTTCAGGTAGTACACGTCGATCGGCGGGATGTCGGCGTGCACCGGAACGTGGTAGTCGGCGAGGTTGGCGTTCATGATGCGCCCGCTGCGCGGGTCGACGAGGCTCTCCTCCTGCAACGCCATGCCGATGCCCATCACGATCCCGCCCCGCAGCTGGCTGCTCGCGGTCTTCGCGTTGATCACCGTGCCGACGTCGAACACCCCGAGCCAGCGCGACACCCGCACCTCACCGGTGTCGGGGTCGACCCGGACCTCGCAGAACTGGGCGCCCGACGCAGCCTTGACCCAGCGCCGGTTGTCGAGCACGAACTTCGTCAGGAACCGCGCCTGCCCGACGATGCTGCCCAGCCGGGTGTCGGAGCCCACCGCGGCGTCGACGGACACCTGGGCCGCCCGCCCGAGGATCGCCGCGTAGGACTCCCCGCGCGCGTCGGCGGCACGGTAGAGCCCGCCGTCCCTGGCCCGGACGTCGGCCAGGCGCTGCCCGCGCAGCAGCGACTCCGCCGAGCGCGCCGCCAGTGCCAGTACCGACCGCTTCAGCTTGTCGCACGCCTCCACGAGGCTCGCGGCCACGCTCGCGGTCTGGCCCGAGCCGCCCGCACCCGGTCCGGTGGGGAGTGCGCTGTCCCCGTACTCCACGGTGACCGCCTCGAACGGCACGCCGAGCGCGTCGGCGGCGATCTGCGCCTGGGCGGTGGCCCCGCCCATGCCCATCTCGTGGAACCCGCACCGCACGAGGACGGTGCCGTCGGCCGCCAGCCGGACGGTGACGTTGGCCAGGAACTGCCATGCCGGGTGGTACGCCGACGCCACACCCATGCCGACCAGCCACCTCCCGTCCCGCATCGAGCCGGGCTGCGGCGTCCGGGCCGACCAGCCGAACAGCTCGGCCCCGCGAGCGTAGGCCTCGCGCAACGCGCGGTGCGCGAACCGCTTGCCGTCGATCGGGTTCCGCTCCGGCTCGTTGCGCATCCGCAGCTCGATCGGGTCGACCCCCACCTCGTAGGCCAGCTCGTCGACTGCGGCCTCGAGCGCGAAGGTGCCGATCGACTCGCCCGGAGCGCGCATGAAGGTGTTGGGCAGCACGTCGAGCGTGACCTGGTTCTGCTGCACCAGGATGTTCTCGGCGTCGTACAGGTGC
>NZ_JAAXKY010000008.1 GCF_012911925.1 Pseudonocardia xinjiangensis | reverse complement strand
ACTCGCGGGTGGTTCGGCGTCCTCGCAGACCGGCTGTGCTCCTCGCAGATGTTGTGGGCCCTGCGGGGAGCACGGCGGCTCTGCGAGGACGCGTGGGGGCGGTGCGCCGGGCGACTCGGGCCCGTGGATCGGGCGACTCGCGGGTTGTCGGGGTCGGTGTCAGGTGAGGGGTACGCAGGTTACTCGTCGGTATGCCAAGGTGATCCCAGCGCGATCGTGACGAGGAGGCCGCATGGACCTGACGTACACCGCAGCGGAGGAGGAGTTCCGCAGCGAGCTGCGGTCCTGGTTGCTGGCCAACATCGCGGAGGAGTGGCAGCGGCCGGGCTTCTGGGAGTCGCTCGGCGACGACGAGAGCTTCCGGCTGCGCCGGGACTGGGAGCGCGACAAGGCGCTCGCCGGCTTCGCGGGCATCGAGTGGCCCACCGAGTTCGGCGGCCGCGGCGGCACCCCGGGCATGCGGGCGATCTACGACGAGGAGATGGTGCTGGCGCGCGCCCCGCGCACCGTCAACCCGCTCGGTCTGTCGTTCCTCGCCCCCACCGTGATGGCGATCGGCACGGACGCGCAGAAGAAGGAGATCGTCGGGCCGCTCCTGCGCAACGAGGTGATCTGGTGCCAGGGCTTCTCCGAGCCCGGCGCCGGCTCCGACCTCGCGGCGCTGTCCACGAGAGGCGTGCGTGACGGTGACGACTTCGTGGTCAACGGCCAGAAGGTGTGGACCACCAACGCCGTGCACGGCGACAAGATCTTCACCATGGTGCGCACGGAGGCAGGCTCCGCCAAGCACCGTGGCATCTCGATGCTGCTGATCGACATGCACCAGCCCGGCGTCGAGGCGCGGCCGCTCAAGCAGATGAGCGGGGCCAGCGAGTTCGGCGAGGTGTTCTTCACCGACGCGCGGGTGCCTGCCACCGACTGCCTCGGGGAGATCGGCGACGGCTGGCGCACGGCGATGCTGCTGCTCTCCTTCGAGCGCGGCGCGTCCGGCATCGCCCAGTACACCGAGTTCCGCCGCCAGTACGACGAGATCGTCGCGGTGGCGAAGAAGCTCGGCCGCGACCGCGACCCGGTGGTGCGCGACAAGCTCGCCCGGGTCCTCACCGAACTGGAGTGCCTGCGCCTGCACGCCATGCACGTGCTCACGCAGGTGGAGCAGGGGCGCGACCTCGGCTTCGAGGCCTCGATGACGAAGCTGCAGTGGTCGGAGACGTTCCAGGACCTGTGGGAGGTCTTCGACGACGTCCTGGGCGAGGACGCCACGCTCGACGCGATCGACGGACTCGACATCCGGCCGCTGCACGCCCAGTCGATGTGGTCGCGGTCCGTCACGATCTGGGGCGGGTCCTCGCAGGTGCAGCGCAACATCACCGCCGAGCGCGTGCTCGGCCTCCCGCGATAGGAGCTGGTCATGTTCTTCGCCCCGACCGAGGACCAGCGCGAGTTCGGTGCCGCCGTGCGCGGCTACCTCGCCGATCGGTTCGACCTGGAGGCAGTCCGCGCGGTCGTCGAGGATCCGGCGGGCGACGGGCACCCCGCGTCGCTCTGGAAGGCCGCCGCCGAGCAGGGCTGGCTGGCGGTGCTCGTGCCCGAGGAGCACGACGGGCTCGGGCTCGGGCTGGTCGAGGCACAGGTGATCGCCCGCGAGCTCGGCGCCGGCGCGGCCCCGGGACCGTGGCGGGGCACCGTGCTGGCCGCGGAGGCGATCCGGCTGGCCGGGTCGGACGAGCAGCAGGCGGCCTGGCTCCCCAGGCTCGCCGGTGGTGACGCCGTGGGCGCGCTGACCCTGCGGGGCAGCGCCCCGGGCACGCTCCCGACGGTGGAGTACGGCGAGATCGCTGACGTCGTCGTCGCGCGGTCGGGCGACGGGCTTGTACTGGTCGAGGGCGCCCCCGCCACACGGCAGGGCTCCTACGACGGCACGGTGCGGCTCGCCGCGCTGGAGGCGGGCGCGGGTCAGGCCCTGCCGGGGGCGAGCGCCGAGGTGCTCGACGAGCTCGCGGCGCGCGCCACCGTCCTCGTCGCCGCCGACCTGGTCGGGATCGCGCGCGAGGCGCTCTCCCGCACGGTGGCCTACGACCGCGAACGGCAGCAGTTCGGCGTGCCGGTCGGGTCGTTCCAGGTGATCAAGCACGCGCTGGCCGACCTGCACATCGGTGTGACCATGGCCGAGCACGCCGTGCTCTACGCCGCCCATGCCGTGGACACCGGGTTGTCCGACGCCCCGCTCGCCGTCTCGGTGGCAAAGGCCAAGGCAGGTGACGTCGCCGTCGACGCGACCGCCGCGATGATCCAGTACCACGGCGGCATCGGATACACCTGGGAGCACGAGTCGCACTTCTACTACAAGCGCGCCAAGCGGCTGGCCGGCCAGTTCGGCGACTCCGCCGCCCATCGCGGGAGGATCGCCGACCTCACGATCACCCGCTGATGCGGACGGGCGCTACTTCTGCCAGCCGATGTTCTCCGGTGTGGTGCTGAAGTAGCGCCCCGGCCCGTAGTTGGCCAGGCCGGTCCTGACCGCGTCGATCTCCGGCAGGTTGACGGTCGGCATGACGCCGTAGGTCCGGAACGTCGCGATCTCCGCCTCGGACGCCCTCGCGTACTGCTGCTGCGCGGTGGGCAGCGTGTTCACGGACCGGACGAGGGCGTCGTTCGCCGGGCTGTTGACACCGGACTTGAGGAACTGGGTGTCCGAGCAGTACAGCTGGCAGATCTGCGCGATCCCGAACGGGCTGCCGTCCACGGCGCCCGAGTAGAACATGTCGAACTGCTGCCCGGTGATGATCTTCGAGAAGTCGCTCGAGGGAACCTGCCGGATGTCCAGCTTGATGCCGACGTTCTTGAGCATCGCCGCGGTGGCACCGGCGATCGCCTTGCCGATCGGGTCGTCGCCGGTGTTGACGTAGCTGAACTCCAGTGGCTTGCCGTTCTTGGCCCGGACGCCGTCCGGACCGGGCGTCCACCCCGCGGCGTCGAGGTCCTTCTCCGCCTGCCGGGGGTCGAAGCGGATGACCTTGCCGAAGTCGTCCTGGTAGCCGTCCTGGAACGGCAGCAGGATCAAGGAGCCCGCCGGGGCCGTGGTGTAGCCGAGGCCCTGGAGCTGGACCTTCGTGATCTCGTTGCGGTCGATGGCCTCGAGTACCGCCTTGCGCACCTGGACGTCGGACAGGACGGGGCTGGTGCCGTTGAGCGTGAAGTAGTCGACCTGCAGCGAGGTGCTCTTGCGGATCTCGGTGCCCGGTTGTCCCGACAGCTGCGCCAGCCGGTCCTTGGTGCCCGCCGACACCGCGTCGATCTGGCCGTTCTTGAACGCGTTGAGGGCGGCCGAGTCCTCCATGACGACGAAGGTCCGCGAGTCGAGCTTGCCCTTCCGGCCCCACCACCTCGGGTTGCGCTCGAAGGTGATGATGCCGTTCTGCTGGTCGAACTTGCTGATCGTGTACGGGCCGGCGCCCCATTCCGGGTGCGGGTTGTCGATGTAGCCCTGGTTGAACACGGCCGGGGAGAGGGCCTTCGGGTGCAGCAGCGAGCCGAACAGGTTCTGCCACCACAGGTTGATGCCCCTGAACGTCACCACCACCTGGCGGGAGTTCACGCCGGGTGTCAGCGACGAGACGCGGTCGTAGCCGTCGGTGGACGCCACGAGGTAGGCCGGATCGGTGCCCCGGTCGGCCTTCCACACGGCGTCGAAGGAGGTCCAGTCGATGGGCGTGCCGTCGTTGTAGACCGCTTTCGGATTGATCGTGTAGGTGACCCGGGTGTTCCCGTCGACGGTCTCCTGCTTCACGTCCGTGAGGTAGTCCGGGTCGAAGACGGCCTTGCCGTCGGCGGTGAACGTGATGAGGTCCGGGTTGTACCAGCTCCAGACCTGCGCGCCGTCGACCGTGGCACCGTCGCTCTGCCAGTTGTTGAACTGGGGGGTGAGCTCCGGCAACGAGGTGGTGAGCGTGCCCCCGTCCCTGATGTTGTCGTAGGGCTGCGGGTTGTACGCGACCTGGGAGGCGAGCGACTGGGCGCTGACCTCGCCGCCGTTCGACGTGGTGCCGCAGGCCGCGAGCGCCACCGACAGCACGGCGGCGGCCGCGAGTGCGGCGGGGCGCTTCAGGACGTGCATGGTCGGTCTCCCCTCGACGAGCTGCCGGGCATCAGCGGAAGTGACAGGCGTTCAGGTGATCGGAGCCGCCCGCACCGGTCAGCTCGGGGGTCTCGGCCACGCACCGCGCGCGCTGCGTGGCGTCGAGCGCGGGGTGCAGGGGGCACCGGCTGACGAACCGGCAGCCGGGGGAGGAGTCGGTGGGGCTGGGCAGGTCGCCGCGCAGGACCACCCGTTCCCTGGTGCGCTCGACCTGCGGGTCGGTCACCGGGATCGCCGAGAGCAGCGCGTGGGAGTACGGGTGGCGCGGGTCGTCGAAGACCTCGTCGACGGTGCCGATCTCGACGATCCGGCCCAGGTACATCACCGCGACCCGGTCCGAGATGTGCCGCACCACGGCGAGGTCGTGGGCGACGAAGAGGTAGGACAGCCCGAGCTCGGCCTTGAGATCGTTGAGAAGGTTGATGATGCCCGCCTGGATGGAGACGTCCAGGGCCGAGACCGGCTCGTCCAGCACCACGAGCGACGGGTTGGTGGCCAGCGCACGGGCGATGCCGATGCGCTGGCGCTGTCCGCCGGAGAAGGCGGTGGGGAACCGGTCGCTGTGTTCCGGGTCGAGCCCGACCAGCTCCATCAGCTCGTCGACGCGGCGCCCGATCGTCTCCCGGTTCGCCTCACCGACCGCCCGCAACGGCTCGGCGAGGATGTCGAAGATCGTCAGCCGCGGGTCGAGGGCGCCCATCGGGTCCTGGAACACCATCTGCAGCTTCCGTCGCAGAGCCCGTTCCTGGCGCCGGTCCGCCAGGTCCGACACGTCGACGCCCGTGACCCGGATGCTGCCCTGCTCCGGCGCGCGGAGGTTCATGACCTCCAGCAGGGTGGTGGTCTTCCCGCAGCCCGACTCGCCGACCAGCCCCAGCGTCTCGCCTTCGCGGATGTCGAACCCGACCCCGGAGATCGCGTACACCGAGCCGACACGTCGTTTCAGCAGCGTCCCCTTGAGCAGAGGAAACGTCTTGCTGACGCCGTCCAGTTCGAGCACGGCGGGGCGCCGCTCGCGGGGGATCGCAGCCGCCGGCGCCACCGGTGCGCGCGGCACGGGGTAGATCGCGGCCCCGTCGACCCGGCCGTCGGCGATGTGCCCGGCGCGGATGCAGGCCGCGGCATGCTCCCCGTCGGGGGAGACCGGCGTCAGCACGGGCTCCTCGACGGCGCATTCCGCCACGGAGATCGGGCAGCGCGGCTCGAACGGACAACCCGCGGGCAGATCGACCAGGAGCGGTGGGTTGCCGGTGATCGGCAGGAGCGGACGGCGCTCGGCGCTGTCCACCCGCGGGACGGCACCGAGCAGCCCGATCGTGTAGGGCATCCGGGGCCGCGCGAACAGCTCGCCGACCGGGGCCCGCTCCACCGGGCGCCCCGCGTACATCACGAGCACGTCGTCGGCGGTGCCGGCGACGACGCCGAGGTCGTGGGTGATCAGGATGAGCGCAGCGCCCGTCTCGGCGCGGGCGAGCTGGAGGACGTCGAGGATCTGCGCCTGCACCGTGACGTCCAGTGCGGTGGTCGGCTCGTCGGCGACGAGGACCCGTGGACCGTTGGCGATCGCCATGGCGATGACGACGCGCTGGCGCATCCCGCCGGAGAACTCGTGCGGGAACGACCGGGCCCGCGCCGCCGCGTTCGGGATGCCGACCAGGTCGAGCAGCTCCACCGCCCGTTTCCAGGCGGCGTTCCGGTCGAGGTCCTGGTGGATCTGCAACGCCTCGACGACCTGGCGTCCCACGGTGAAGATCGGTGTCAGTGCCGCCAGCGGATCCTGGAAGACCATCCCGAGCTCGCGCCCGCGGATCTCGGACATCTGCCGGTCGTCGAGGCCGAGCAGCTCCCTGGTGCCGAGCGTGACGGAGCCGCGCACCGCCGCGTAGTCCGGGAGCAGGCCCATCACCGCCATCGAGGTGACCGACTTGCCCGAGCCCGACTCCCCGACGATGCCCAGGGTGCGGCCCGGGTACAGGTCGAAGCCGACGCCGCGGACCGCGTGCACGCGGCCGGCTTCGGAGGGGAAGGAGACCTCGAGGTCGCGGACGGAGAGCACGGGGTCGGCTTCCGCTGCCGGGGTCACGCCCCACCGCCGGATCGGGACGTCGGATCGAGCGCGTCGCGCAGCCCGTCGCCGATCAACGCCATCGAGACGGTCAGGAGGGTGACGAGCACCGCCGGGACGTAGAACAGCCAGGGCGCGCTGGAGACCGTGTCGGCACCGTCGTTGAGCATGGTGCCCAGCGAGACGTCGGGCGGCTGCACCCCGAACCCGATGAACGACAGCGCGGTCTCGCCCTGGACGGTTGCGACCACCCCGATGGTGAACGTCACGACGAGCAGCGACCCGATGTTGGGGATCAGGTGGCGCAGCACGATCCGGACCCGGCCGACCCCCATGAAGCGGGCCGCGAGGACGTACTCCCGCTCGCGCAAGGAGGTGGCCAGTGCCCACACCACGCGCGCGTTGTACATCCAGCCGAACACCGTCAGGACGACGATGAGCACCCTCCAGTCGCCCCCGGCCTTCTGCGAGACCAGGGCGAGGATCAGGAACGAGGGCACCACCAGCAGGAAGTGCACGATCCCGAGGACGACCTTCTCGGTGGTGCCGCCGAGGTAGGCCGCGACGGCACCGACGAACGCCGAGATGACCGTCGTGAGGGCCGACACCGACACGGCGATGACGAGCGACCGCTGCAGGCCGTGGACGGCCTGGGCGAACGTGTCGTTGCCCGCGCTGTCGGTGCCGAGGATGTGGTCGGGTGACGGTGGCGCCGTCAGGCCCGCGAAGTCGACGTCGCTGTACGAGTACGGCGTGAACTCGCCGCCCAGCAGGGCGAACAGCACGAGGAGGCCGAGGATCACCAGCCCGGCCACGGCGCCCTTGCTCCGCAGGAACCGGCGCAGGTAGAGCCGGCGCCTGCTCAGCCGGGCGCGGGTCATGCGCTTCTCGGCGGTGGAGGGCTCCGCGCCGAGATCGACCGTCGGGACCGGGCCCGGGAAGTTGGCGGTCATGAGCCGGCCATCCGGACCCGCGGGTCGAGCACCACCACCGCGATGTCGGCGAGGATCGCCCCGATCGCGGTCATCAGCGCGCCGAACGCGGCGACGGCGACCACACCGTTGATGTCGTTGTTGCTGATCGTCGACGTGAAGTACTGGCCCATGCCCTGCCAGCCGAAGATCGTCTCCGTGATCACGGCTCCGGTGAACAACGCAGGCACCGCGAAGGCGACGGAGGTGGCGACCGGTATCAGCGACGTGCGCAGGCCGTGGCGCCGGATGGCCTCCTTGCGGGTCAGGCCCTTGGCCCGCGCCGTCCGCACGTAGTCGGAGTTGATGGTGTCGAGCAGCAGCGAGCGCTGCAGCAGGTGGTAGCCCGCGTAGCTGATGAGCGTGAGCGCGACGGTCGGCAGGACGAGGTGCCGGATCCGGTCGAGTACCAGCGGCCAGAACCCGCTGACCGTCGGCGACTGCGCGCCCGCGACGAAGAGCAGGGTGGTGCCGAGCGACTGGTTGAGCATGATCGCGAGCAGGACCACCACGAGCGAGGCGACGACGGTGGGAACGTTGATCGTGATGATCGACAGCGCCTGGTGGAACCGGTCGGCGAAGCGGTACTGGCGGCCCGCGGTATAGACGCCGAGGGCGATACCGAGGACCGTGGAGAGAATCATCGACAGCAGCACGAGCTGTGCGCTGACACCGATCCGGAAGGCGATCTGGGTGTTGACGCTGACGCCGACCGGTGAATAGCCCCAATTCCAGTGCAGAACGATGTCACTGATCCAGTGCCACCAGCGGTCGAGGAGCGGGGTGGCCGGGCTGAGGTTGTACTGGGCCAGCGAGCGGTCGATCTCCTCGGGGGATCGCGGTGGCCTCAGCTGCAGGTAGTTGGCCCGCGGATCCAGGAAGAGGCTGGCCAGGAAGTACGTGAGGTTGGTGGCCACGACGATCATGAGTAGCCAACCGAGACTCTTCTCGAGAAGGTGTCTCAACACGCGGTCGGGGCTCGCTCTCTCGCACGGCTCGGCGTCGGATCAATCCCCGAGGATACCTGCGAGAACTGATCATGGACGCCTTCTCGGGAAATGTTCCCATTCGCCCGCTGGAACGATTTCTACGATTCGTCGCTTCGCACGAGGTCGTGCCGTCTCTGCGTGGATTCGGGCGCTCCGGCGTCCCTGTCCGGAGAACCGGTAATCTCGACGGCCGTGACTCCTGCCGAGATCGTCGGGCTGCTCGCGGAGCCCGACCGCCTGCGTGTCGTGTCCGCACTCGTGCTGGGCGCCCGCACGCCCACCGACGTCGGCGCAGCCACGGGCCTGGCCCCGCGCGAGGTCGGGCGGGCGCTGCAGAAGCTGCAGGCGGGCGGGCTCGTGGACGACAGGTTCGAGGTGCGGGCCGAGCTGTTCAAGGAGGCCGCCCGCTCCGCGGCGCCCGTCGTCCCCGTCGAGGACCTCGGCTACGCCGATCCCGGCGTCGAGCAGGTCGTCGGCCGGTTCGTGCGCGAGGGGCGGCTGCTGTCGTTCCCGGCGCAGGGGCCGAAACGCCGGATGGTGCTGGAGCACGTGGCGCAGAGCTTCGAGCCCGGCCGCCGCTACCCGGAGCGGGAGGTGGACGCGGTGCTGCGGGCGTGGACCGACGGTGGCGCCGCGGACCACGCCACCCTGCGCCGCTACTTGGTGGACCACCAGCTCCTGGCCCGCGACGCCGGCGAGTACTGGCGCTCCGGTGGCTGGATCGACGTGCTCGACGAGCGCGACTGACGGCGGGTCAGGTGGGGTCGGAGCCGCGCACGGCCCCGAGCCACAGGCCGAGTGCTGCCGTCAGGGCCGTGACGGCCACCCAGGTCAGCAGCCCACCGCGGTCGACGTAGGTCCACAGCAGGCCGATGAACGGGGCCGGCACGACGAGCGGGAGGTCGGCCTGCAGCTGCCGGGTCATGCGCGCCAGCGCCGCGGCGCGGGCGCCGACGGTGGCGTCGGGCCGCGACGGGTTGTCGGTGCGGTGGCCGCGTGGCTCGTCCAGGCGCACCGGCCCGGACGGGACGAGCGGGTGCTCCCCGTCGGCATCGGTGACGGTGGCGGCCACCAGGCGGTCCCGCAGCGGGTCACCGTGCAGTCGGACGACCGTAGGGGAGGGGAGGCCGACGAGCACCGGGTCGAAGTGCACGGGGATCCAGCGCCCCGGCTGGGTGTCGGTCTCGAGGTAGCTGCGGGTGGCCAGCCCGGCCTGCCAGCGCACCCGGCGGACGGGCACCGACCGCACCGGCTGCGTGAACGCCCGCCTGCGGGTGACCACCTGCCAGGCGAGCACGCCGACCACGAGCAGGGCGACGACGAGGCTGAATGCGAGCGTCGTGAGTGCCCGGTCGGCGCCGGCGAGGATCCGCGCGCCGGGAATCAGCGGATTCGTGGGGTCGGCGGGGTCGAACGCCACCTCGGTACGCGCGCCGGGCGCGGGGGGTGTGCCGGCCGACTCCACGGCGTCGACCCGTTCCGCCTGCCCTGGCGGGGTCCAGCGGACCAGCACCGATGACTCGTCACGAGCTGCCTCGACCACACCCTCGGCCCGGCCGGTCGCGGCGCCGATGTGCGCCGACGCCGCAGCGAACTCGGTCGCCGCGACGCCGGCCAGCACCCCGCACACGGCGAGGACGACTGCGGTGGTGAGCAGGGCGTGGCGCAGCGGGCGGAGGGTGCCGAGACGCCCTCCGCCCGCTGCGCTGCCGCTGGTCAAGGACTACGACCTCACTTGGCGAAGCCGATGAGGGTGTAGTTGTAGTCCGCGAACCCCTTGGCGCCGAAGTTGACGACATTGGGCTTCACGGCCACCGCGTCCGGGCGCTGGTAGGTGAGCAGCGAGTGCCCGATGTTCCACAGCTCCGTGTCGATCTCGTTGACGATCACGCGCTGCTTCACCGGGTCGAGCTCGGCGTTGGCCTGCACCAGCAGGTCGTTGATCTTCTGGTTGCCGATGCGGCCGTAGTTCTGGCCGACCGTGCCGTCGACCAGCCGGTAGATCCCGCTCGACGAGCTGATCGGCGACGGGGTACTGAGCCACGCGAAGTGCGTGATGTCGAAGTTGCCGACGTTGACGAACTGCTCGAAGAAGTTGTCGCTCGGCACCGAGTCGATGGTCACCTGCACACCGATCGCGGCGAGCTGCTGCTGCACGATCCGCGCCTCCGCCTCGCTCACCGGCGTGCCGGTGGGGATGACGTCACGGATCACGAGCTGCTTGCCGTCCTTGGCCCGCACGTTGCCCTGCAGGGTCCAGCCCAGGGCGTCGAGCTCCGACTTTGCCTTCTCCGGGTCGAAGGCGACCACGCCGGAGTGGTCCTCGTAGCCCTCCTGGCCCTCCACGTAGAGGTGGTTGCCGAGCGGCTTGGCGCCGGGGACGATCGGGCCGATCTGCGACTGCGTGATGACGTTGCGGTCGATGCCCTTCATGATCGCCAGTCGCAGCTTCGGGTCCTCCAGGATGGAGCCCGGGGCACCGTTGAAGGTGATGTGGCGGTAGTTGGGCCCGTTCGCCTTACGGATGACCGTGTCGGGCACCTGCTGGGCACGCTGGAAGGTCGCCACGCTCGGGCCGATCGTCAGGAAGCTCAGCGAGCCGTTGGCGAACGCGTCGGCCTGTGCCGCCTGGTCGAGCGCGACGTAGACGATGCGGTCGAGCTTGGCCGGCTGGCCCCACCACTTCTCGTTGCGCACCACGGTGATCCGCTTCGCTGTGGCGTCGACGCTCTCGAGCTTGAACGGCCCGGCGGTCTGGTCGTTCAGCGGCTGGCTGATCCAGCCCTCGTTGAAGACCTTGGGGTCGGAGTTCGTCTCGCGGGGGTAGAGCGGCAGGAAGTTGCCCTTCCAGTCCGCGAACTTCGAGCTGTAGGTGACCACCACCTCCTGGGGGGTGGCGCCCTGGGTCACCGACTGGATCACGTCATAACCGGTGGTGCCGGACACGACGTAGGCCGGGTTGGACCCGTTGAGCGCCTTGTACTGGGCGTCGAAGTCGGTCCAGTCGATCGGCCGTCCGCTGTTCCACTTGGCCTTGGGGTTCAGCTTGTACGTGACCACCTGGGGGTCGGTACTGGTGAGCTCCGCCGACTCGAGGTAGTCCGGGTCGATCTGGTAGACGCTCTGCGCGTCACCCTTCATGATCTCGGGCACCATCGAGTCGATGATGTCCTTGTTGTTGCGCTCCGTGCCGTCAAGCTGGTTGTAGTTGTACTGCGGCGGCAGGCTGTCGATCGACCAGAAGAAGTCGCCGCCGTCGCGGACCTGGTCGTAGGCGACCGGGTTCATGTCGTTGCCGGCCGCCGGCGGCGCCCCGCCAGTGACGTCGCCGGCCGTTCCGCTTCCACCCCCGCCGCCACAGGCGGTCAGCACGAGCGCGGTGGCCGCGGCGAGCGCCACCAACCCCGCTCCTCGACGTGACGGTTTCATTGTTCCTCCTGGTTCATCCGCAGCTCGTGGAATCGCTACGGGGTGGGGCCGTCACTCGGGGATGACGGACGTTCGGGGGCGGGCGGAGCGGAGCTAGACGACGGTCTTGATCCGGGCCCAGTGGCAGGCCGCCTCGTGGTCGACCACGGCCGTTCCCGGCTCGGCGGGCTGCGCGGGCCGCCGCAGCGGCTCCTCGCCGATGCACCGGGCCTGCTGGTCCGCGTCGAGCGTGAGGAACAGCGGGCAGCGGGTGCGGAACCGGCAGCCGGACGGCGGGTTGGCGGGGCTGGGCATGTCGCCGTGGAGCAGGACGCGCTCGCGGCGGCGCTCGACCTCGGGGTCGGGCACGGGGATCGCCGACAGCAGCGCCTGGGTGTACGGGTGCTGCGGCGCGGCGAACACCTCGTCCACGCTGCCGATCTCGACGATCTTGCCCAGGTACATCACGGCCACCCGGTCGGCGATGTGGCGCACCACCGACAGGTCGTGCGCCACGAACAGGTAGGCGAGCCCGAGGCGCACCTTGAGCTCGTCGAGCAGGTTGAGCACCCCGGCCTGGATCGAGACGTCGAGTGCGGAGACCGGCTCGTCGAGCACCAGCACCTTCGGCTCCAGCGCGAGCGCGCGGGCGATGCAGATGCGTTGGCGCTGGCCGCCGGAGAACTCCCCCGGGTAGCGGTTGATCTGCTCGGACCGCAGCCCGACCAGCCGCATCAGCTCCGGGACGCGCTGCGCGATCTGCTCCTTGGAGAAACCCTGCACCTCGAGCGGCTCCGCGATCAGGTCGCGCACCGGAAGCCGCGGGTCGAGCGAGGCCATCGGGTCCTGGAACACGATCTGCAGGTCGCGCCGGATCCGCTTGCGGTCGGCCTTCGACAGGCCCGTGATGTCGGAGCCCAGCACCTGCACCGAACCGCCCATCGGCGGCTCCAGTCCCATGATCTCGAGGATCGTCGTCGACTTGCCGCAGCCCGACTCGCCGACGAGGCCGAGGGTCTCACCGGCGCGCACGTCGAACGTCACGCCGTCCACGGCCTGCACCGCGCCGACCTTGCGGCGGAAGACGCTGCCCGTGCGCACCGGGTAGTGCTTCACCAGCCCGTCGACACCGAGCACCACCTCGCGCTCGGTGCGGGGCACGGTGTGGAGCGCCGAGGTGTCCACGACGTGTGCGTCGAAGACCTCGGCGGCGAGCTCGCCGCCCTCGGCGTCGGCCTCGGCCAGCTCGGCCGTGCGGATGCAGGCGGCGCGGTGGTCCCCGGAGGCTCCCGGCGCCACGAGCAGCTCGGGTTCGGCCTGGTCACAGGCGTCGACGTGCAGCGGACAGCGGGGACCGAACGGGCAGCCCGGGGGCAGCGCGACCATCGACGGGGGCTGGCCCTCGATCGGCACGAGCGGCTGCCCGCGTCCGATGTCGAGGCGGGGGATGGAGCCGAGCAGGCCGAGCGTGTACGGCATGCGGGGCGCCGCGAAGATCTCGTCGACGGTGCCCGTCTCCACCGCCTTCCCCGCGTACATCACGACCACGCGGTCGGCCGTGCCCGCGACGACCCCGAGGTCGTGCGTGATCAGCACGATCCCCGCGCCCGTCACCTCCTGCGCGGTCTTGAGCACCTCCAGGACCTGGGCCTGCACCGTGACGTCCAGGGCGGTGGTCGGCTCGTCGGCGATGATCAGGTCGGGGTCGTTGGCGATCGCCATCGCGATCACGGCCCGCTGGCGCATCCCGCCGGAGAACTCGTGCGGGAACGCGTTCACCCGGTCCGTGGCGTTCGGGATGCCGACGAGGTCGAGCAGCTCCACGGACCGCTTCGCCGCGGCCTTCGCGGTCATCGAGCGGCCACCGTGCACCAGCAGGGCCTCGGCGATCTGGTCGCCGACCGTGTAGACGGGGGTCAGGGCCGAGAGCGGGTCCTGGAACACCATGGCGATCTTCCGGCCGCGGATCCGCGACAGCTCGGTGTCCGACAGGCCGAGCAGCTCCTGCCCGCGCAGCCGGATCGAGCCGCTGATCTTCGCCGACGGCGGCAGGAGCCCCATCACGGCCAGGGAGGACACCGACTTGCCCGAGCCGGACTCGCCGACGATGCCCAGTACCTCGCCGGGGGCCACCCGGTAGCTGATCCCGCGCACCGCACGCACGCGGCCGTCCTCGCTGGGGAAGGACACTTCGAGGTCGGAGACCTCCAGCAGGGCGTCATCGGGGCCGGGTGGGAGACCGGGGTCGGCCAGCACGTCGGAGTCGATCATCGTCATGAGGTGGCGACCTTCTTCGTCTTGCTTGCCGACTTGCGGGCCGACTTCTGCCGGCGGCGGCCTCCGCGGGAGTTCGGGTCGAGCGCGTCACGCAGGCCGTCGCCGATGAAGTTGACGGCCAGCACCGAGATGACCAGCAGGCCGCCTGCGAACAGGAACAGCCAGGGGGTGGTGACCGCCGCGTCGCTGCCGGCGCGGATCAGGGTGCCCAGCGAGACGTCGGGAGGCTGCACGCCGAAGCCGAAGTAGGACAGCCCCGTCTCGAGCAGGATGGTGGCACCCACCGTGATCGTGACGTCGATGATCATCAGTGACGCCATGTTCGGCAGGATGTGCCGCCGGATGATCAGCGACGACGGGGCGCCCATGAACTTCGCGGCCTTGACGAACTCGCGCTCGCGCAGCGTCAGCGTCATCCCGCGCAGGATCCGCGCGGTGATCATCCAGGCGAACACACCCAGCAGGAGCACGAACCAGATCCAGCTGCTGCCCCGCAGCGCGGGGGAGATCACCGCGATGATGAGGAACGACGGCAGCACGAGGAGCAGGTCGACCACCCACATCAGACCGCGGTCGACCCAGCCGCCGAAGTAGCCGGCGGAGGCGCCGACCAGCGACGCGATGACGATCGAGATCAGTCCGGTGAGCAGGCCGATCGTGAGTGACTTCTGCAGCCCGCGCATGGTCTGGGCGAACACGTCCTCGCCGATCTGCGAGGTGCCGAACCAGTGGCTGGGCGAGGGCGGCTGCAGGAACGCGGTGTAGTCGTACTGGTTGTAGGCCCACGGCGCGAACAGCGGGCTGAGCAGCGACACCGCATAGAGCAGCACGAGCGTGACGAGCCCGGCGAGCGCGAGCCGGTTGCGCAGGAACCGGCGCAGGACGAGCCGGCCGCGGGTGACGCCCTCGGTCTCCGCGGCAGCGGGGCCCGACGGAACCTCGACGGGTGCTCCGCCGCCCGCGGGGACGTGCGTACCGGCGCCGACATCTGTGGTGGTCATCGGGATCTCCTGTTCGGCGTCAGCGCAGCCGGACCCGTGGGTCGAGAAGGGCGTAGAACACGTCGGACAGCCAGCCCGAGATCAGCACCAGGACGGCGACGAACAGCGTGACGGTCGCCGTGATGTTCGTGTCGTCCTGCTCGATGCCGTAGACCAGCCAGTCGCCCATGCCGTACCAGCCGAAGATCCGCTCCGTGAACGTGCCGCCGGTGATCAGCAGTCCGAACCCGAACGCGAACAGCGTGGCCATCGGCACGAGCGCTGTGCGCAGCCCGTGCTTGAACAGGGCCTTGCGCCGGGTGAGCCCCTTGGCCTGCGCGGTGCGCAGGAAGTCGCTGCCCAGCACGTCGAGCATCGCGCTGCGCTGGTAGCGGCTGTAGTAGGCGATCTGGCCCAGCGCGATCGTCAGCGTCGGCAGGACGAGGTGCTGGATGCGGTCGAGCAGGGCGGCGCCGAAGCTCCCCTGGAAACCCGGGGACGTCTCGCCGGTGAAGACGAGGAGCTGGGCTCCCGCTGCCGTGTTGAGCTGGAGCGCGCCGTACTTGAGGAGCAGCCCGAGCAGGAACACCGGCGTGGACAGGATGACGAACGAGAACAGCGTCGCGAAGTAGTCGCTGAACTTGTACTGCCGGATGGCGCTGGCCACCCCGAGGATCACCCCGAGCCCGATCCCCACCACGGTGCCGAGCAGGAACAGCCGCAGGCTCACGCCGACGCGACGGGGGAGCTCGTCGCTGATGGAGGTGTTGACGACGGTCTGGCCGAAGTCGCCGCGCGCCGCGTCGCCGAGCCAGTGCACGAACCGCGCCGGGATCGGCTCGTCGAGGTGCAGCTCGGCCCGCTTGGCGTCGATCGCGGACTGCGGCGGCGGCGGGTTGCGCTCCTGCAGCTTGGCTATCGGGTCGAACGTCAGTGCGGCGAGGGCGAAGGCCAGGAAGGTGGCGACGAGGCAGAGCGCCACGTAGTTGAACAGTCGGCGCACGAGGAAGCGAGCCATGGATCTCCTTGCTCACGCCGGATGGGTCTCACCGGCCCGTATGTCCGCTCGGCGCGAAAACGGGTGTACCCGCCGGGCTACTGGCGGGTACCTTGAATGCACCTGTGTGTGTTCGGTGTGAGTTTTCGGGGTCCGGTGGCCGCCCGTAACGTGCAGATCCACATGCCTGCGGTGATTGGGCAGGTCTGGGGTGGTGTGACTCGGAATCAGCTCATGTGATCGTTACAGGCGGAGCCGACTCCAACTGGGCTGTCCTGCGGGTTCGCGTCGTCTACCCGGATCGGGGACGGGACCCGAGGCCGGCCGGGTGATCGCGGCCGGAAGGTCGAAGCGGCACCCGAGGGGCCTCGGCGCCCCCGGTCGGATGTTCCGGGTTCGTTCGAATGCGCGAGATTCGGGTCGAACCATTCTGTACGGTCCACCGGGCCGAGTGCCGTGATCATCCGAGTCCGAGAACCAGTGTGGACAAGGGGTCGTGGCGAATCGGTGCCGGGGCGGAGCGACGCGGGTGGGGATCGCCGGGCCGGGCTCGGCAGAGGCAGGACGGCTGAGCGTGCGCTCGAGCACGGACGATGCCGGCAGCCGGGAGCCTCGTCAGCGTGGCGTCGAGCCCGCTCGGCGCTGTGCCCAGCGCGGTCCGGGCCTCGTCCGGAAACCGATCCACGCGATCTCGCGGCATTCGTGAATCGACATCAAGATCGGCATCCCGTTGTCGACCGATTCGATCAGCCGGGCAGGGGAGAGGATTTCCGTCGCGTTCGGTCTCGTGTCGGGGGCGCGATCGGCGAGTGCGCGAGATCGCCGATCATGCTTCGCCCGCGCCGCCGATCGTGCCCACTTCGGACTTCGGGGCCATTGTGGAGGCTGCGCTGGGGGCTCCGGGGTGGCACGGTGTGAGGATGCCGCCCGCGAGAGCGACCGCCGTGAACGCCACTGCCGCCGCGCTGCTCGGACTGCTGCACGACGGGCCGATGACCGGAGGGCAGTTGGTCGCGACCGCGGGCCAGCGGTTCGGCTCCTTCTTCTCCGTCACCCGGAGCCAGGTGTACCGGGAGTTGCCGGTGCTCGCGGACGCGGGGTTGCTGAAGCTCGGGAAGCAGGGTCCGCGAGCGTCGCAGCAGTACGCGATCACGGCGGCGGGGCGGCGGTCGTTCAAGGCCTGGCTCGCCACGGGAGGCGGGGCCGACCCGCTGCGCAGCCCGCTGGTGCTGCGGCTGCTCTACGCCGGGTCGCTCACGGTCAAGCAGCGCGCCGAGTTGGTGCGCAGCAGCCGGGAGGCGTACACCGCGCGGCTGGAGGCGGCCCGCGCCACCGCGCGCGGTGAGCCTGACCCGCACCGCAAGGCTGTCGCCGACTTCGCGGTGGCGCACGCCCGTTCGATGCTCAAGCTGCTGGACGCGATCCCGACGGAGTAAGCGCAACCGCGTAACCTGGAGCGTTGTGAACCCCGACGCCGCAGCCGACCTGAAGGAACTCTCCACCACGCTGGAGAGCATCGAGGCGGTCACCGACCTGCCTGCGCTGCGCGCCGAGATCGCCGACCTCTCCGACCAGGCGGGCCAGCCCGATCTCTGGAACGACGCCGACGCTGCGCAGAAGGTCACCAGCAGGCTGGCGCACGCCCAGGGCGACCTGCGCCGGCTCGAGGACCTGCGGCGCCGCCTCGAGGACCTGCCCGTGCTCTACGAGCTCGCGGAGGACGAGTCCGACGAGGGCGCCATCGCCGATGCCGACGCCGAGCGGGCCAAGCTCCGTGAGGACATCGCCTCGCTCGAGGTGCGCACGCTGCTCTCGGGTGAGTACGACGAGCGCGAGGCGCTCGTGACCATCCGGGCCGAGGCCGGTGGCGTCGACGCGGCCGACTTCGCCGAGATGCTCATGCGCATGTACATGCGCTGGGCGGAGCGCCACGGCTACGGCACCGACGTGTACGACACCTCCTACGCGGAGGAGGCCGGCATCAAGTCGGCCACGTTCCAGGTGCACGCCCCGTTCGCCTACGGCACGCTCTCGGTCGAGCAGGGCACCCACCGGCTCGTGCGGATCTCGCCGTTCGACAACCAGGGTCGCCGCCAGACGTCGTTCGCCGGCGTGGAGGTGGCACCGGTCGTCGAGTCCAGCGACCACGTGGAGATCGACGAGAAGGACCTCCGGGTCGACGTCTACCGCTCCTCGGGGCCCGGCGGCCAGGGCGTCAACACCACCGACTCCGCCGTACGGCTCACCCACATCCCCACCGGCATCGTCGTCAGCTGCCAGAACGAGCGCTCCCAGCTGCAGAACAAGGCCACGGCGATGCTGGTGCTGCAGGCCAAGCTGCTGGCCCGGCAGCGCCAGGAGGAGCGGGCCAGGATGGACGCCCTCAAGGACACCGGCTCGTCGTGGGGCAACCAGATGCGCTCCTACGTGCTGCACCCGTACCAGATGGTCAAGGACCTGCGCACCGACTACGAGGTGGGCAACCCCTCCGTGGTGCTCGACGGGGAGATCGACGGCTTCATCGAGGCCGGCATCCGGTGGCGGCGCAGCCAGTCCGCCGACTCCTGAGGGCCGCGGCGAGAGTGACCGGGGCTGCATGACCGGCGGCCCCGGCCGTCCCCGCTTCTGATCGTCGCCGGCGGCTTTTCCGCCTCCTGATCTGCGCCCGATATGTCGGCATGATCGACGCGAAATACGCCGATGTGCCGAGCGGTTGGTCCTGGGCGCCAAGGGGACGGGTCGGATGTCAGCCCGACGTGCACCCGCCGGTAGCCTCCGCATCCGTGATCCGCCTCGAACGTGTCACCAAGCTCTACAAGACCTCGACGCGGCCCGCGCTGGATCGCGTGTCGGTTGCCGTCGACAAGGGCGAGTTCGTCTTCCTCATCGGGCCATCGGGCTCGGGGAAGTCGACCTTCCTGCGGCTACTGCTCAGAGAGGACGTCCCGACGCGCGGCAACATCTTCGTCTCCGACCTCAACGTCGCGAAGCTGCCACGACGCCGCGTCCCCCGGCTGCGTCAGCGGATCGGCTGCGTGTTCCAGGACTTCCGGCTGCTGCCCAACAAGACCGTCGGGGGCAACGTCGCGTTCGCCCTCGAGGTGATCGGCAAGCAGTCCGCGACCATCAAGAAGGTCGTGCCGGAGGTCCTCGACCTCGTCGGGCTGCAGGGCAAGGCCGAGCGGATGCCGCACGAGCTGTCCGGTGGTGAGCAGCAGCGCGTCGCGATCGCACGGGCGTTCGTGAACCGGCCGCTGGTGCTGCTGGCCGACGAGCCGACCGGGAACCTGGACCCCGACACCAGCCAGGACATCATGCTGCTGCTGGAGCGGATCAACCGCACGGGCACCACGGTCGTGATGGCCACCCACGACCACTCGATCGTCGACTCGATGCGCCGCCGGGTCGTCGAGCTGGATCTCGGGCAGGTCGTGCGCGACGAGTCCCGCGGCGTCTACGGCGTGGGGCGGTAGAAGGTGCGTTCGGACTTCGTCGTCCGCGAGGTCGTCACCGGCCTGCGGCGCAACGTCACGATGACGGTCGCGATGGTGCTGACCACCGCGATCTCGCTCGGGCTGGTGGGTACCGGTCTGCTGGCCGTGCGCACGATCGACCGCACCGAGCAGCTCTACAGCGACCGGGTCGAGGTGCAGGTCGCGCTCACCTCCGACGTCTCGGCCAACGACAAGGACTGCAGCCAGCCCGTCTGCGCCGGCCTGAAGTCCACCCTGGAGAACTCACCGCTCGTGGAGTCGGTGCGCTTCGAGAACCAGGAGCAGGCCTACGAGCGCTACAAGGAGCTGTTCGCCGGGCAGTCGCTCGCCGACCTCGTGCGCCCCCAGTCGCTGCCGGCGACGCTGCGGGTGCGGCTGTCCGACCAGCAGGCGGGCGCCGACGCCGTGCGCCAGGCGATGGCGGGGCAGGTCGGCGTGCGCAACGTGATCGACCAGCGCGACGTCGTCGCGAAGCTGTTCGACTTCCTGGGCGGCGTCCGCAACGTGACGTTCGCGCTCGCGATGGTGCAGGCGGTCGCGGCGCTGCTGCTGATCTCCAACACCGTCCAGGTCTCGGCGTTCACCCGCCGTACCGAGGTCGGCGTCATGCGGCTCGTCGGCGCCACACGCTGGTACACGCAGCTCCCGTTCCTCATCGAGGCCGTCGTGACCGGCGTCGTCGGCGCGCTCATCGCCGTCGGGGGGCTCCTGGTCGGGAAGTTCCTCTTCATCGACGAGCTGCTCAGCGGGATCGTGTCCAACGGTGTCGTGCCGCCGATCGAGGTCGCCGACATCATCTGGGTGTCGCCGATCCTGGTGATGATCGGTGCCGGCATCGCGGCCGTCACCGGCTATGTGACGCTGCGGCTGTACGTCCGGCTGTGACAACCGGGGGAGACCCGCGCGGCCGCGGAGGGCGGCAATCGGGTGGCCCGTCCGCGTACTCTGGGTAGGTGAAGGAGAAAGGCCGCTCGGTGATCGCGCAGAACCGGAAGGCACGACACGACTACGCGATCCTCGATACGTACGAGGCCGGCGTGGCGTTGCTCGGCACCGAGGTGAAGAGCCTGCGCCTGGGCCGCGCGTCCCTCGTCGACGCGTTCGCCACCGTCGACGACGGCGAGGTCTGGCTGCGCGGGCTGCACATTCCCGAGTACACCCAGGGCAGCTGGACCAACCACGAACCGCGTCGCACCCGCAAGCTGCTGCTGCACCGGGGCGAGATCGAGCGGTTGATCGGCAAGATCCGCGAGGGCGGTCTCACCCTGGTTCCCCTGTCGCTGTACTTCAGCGACGGCAAGGTGAAGTGCGAGATCGCGCTCGCGCGGGGCAAGAAGTCCTACGACAAGCGCACCGACCTCGCCAAACGCGACGCCGACCGGGAGATCCAGCGGGCCTACGGGCGCGCTGCCAAGGGGCGGGCCCGGGAGCTGAGGTGACGGCGGCGCCCGCGGCCGTGGAGGGTGTTCCCGCTCCGCCGCAGGCGGACGACGACGTCCCGCGGTTCCTCGCCGATCTCGGCGTGCCCGGGATCGTCGACGTGCACGTGCACTTCCTGCCCGAGCCGGTGCTGCGCAAGGTCTGGGCCTACTTCGACCAGGCCCAGACCCACTACGGGATGGACTGGCCCATCCACTACCGCACCTCCGAGGCGGACCGGGTGGCCACGCTGCAGAAGCTCGGCGTGCGGACGTTCGCCCCGCTGGTCTACCCGCACAAGCCGGGCATGGCCCGGTGGCTCACCGACTGGATCACGGAGTTCGCCGCCGCCACCCCCGACGCCGTGGCGACCGCGACGCTGTTCCCCGAGTCGGACGTCGCCGACTACGTGGGCGCCGCCGTCGAGGCCGGGGCGCGGGTGGTGAAGGTGCACGTCCAGGTGGGTGGGTTCGACCCGCGCGACCCGCTGCTGCGCCCGGCGTGGGGGCTGCTCGCCGACGCGGGCGTGCCCGCCGTCGTCCACTGCGGGCACGGGCCCCTGCGGGGGCACTACACGGGGCTCGACGTCTTCGGCGAGGTGCTCGCCGAGCACCCACGGCTACCGGTGGTGCTCGCCCATGCCGGCATGCCCGACTTCGCCGGCGCCCTGGACCTGGTGCACCGCTACGAAAACGTGCACCTCGACACCACGATGGTCGGCACGCCGTTCAGCCTTCAGATGGCGCCGCTGCCGCCCGACTGGCCCGCGCTTCTCGCCGACGTCTCCGAGCGCGTCGTCTTCGGCTCGGACTTCCCCAACATCCCGTACGCCTACGCGGAGCAGGTCCGGGCCGTCGCGGGCTGGGCCGCTGCCGATCAGCGTCTGGGGCCGGCCTTCCTGCGGTCGGTACTGCACGACGCCCCGCGGCGGCTGCTCGCGCTCTGAGCGCTGTCCGGTTGTGGATCGGTACGACCGGGTAGTCCCCGGCATGGACATCGGGGTGCTGCTCGTCATCGTCGTGGTGATCGTCGCGGTGCTGCTCGTCACCGGCCTCAGTGCGATCCGGGCACGGAACCGCCGGCAGGAGCAGCAACGGCTGGAGGCGGCCGAACACCGCCACGAAGCGGAGATCCGGACCGCCAGCGCGGAGCGGCGCGAGGCCGAAGCCGCCGAACGCGCGGCCAAGGCCCGCCACGAGGAGGCACGGGCCAACGAGGAGGCCGCCCGGGCCCAGCAGGACCGCGAGGTGGCCCAGGAGCGGCAGGCGGCGGCCGACCGGATCGACCCCGATGTGCGAGGGAAGGGCCGCCGCAACCACGACGACCCCGACGACGGCACCCCCGCGGCAGGCGCCGGCGCCGGCGAGAGTGCGGATCCCGCCGCGAGCACCGACCGGATGAACCTCGACCAGCGCACCGACTCACCGGAGCGCAACGGCGCACTGGGCCGTCCGAACGCGACGGACGCCCGGGACGGCACCGGCTCGGCGCAGGGCGCCGACCCCGCCCACGCGGGCCGGATGGACGTCGGTGAGCACGGCGACCCGGTCCACGACGACGACCCGGCCGCGCGGACGGACCGGATGGACTTCGGTGACCGCACCGACTCGCCGCAGACCCCCGCCGGCGCACCCCAGGGCGCCGATCCGGCGGCGCGCACGGACCGCATTCCCGTCGGCGACCAGGGACAAGGGAACGGCCCCACGCACGGTGACACCCGGGCCACCGCCCCGGTGAGCGGAGCCGGGATCTCCGGTGGGGCTCACGCCACCGCCGGGGCGGCACCCGCGGCGGAGGTCGGCGGCACCGAGCCGGGTCGGCCCGACGTCGCTGCCGGCCCCGAGGGCGGACGCGGACCCGTTGCCGATGGCGAGACCGGTCAGCCGGGTGCGGATCCGGTGACGTCCGTGCCCGGTCAGCGCAGCGGTGAACACGACCGGCCGGGCCACACCGTCCCCGAGCCGGAAATGCAGGCCGGTGACCAGTGCACCATCGATCGACCCGCCGGCGAGGCCGACCGCGACCGGTCCGACCGCAGCCCGGTGCGCTCGATCACCGACCGGCTGCTGGGCCGCAACCGCTGATCGCCGAACCGGGATGAAGCCGGACGCCGCAGGCGTTACTCTGTGCGGACGCCCCGCCGCGGGCGTAGAAGGGGGTGAACGGTTTCGACTCCGGACGTCGATCAAGGGGAAGCGTGTCGAGGAAGGCGACGATGATCTCGTTAACCATATGTCGCAACCTTATAAGCGCCGATTCCAATCAGCGCGACTTCGCCCTCGCCGCCTGAGCGAGTGTGAGTCTGTCGGACCGGGTGCGTTCCCCGACCCGGACCCCGGCATCAGCTAGGGGACTTACCTGTCCGCCCGGTCGCGGGGCGGACGGGGACATCAAACAGCGACTGGGATCGTCACACCGGCTCGTCCGCATGACCGGTGGATCCGAGTAGAGGCAGCGCGGACTGCACACGGAGAAGCCCTTGTGAAGCGACGGAGGACCCGGGTTCGATTCCCGGCACCTCCACTCGACCGAAGGCGTGCCTGCTCGGCGGGCACGCCTTCGCTCGTTTCGGTCATCGTCATCTCGTGCGGGGGCCAAGCCCCCGCGCCCCCGGCCGGGGGCTCGCCCCCGGACCCCCATCTGTCGATGCGCGGTTGTGTTGTCTGGTGCGGGTGAGCGGGCGGCGCGCCGCTCGTACCGGTCGTCGTCGTGTTGTGCGAGGGCCGCGCACCGGGCCCCGGTCGTCGCGGCTTCTTTCGCGTGGGCCGTGCCGGGTCCTCTCAGCCCTCGGCCACGAGTCGTTCCAGGCGGGTCAGGCCGTCGTCCAGCCACTGCCGCACCTCACCTGCGGCTTTGCCGCCGTGGGTCTCGGGCTGGTGGCCGAGGAACGACAGGTGCAGCACCACCGACGAGCGGCCGGGTGCGGCGTGCTCGACCTGCAGCCAGCCCGCGTAGTCGGGCGCGTGGCCCCACTCCACCCGAAGCTGCTCGGGCCGGACCTGCACGGTGCCCTCGCTGTCCACGCCCCGCTTCTCGACGTCGGCGTGCACCTCGCCCTCACCGGTGGGCTGCACGTCGACCGGTCCCGGCATCCATTCCGGGAGCCGGTCCAGATCGGAGACCACCGCGAAGACCGTGTCCGCGTCGGCCGGCATCCCGCGTTCCGCCTCGAATTCCGCCATGGCGAAGACGTACCCCGGCTCCCGCCCTTTCAGGCGTGGGCGATCACGCTCCCAGCGGTAGCTCCGAGACGTGGGCCTCGACGACGCGCCAGCCCTCGGGGAGCCGCACCCACGTCTGGCTCTGCCTGCCCTCGATCGCGCGGTCGGGGTAGCTGATCAGCGTCGTGACCACCGCCGTCCGGTCGTCGACGGCCAGCACCCGGGTGTCGCGGAGCGTCCGGCCCGGCGGCACAGACGGGTGCGTGTGGCGCCAGGCCTCGATCTCGTCGGCGCCCTGCTGCCGGTCGGCGATCCCGAAGCGCACGCACCGGGGGTCGTCCCAGAAGAGCTCGGTCATGACGGCGACGTCCCCGTCGGCGAGCGCGCGTTCGTACCGCTCGAACGCGGACCGCACCTCCGCGACCACCTCCGGCCGGTCGAACGTGACCTGCTCCGGGGCCCGCTGGTCGGGCATGTCCTGATCCATACCTCGACGGTAGCGCTGCGCGAGCCCGAAGAGCATGGCGGACCATCGCGTCCACCGGTCGGCAGGGCGGTGCCTGCTACCCGCCCGCGCTGACCCCGATCGCCATCCCCACGAGGAACGTCGCACCAGCGGCGATCACCCCGAACGCCAGCTGCCGCAGCCCGCTGAAGAGCCAGGTCCGGGTGGTGAACCGGGACGTCAGCGCCCCGACGACGAACAGGCCGACTCCCCCGACGAGCAGTCCGAGAAGGAGGGACGACGACCCGAGCAGGAACGGGACCAGCGGGATGATCCCGCCGACGGCGAAGCAGAGGAACGACGAGATCGCCGCGGTCCACGGCGAGGGCTGGTCGTCCACGTCGACGCCGAGCTCCTGCGCGACGTGGACCTTCACCGCCAGCTCGGGGTCGGAGTGCACCTCGCGGGCCATCGCCTCCGCCGTCGGGGCGCTCAACCCCATCTCCCGGTACATCTCGGCGAGCTCGGCCTCCTCGGCGCGCGGGTGCCTGCGGATCTCCTCCCGCTCCACGGCCACCTCGTTGGCCACGGCCTCGTTCTGGGTGCCGACCGAGGCGAACTCGCCGAGCGCCATCGAGAACGCTCCGGCGACAAGGCCCGCCATGCCGGTCAGGATGATCACGTGCCTGCTCGCGCCGCCACCGCCGACACCGGAGATGAGCGCGATGTTCGTGACGAGGCCGTCCATCGCGCCGAAGACGGCGGCCCGCAACCAGCCGCCGGAGACGTCGGTGTGGTGGTGGTCGTGCGCGTGCTCGGCGAACTCCGCCGAGCCCGGGAGCTGCGTCATCGGACCAGCGTAACCACGCTCCACCGTCCAGGTTGGACTATGGAGAGCCTGGCCTCGGGTGGGTGCAGCCATACCTCAGCCCGGCAATCTGTCCCTTTCGCCGCGTTTACGTGATCACGCTCGGACTGCCACCATCGATTCGTGCCCCTTTCCGTCGGAATCAACCACGTGACGTCGTCCACCGCCGACCTCGACCGGCTCGTGACGTTCTACTCACAGATGTTCGGCGCCCGGAAGGTCTTCGAGAGCGCGAAGACCGACACTCATGGTCGGATGGCGATCGTCGAGCTCGGCGGAACCAGGTACGTGAAGATCGTCGAGGACGAGGCCGGCACCACTGCTTCGGCACCCAGGACGCCCAGCGCGCATGCGGTGACCGAGCGATTCGGACTTGCCGTCGACTCCTACTCCGCATTGCGAGACCTCCGGGAACGGATGGTCCGCGCCGGCGCGGATGCCGATGAGATCGAGCGGCTCCCCGCGCAGTGGGTACTGCGCTTCACGGATCCGGACGGCACACCGCTCCAGGTCTGCGCGCACGCTCAGCCGGGCGACGATGCCGTCTGACGCGGCGTCACCCGTCCGTCCACCGGGGCGGGGCGTGGCTGACCGATTCGTGGCGGAGGGCGCCGCTAGGCTGATCGCGTGGATCGGGGACGGGTGCTCGACGTCGTCGGGACGGTTGCTCGGCTCGGCCTGGCCGCGGTGTGGCTGACCTCCGGCGTCCTCAAGGCCATCGATCCCGACCAGACCTACATCGCCGTTCGCGCCTACGACGTGCTGCCCCCCATCGGCGTCGAGGTGGTGGCGGGCATCTTGCCGTGGTTCGAGATCGCGCTCGGTGTGCTGCTACTGGTCGGGGTGGGCATCCGGACGGTGGGTGTGCTGTCGGTCCTGCTGCTCCTGGGGTTCGTCGCCGGCGTCTCCCAAGCGTGGGCTCGCGGGCTGCTGATCGACTGCGGCTGCTTCGGCGGTGGGGGTGCCGTGGCGCCCGGCCAGACGGCCTACGTGCAGGAGTTGCTGCGCGACACCGGGTTCATCGTGCTGGCCGCCTGGCTGGTGGCGCGGCCGCGGACGCTGCTGTCGCTGGACTCTCGACTCGAGAACACGGGAAGGACCTGACATGGGTGGGGCGTCGAGAAACGAGAAGAAGCGCCGGCAGGCGGAGGCGAACCGGCGCCTCGCCGCGGCGGGCATCAGCGTTCCCCCGAAGCGCAACCGCACGCCGCTGATCGTGGTGGCGGTGGTCGTGGTGGTGGCCGTGGTCGCCGGGGTGGCGGTGCTGCTGAACCGGAACGGTTCGAGCGCCGACGTCGCCCCCACCTACACCGCCACCGCGTCCGGTGCGGTGATCACCGCAGGCAACGGCCCCGCCACGATCGACACCTACGAGGACTTCCTCTGCCCGCAGTGCGAGCGGTTCGAGCAGCGCTACGGCAATGAGATCACCACCGCCCTGAACAACGGGCAGGTGACGGTGCGCTTCCACACGATCGCGATCCTCGACCCCTCCACCACGCCGCCCGGCTACTCCACCCGCGCGGCGAACGCGGCCCTGTGCGCCGTGCCCGCCGGCATCTACCCGGCCTACCGCGAGAAGCTGTTCGCTGAGCAGCCTGCTGAGGGGAGCGCGGGGCTCACCAACGACCAGCTCATCCAGTTCGGCACCGAGCTCGGGGCCACGGGCGACTTCGCCGCGTGCGTGAACGGCGCGACGAACGCCGCCGCCGTCACCGCGGAGACCGAGGCCTCGGCCGCCAACCCGGCGCTGCAGACCAACGGCCAGTTCGGCACGCCCACCGTGGCCGTCGGCGGCGCCAAGATCGATCTGAACAACACCAACTGGCTCAAGGACGCCATCGCCGCCGGTCGCTGACCAGGCCTTCGACGTGCCGGGCCGCGCGGGCTGCCGCACGGCCCGGCACGTCGGTCAGGCGGTGCGCGCCGGGTGGTCCCAGGCGATCTGAGGCCGTTCGCCGCCGAGGTGGCGGCCGAACCAGTCGAGGATGATCTCGGCGCGCTGCACGCGGTGGCGCGGCGAGCCGCTTCGCGACAGCTCGTGGCCCTCCTCCGGGAACCGCCAGTACTCCACCGTCTTGCCCAGCAGCCGCAGCGCCACGTACAGCTGGTCGGCCTGCTCGATGTGGCAGCGCAGGTCGTCCTCGGAGTGCAGGATCAGCACGGGCGTGGTGATGTCCCGGACGTAGGTGATCGGCGAGATCCGCTGGTAGAGCTCGGGTGCGTCCAGGTGGCTGAGGCCGAACTCGTAGCGGAAGAAGCCGGCCACGTCGGAGCTCGTCTCCAGGGACGACACGTTGTTGACCGCCCGCTCGCTGCACGCGGCGGCGAAGCGGTCGGTGTGCCCGATCAGCCAGCTCGTGAGGTAGCCGCCGTAGGAGCCACCCAGCACCCCGACGCGCTCGGCGTCGAGCGACCGGTCGCGCTCCAGCGCGGCGTCGAGCACCGCGAGCACGTCGTCGGCGTCGATGCCGCCCCAGCCGGTGCCGGGCGCATCGGGCGCCTCGGGCGGCCGGATGGCCCGGCACCACGCGTCGGTGTGGCCGGTGGAGCCGTGCGGGTTGCAGTAGACGACCGCGTACCCGGCGCCCGCCCACAGCTGGAACTCGTCGAACCAGGAGTTCGTGTACTGCGCCATCGGGCCACCGTGGATGGACAGCAGCACCGGCACCCGCGCGCCGTCCGGCACGCCCGCCGGACGCACCATCCAGGCGTCGATGTCGCCGTCGCCCGCGGGGGAGGGGACGGTGAAGTGTTCGGGCTGGGCCACCGGCACGGCCGCGTGGAACGCGGCGCCGACCGAGGTGAGCTGCCGCTCCGTCCCGTCCTCGTCACGGACGAACACCTCGGGCAGCGTGGTGGGGGTGGCGGCGACGAACGCGAACGTGCCGCCCACGTAGTCGAACCCGCTGATCAGCCGGGTGCCGCCGACCAGCAGTTCGGGCTGCCCGGACCCGTCGGCGGGGACGCGGTACACGTGCACGGAGCCGTGTTCCTCGACCGAGAACAGCAGGTTCCCGTCGTGCCAGAGCGGGTCCCGGGCGCTCGGGGGAGCGCACTGACGGTCGAGCGCCCCGGTGAGGATCTGCTGCTCGCCCGTGGCGACGTCGGTGACGGCGAGGTGCGCGTGGGACGGCAGGAGCCGGACGTCCTCGGTGAGGGTGGCGATGCGCGTGCCGTCCGGGCTGAACGAGGGCCGGGAGTGGGACAGGCCGCGGTCGGTGAGCGCGCGGGGGTCGGCGTCGGGTGTGCCTGCCGGTCCGAGGTCGATCAGGTGGATGTCCTGGACGAGGTCGAGATCCCAGTCCTTGCCCCGCGAGGTGGCGACCGCCAGCCGCCTGCCGTCCGGCGACCACGCGGGCCCGCCGTGCTCGTACGGGCCGCCGGCCACCAGACGTGGCGTGCTGGAGCCGTCGGCAGGCACCACGAACACGCTGCGGGGCCGGTCGACGATCCACCCCTCGCCGTCGAGACGCGTGAACAGCCGGTCGATGCGCCGCGGCGGGCGCCCGCGCTCGTCCTCGCCATCGCCGTAGCGACCCGTGCGCTCGCGCGAGGCGAACGCGATGCGCGTGCCGTCGGGCGACCACACCGGCTCTTCGATGGCCTCCTCGCGCTCGCAGACCGTGATCGTCTCCCCTGCGATCCCGACGGGCACCACGTGGAGCGTGTGGAGCCCCTTCTCCTCGGAACGCCTGCTGGTGAACGCGAGCCTGCGCCCGTCCGGCGACCACCTCGGCTGGCCGTCGCCGTGCTCGCCGGTGGTGAGCGGGTAGGGCGCCGTCGACCCGTCGGCCGCGGCGAGCCAGACGGCGCGGCGGTACCGGTTCTTCTCCAGGTCGACCCGGGTGACCACGAAGGCGACCAGCCGGCCGTCGGGGGAGACCCTCGGATCGCTGGTGGTGACGAGTTGTCCGATGTCGGCAGGTTTCACCGGTTGACCGTAGATCAGCCTCGGCGGCAGCGGCGACCCCGTTGCCGGGGCCGGACGGGCATCGTGTAACTTCGTTTCCGCAAGGGGCTGTGGCGCAGCTGGTAGCGCACTTGACTGGCAGTCAAGGGGTCAGGGGTTCGAATCCCCTCAGCTCCACTCTTGCACCCGAAGCCCCCCGCTTGAGTTTCTGCAGGTCAGGCGGAGTATCTCGGTTCTGATGATGATCTTCGAGTGATCGTTGGCGTCGCTGTGCTGCGACCGGTCTGGAGCAAATCTGGAGCACGGCGTCGGAGGCTCCGAAATGGGGTCACGGTTTGCTCCAGGGCTACAGCGCAGTTCGGCTTGGTTCGGCGTCGGTTTGAGTCAGTTCAGGACCGGTTGGCGATGCCAGTGTCGTGGCTGCTGCTGGACGATTGGCCGTGAGCATATGTCCGCTCTTGCGGCGCGACTGGACGTTCGATCGTCGGGCGGGTGGAGTCGGCGAGAGGTGTGGGCGGGTCAGTCGTCTTCAGCATGCGCTGTGCCGTGCTGGCAGGCCTGGTGCGCCGGGATCCGGTTGTGTCCGGCGTGGTTCTCGTGCGTGTGGCCGTTCTGGGCGGCACGGCGCGGTCCCTGGTTCGGCGTGGTCCGTAGTGTGCGGCGGCGCGCTGGTTCGCGTCCCGGGCTGGGCACCACAAGGATGGGAACAGGCGTGACCAGGGGGCCGGCCAGCGTGATGGCTCGTGAGCTCGGGCCGTGCAGACGTCGTGGAAGCGGCATCGCCGCCGCTAGGAAGACACACTCGCAGTCCTCGAAGCTCCACCGGGCCGGACTGGTCATGTCCTGGTCCCAACCGAACACACGGTGCGGAACGACCCGGTGGGCCGGGCTGCCCATGCCGCCGCTGTCGTGCACCTCCCCGTCGGCGACGGCGAGCGGGTAGTCGTACTTCGGGCCGTACGCGTCGCACCTCACCTGCACCGACGCCACGACGCGTTCGATCCGCGCGACGCCCTCGACGATGACGACCTCGTGCCCGTCGCCGGTGTGCACCGAGATCGCCGGGTTCTCCGTGATGTTGCGACGAGCCGGCGATCCGGGGCTTAACCAGTAGCCGTCGTCCAATCACACGCCCCAGAACGTGGTCGCACGGTCGGCGCCCGCGGCGCGGACGTCGATGAGCAGGGTGGACACGCCGCTTCTGTGCACACCACGACGCTAGTGCGGGCGGTGTCGAGCGCGATGGCCTGCGTCAGGGCTTCGCTCACCCGTCCTCGTGGTCCCGTCACGAAGTGCAGGGCGGCCGGCTCCGGGTCGGCGGCGGTCCAGTAACCAATCCGTGAGCAGGATCAGGAGCAGGGGGCTGAGCCAGACGCCGATGCTCACGGCGCTGTACTCCATCAGTTCCGCACTGCCGAGGAAGGTCGTGTCCACCTGGGGCGTGAGCACGATGGTGGCCGCGATGTTGATCACCCGGCTCAACACGATCGACATCGTGAGCGCGAAGCTGCGTGCCATCCACCTACGGTGATCGCCGTAGCGGCGCTGCCGGGCAGCTCGCAGCCCGTAGAGCGTGACGATGAGCCAGAGCGCCGAGCCCACGAGATTGGCCACCTGGACGGAGGGTCCGGCCGAGGTGTGCCAGCCGACGTAGAGCCCGAGCAGCCCAGCGGGCAGCACGCCCGCGAAGACGTAGACCCGGCCGGTGATCCGGTGCCCGCGGCGGTGGCTGTTGCGGAATGCGGGCCAGATCTGGAAGCAGGCCGTCGTCATGGCCACCGTGCCGAAGACGACGTGCGCGACCAGCAACGGGTAGTAGAGGTCGTTGCCGGTCGGCGGTTCCAGGCGGGAGAGTGCCGGGTCGAAGGTCAGGTAGGGCGGTACGGAGAAGGCCAGGAACGCCGCCACCACCAGCAGTAACGGAACGATCCAGGGTCGTCGCCACCAGGTCTGCGCCGGCGGGGGTGCAGGGGTGGTCCGAGGTGCGTTCGTCGTCGAGGTCATGACGGTCCGTTCAGGGGTCGGCTGGCGAGAAACTACGTACATCATACATATATATGTATGACGTACATAGTTTTAGACTGTGGCGACGACGACGGATGGCGGACGGTGGCACGAGAGAACAAGGGACCGGATCTCCAGCGCAGCATCACGCTGCTGTGGTCGGGGCGCGCCCCGGGCAGGCGCGGGCCTCGGCCGCAGCTCAGCGTGGAGCGGATCGCGCAGGCCGCGGTCCGGATCGCCGATGCGAATGGGCTGGACGCGGTGTCCATGCAGCGGGTGGCCGCCGAGCTCGGCTACTCGACGATGTCGCTCTACAACCACGTTCCGAGCAAGGACCTCCTGCTGGAGGTGACGGCCGACGTCGCGGCCGGGCAGCCACCCGAACTCGACGAGGTGGGAGACACCCGGCGCGCCGTCCGACAGTGGGTGGGCGCCTTATGGGCCGGATTCCAGACCCGCCCCTGGCTTTTGGGGGTGCCACTCGGCCACGCACCGGTGGGACCCAACCAGCTCGCCTGGCTCGATCGCCTGCTGCGGCCACTGCTGGCGGCCGGGCTGGTCGGCGGCGAGGCGCGCGCGGCGGCCCTGCACCTCACCGCGATCGTACGCGGCCTGGCCCAGATAAGCCTGGACATGACCGGCGGGCACCAGGGCGATGACGGGTTCCCCCACGGGGAAGCCGAACTGGCACGAGCGGTCGCCGATCTGCTCGACCCGCAGAGCTACCCGGCCTTGGCCGCCGTTCACGCCGCCGAAGCCGCCGAAGCCGCCGGCGGGTACGAGGGGGTCGACGAGGACGGGCTGGTTCCCGAGCTCGCCTTCGGCGTGGACCGTTTCCTCGACGGCGTCGAGGCCTGGATCGCCCGATCCCGTCAAGTCTGACCCGCCCGGGGACGCGCCCGGACGTGCCGGCAGAGTGACGGAATCGGCTCTGGTGCGTGAGGTGGCGTGGGCACCCACCGCACTGGATGTCGGCCCAGCGCAGACCCGCCGTCGAACACCTGGATCGCGCACCGGTGGGATGGGATCTGGGCCGGAGATGTCGAGGGACAGGTCGACTTCGGCTCGGCGGGGTCGAGGGGGCGCCCGGACGGGACGTCGCCGACCCGGGGAGGCCGGTTGGCGCCGTCGATCAGATCCGCAGCGCCTCACTGGCCCCCGCCGAGCTCCGACCGCACCTCCGCGGCGTAACGGTCCGAGGTGCTCAGCACGTCGGCTGAGCCGGCTCGGTCGCCTCGTCGGTCGATCCGGCCTGCCCGCCGCAGAACACCTCCTCGAGGAGCCTCTGCGTCGCCTTGTGGAACGCCCCGGCCAGGGACATCGCGGCGTCGTCCACGTAGTTCAGTGAGGCGGTCAGGGTCTTGCTGCCGTCGGGCGTGCTGTACATCAGGGCCGCGTGGCCGGCGATGCCGCCGTTGTGGGTGATGACGGTGCCGCCGCAGGCCGTGTCCTGTACGAACACCCCCAGGCCGTAGCCGGCCTCGGGATGCGGCCTGCACATCTCGGCCAGCAGTGGGGCCGGGAGGAGTTCGCCGCGCATGAGCGCGGAGATGAACGTGGCGAGGTCCTCGGTGGTCGAGATCATGTCTCCGCCGCTGGAGATCCAGGAGGGGTTCTGGCGGGTGACGTCGACCGTCTTCTGCTCGCCGGCGTTCTCGTACCGATAGTAGGCGTGGGCGTGCGGCTCGGGAATCTCCGAGGCGTCCGGCACCACGGTGCCCGACAGCCTGAGCGGCCCCAGGATCAGCCGCTGCATCTCCTCGGCGACCGAGCGGCCGGTGACCTTCTCGATCAGCAGCCTGGCCAGCACGTAGTTGGTGTTGGAGTAGCTCCAGTCCGTCCCCGGCTCGAACCGCGCCGGCTTGGACAACGCCAGCCGTACCAACTCCTCCGGCCGGTAGGTCGCGAACCGGTTGTCCACCCACTCCTGGCCCTGCCAGGGAATCCCCGGTACGACCGTCCCGTCGTCGTAGTACTCGCCGGTGAAGTTGAACACCCCGCTGGTGTGCTGCAGCAGCATCCGCACCGTGATCCGCCGGTCCAGCCCGAACTCGGGCAGGTAGCCATCCGCCGGGCTGTCCAGTCCGATCTTGCCTTCGGCCACCAGTTGCAGCACCAGGGTCGCGGTGAAGGTCTTGGTGTTGCTGCCGATCCGGCCGTGGCCGTTGACCGGCGGCTTCGCGGTGCCACCCAGCTCGGCCACCCCGGCGCTGCCGACCCACCCACCCCGCTCGTCGTGCGCGCGCACCTGCATCCCGGCGAATCCGGAGTCGATGATCTCTCGGATGGTCCTCTGCAGCTCCGGGCGGTCCGGCCCGGTCCGTGCGGCGAGCTCGTCCTGATGGCCAACTGTGATGGACATGGCTGTGTGCTCCTCGGAGAGTTGCCGGTCAGAGACTGCGGGCGGTGATGTCGCCGCGGGAGGTCGTGGCGCGGACGTCGAGTTCGGCGGTGCCGTCGTTCTGGAAGGAGTTGCTGACGCGGCCGTGGCCGGTGCCGGCGTCCAGGGCGGCCGACACGCCGTTGGCGGCGGCGACCGAGATGTCGCCGGATCGGGTGCGGAGCACGACCGTGCCGCGCACGGCCTCGGCGATCCGGATGTCGCCCCGCGCGGTGCTGATCTCCGCGGGGCCGCTAAGCCGCCCCACCTCCACATCGCCGTCGATCGCGGTGAGGCGGACGCTCGCGGCCTCGTCGATCTTGATCTGGCGGTAGGCGCCCTCGAAGGCGACGTCACCGAGGCGGCCGACGGCGCGGAGTTCGGCGCTGGCGACCCTGCCGTCGACGCGGGAGCCGGCAGGCAGCTCGACGGTGATCTCCAGGGACCCGGAGGGCCCGGAGAGCCGGCTCGCGGCCTCGGGGGTGTGGATCCGCAGGACGCCGTCGGCATAGGCGACGGCGGTCTGCTCAGCGGTCCGGACGTCGCGGCTCCTGGCCGGGTCGGCGGGCAGGACCTCGACGGTGGTGTGGGCGCGGTCGGTGGCGACGAACCGGATGCGTCCGGCAGGGACGTCCAGGACAGTGGCGATCGGGGCGGGGGTGTCGAACCTCTGCATCGTGTTCTCGTCGTCCTGGTCGGTGACGGTGGTGGACGTGACGGGGATGGACATGGTGTGCGCTCCTTTGAATCTGTTTCTCGGGTTCGGTTCGGGCGTGGTCGATGCAGTGGCGGTCGCCGTCACGGCACGGGGAGTGCGCACGTCAGTGCGCGTGTGCGGTGGCGGGTGATGTCGAGGGCGACGTCGTCGCGTCCCTGGTGCTGCACTACCTGGAGGACTGGACGGCACCGCTGGCCGAACTGCGGCGCGTGCTGAGGCCGGGCGGGCGGCTGATCGCGTCCGTCGAGCACCCTTTCGTCGTCCAGATGTTGGCCGAGCCCGGTGCCGACTACTTCGCGACACGTGAGTACCCCTACGAACTCACCGTCAACGGGCAGACCGCCGTGCTGAGCCTCTGGTACCGGCCGCTGCACGCCATGGACGACGCCTTCACCGGAGCCGGAGCCGGATTCCGGATCACCGGCATCAGCGAGCCGCCCCGGCACCGAGTGCCCGTGAACTGTTCCCCGAGGTCTTCGAGAAGGGGGCCTCGGGAGCCTTCCTGTGCTTCCTGTTCTTCGTTCTCCAGGCCGACCGACGCCGTGTCCGGCGCCACCCGGCGTTCAGGCGAACAGCTCGCCGAGTGACTCGGGGTCGATGGGGATGCGGGCGGGCCGGTGAGCGGGTGGCTGCGTGCCCATGAGCTCGCGCACCAGGAAGTCCCAGGCGCGCTTGCGGACGTAGTGCAGGTGGTCGATCAGCACGTGCTCGGCCCCGGGCACGATGAGCAACTCGAAGTCCTTGCCTGCGGCGACGAGCCGGTCGGCCAGGCGCAGCGTGTGGGCGGGGTGGACCTGGTCGTCCATCTCGCCGTGGACGAGCAGCAGCTTCCCGGCCAACCGGTCGGCGATGTCCACGTTGGAGGCGCGGGCCCAGGCTCCGGGGTTGTCCGCGCCGTCGTAGGACTCCACGAAACCCGGGTTGAAGAAGCGGGCGTCGTGCGAGCCGGAGAGGGCGACCCCGGCCTTGTACATCTCGGGGAAGTCGAGCATCGCCCGCACCGTGGCGAACCCGCCACCAGAGTGGCCGAACGCGCCCACCCGGTCCAGGTCCATCCACGGCCGGGTCCCGGCCAACTCGCGCAGTGCCGCGACGTGGTCGGCCAGGCAGCCCGCGTCGGCCACGTGGCCGTAGGAGGCGTCGTGGAAGGCCTTGCTCCGCCCAGGGGTGCCCCGCCCGTCCACCGCCACCACCACGAATCCCAGCGCCGCGAGGGGTTCCGCGTCGAGGCCCATCCCGCCGGGGTCGAAGCCCGGCTCGACGCGGTTGGTCTGCGGACCGGGGTAGACGCTGTCCACCACCGGGTAGCGCTTCCCGGGGTCGAACCCCCGCGGCCGGTACAGCACCCCGTAGATGTCCGTCACCCCGTCGGCCGCCGTGACGCGGAACCGTTCCGGCGGCGTCCAGCCGGTGGCGGCGAGCTTGCTGATGTCGGCGCGCTCGAGGTCGACCAGCACCCGCCCGGTCCAGTCGCGCACCGCCGTGACCGGCGGGGTGCCGACGGTGGACGCGGAGTCGATGAAGTACCCCTGGCCGTCCGGCACCGTGACGACGTGGTCCAGTTCGTCGTCGGTGACCGTGGCGAAGCCGGAACCGTCCAGCCCGACCCGGCACACCGTGCGCCGGTAGGGGTCCTCCTCGACCAGCCCGGAGGCGGTGAAGTACACCACCCGCTCGGTCTCGTCGACCCGCAGGATCCGCCGCACCGCCCAGTGCCCGGAGGTGACCTGCCCGAGCAGCGCACCGGTGCGCAGGTCGTACCGGTACAGGTGGCCCCAGCCGTCCCGCTGCGAGTACCACAGCACCTCCTCGGCCAGCACCCGCACGATCGGCGGCTCGAACGCCCACTGGTTGGGTTCGACGCGGGTGGCTCCGGTCTCGCTGAGCACGGTGGTGACCTCGCCGGTGGCCGGGTCCAGCCGGTGCAGGGTGAGGGTGTGCAGGTCGCGGGGCCGGCGGATGTAGTACACCGCCGAGCCGTCCTCCGCCCACCACACCCACCTGGTCGTGATCGGCGACGACTGCGGCATGAGCAGCGGCTCGGCCTGCGCGCGGATCACGGTGCCCTCCGTGAGGTCCAGCACGACCAACTCGGCCTGCGGCAGGTGCTCGTCCCCGGCGTAGGCGTACCGCTGGGTGCGCAGGACGGGCGCGCCGCCGTCGGCGGGCCCGGCCTCGACGAGGTGGGTCTGCCGGACGCGGCGCTCGTCGGTGCGGTGGGCCAGCACCTTGGTCGAGTCGGGCGACCAGGCCACCGCGGGCGGGAGGTGCGGCAGGCCGAACTTCCGCAGCAGGGTGGCGTTGCCCGTGCTGTCCGGGCCGGGGCCGTACTCGTGGGCGGGCCCGCCGTCGGTGGTCAGCGCCCACTCGCGGCCGTCGACCAGGGAACGTGCCCACAGATCGGGCCCCCGCCGGGACACCGCGACCGTGCCGTCGGGTGACGGCACTTCCAGCGGGTTGCCCGGCGGAGTGAAGTCGGCCCGCTCGCAGGTGTAGCCGTCAAGCCGGCAGCGCCAGTACTCGCCGAACGCGACGAACGCGACGGCGTTCCCGGCCGGCTCGATGGCGGCGAACGGCAACGCCTCGGGGTCGACCCGCTGCCCGGACGCCTCGGCCAGCGCGGCGGCGAGCCGGGTATGGTCGAAGGCCGGCTCGCGGGTGCCCGCCGCCGGGTCGACCAGCACGAACCGCTTGCCGGTCCCGGTACTCACCCCGTACCAGAAGCGGGCTCCTCCGTCGATCCAGTGCGGCCTGATCTTGTCGCCGACGACGAGCTCGCCGGGGCGGGCGGGGCGGCGCAGGAGCTGTTCCGCAGCCTCGTAATCGCTGGTGGTGGTCATTCGACGGGTCCTCTCGGGTTCGGTTCCGGGCATGGCTGACGCCGCGGTGGTTGCCGTCACGGCAGTAGGAGGGCGAACGTCACTGCGCGGGGGCGGTGGCGGGGACGGCGTGCTCGGCTGACCGGCTGACCTGCTCCCAGCCCGCCCAGGTGTCCATCCGGCGGCGGGTGATGTCGAAGGCCAGGTCGTAGACCATGCTGCCGAGCAGGAGTCGCAGCGGCGGGTCGTCGCTGTCGACCAGGTGCAGCAGCGCCCGGGCGGCCAGCCGGGGCTCGCTGTCGATGGAGCCGTCGGCCCACTGGCGCTCCAGTTCGGTGCGCAGCGGTGCGTAGGCCGCCATCGGGGTGGTGGTGGTCATGGCGGTGTACAGGTCGGTCCAGTACCCGCCGGGCTGCACGATGCTGACCTTGACGTCGAAGGCGGCGGCTTCCATGGCGAGTGCTTCGCTCATGCCTTCCAGGGCGAACTTGCTCGCGCTGTACATGCCGGTGCTGGGGAAGCCGCCGAGGGCACCGATGCTGGAGATCTGCACGATGTGGCCGGAGCGTTGGGCGCGCAGGTGGGGCAGCGCGGCCTGGGTGACCCAGAGTGCGCCGAAGAGGTTGACCTCGAACTGGGCTCGCGCCTGGGTCTCGGTGAACTCCTCGACCATGCCCATGGACATGGTGCCGGCGTTGTTGACGACCACGTCGAGCCGCCCGAAGTGCTCGACCGCGGTGTCGACGGCGGCGGTGACCGCCGCCCGGTCGGTGACGTCGAGGGGTAGGGCGAGCAGCCGGTCGGCGTGCTGGTGGTCGAAGGTGTCCCGGTCGATGGTCCGCGCGGCGGCGGCGACCTGATCGCCGCGGTCGAGTGCGGCCTCGGCGAAGGCGCGGCCCAGGCCGCGGCTGGCGCCGGTGATGAACCAGGTGTGCGGGGTGGTGCCGGAGGGGGTGCGCATGGAGGGATCTCCGCTTCATTGGTGTGAGACGAGACGGTTCGTCTCGTCGTATGGCGGGAACGGTAGGCGTCTTCGTCGCGCCCGTCAAGACGAGACGGTCCGTCTCGTGTCTGGTATGGTGACCACCCATGACGCCGAACACGGCCCGCCGGAACGAGGCCTCGCGCCGCGCCGTCCTCACCGCGGCGTTCGACCTGCTGCAGGAGGTCGACTACGCGAAGCTGAGCATCGAGGGCATCGCTGCGCGAGCCGGGGTGGGTAAGCAGACGATCTACCGGTGGTGGCCGTCCAAGGGCGCGGTCCTGTTCGACGCCTTCCTGATGCTCAGCGAAGGCGCCGGGGGTGAGCCGCCGATGTTGCCCGACACCGGGGACCTGGAGGCCGACCTGGTCCTGGTCCTGCGGGCCACGGTCGACGAGTTGAACGATCCGCGGTTCGAGCCCCCGATGCGGGCGCTGAGCACCGAGATCGCGCACGACCCCGAACTGGCGGCGGCGTACGCCGAGCGGTTGGACGGGCCGCTGAGGGAGGCCAAACGACAGCGGCTGCGCAGCGCCCAGCAGGCGGGACAGCTGGCCCAGGGGCTGGACCTCGAGGTGGCGGTGGACATGATCTGGGGACCGGTGCTCAACCGGTGGCTCCAGCGCACCGGACCGCTCACCACCGAGTACACCGACCTCGTCGTGACCACCGCCCTCAACGGGCTGCGCCCCCGCGGATCCAGCTCGTGATCTCAGCCGACGGCGGCGCCGAACCACTTGGGCAGCTGGTCGAGCAGATCCTGCTGGTCCTCACCGACCCACGCCACGTGGCCGTCCGGTCGCAGCAGCACCGCGGGCACGTCCAGTTCCTCGCTGACATCGAGGACGTGGTCGACCCGATCCGCCCAGCCCGCCACCGACAGCCGGCCGGTCTGGTCGAGCAGCAGCCCGCGGCCGCCGTGCATCAGGTCGTACAGCCGGCCCCGCTTCAGTCCCACGTCCCGCAGCCGCCGACCGAGCAGGTCATGACCCTCGCCGAAGTCGTAGCGGACCCCGATCGCGACGATCTTCTCGATCAGGTACCGCCGGACGTCCTCGAAGTCCATCAGTTCCGATACCAGCCGGCGCACCGCCTGGGACCCCGGCTCGGCAGACATCAGCTGCACCTGGGCGCGGGTGTTGTCCAGCACGTCGGCGGCCACCGGGTGCCGCTCGGTGTGGTAGCTGTCCAGCAGCCCCTCCGGTGCCCAACCCGCGACCTCTGCGGCCAGTTTCCAGCCGAGGTTGAACGCGTCCTGGAGGCCGAGGTTGAGTCCCTGCCCGCCGGTCGGCGGGTGGATGTGCGCCGCGTCGCCGGCCAGCAGCACCCGGCCGACCCGGTAGCGCTCGGCCAGCCGGGTGGCGTCGCCGAAGCGGGAGAGCCCACGCGGGGAGTGCACGCCGAAGTCGGTGCCGGCGTAGGCACGCAGTTGCTGCTTGACCTCGTCGAGGGTCGGCGGGATCGAGCGGTCCTCGGTCACCCCGTCGGCGGGCACGACGACCCGGTACACCCCGTCGGAGAAGGGCGTGACGCCGAACCGCTTGTGGGTCTTGCGGACCTCGGCGACCACGGCCGCCACCGTCTCCGGCGGCGCGGTCACCTCCATGTGGCCCAGCAGCGTCTCGATCCTGGCGGGTTCGCCGGGAAAGCCGACGCCGAGCAGCTTGCGCACCGTGCTGCGGGCGCCATCGCAGCCGACGAGCCAGCGCGAGCGCAGCCGCGTGCCGTCGGCCAGCTCGACGGTCACCCCGTGGTCGTCCTGGCTCAGCCCGACCAGCTCAGAGCCACGCCGGATCTCGGCGCCGAGCTCGGTGGCGCGCTCGGCCAGCAGGCGATCGATGGTGGTCTGCGGGATGCCGAGGATGTACGCGTGTGCGGTGTCCAGCACGTCCGGCGGGGGCTTGGGAATGCCTGCGAAGAGACCGCCGACCGGGTACTGCCGGCCGAGCGCGAGGAACCGCTGCAGCAGACCGCGCTGGGCCATCACCTCGATGCTGCGCACGTGCAGACCCAGCGCACGAACCTGTCCGGTCGGTTCGGCATCCTTCTCCAGCACGAGCGGCTGCACGCCGTGCAGCCGCAACTCGCTGGCCAGCAGCAAGCCGGTCGGCCCGCCGCCGGCGAGGATGACATCGAGCATGAGCCCCCCAATCATCGGAGTTCGTGTTCCGTCTCAGCGGCGATCTCGCCGTACCGGAACAGCGTCCGTCACGATCGAGTCCTGGATCAACGACGAACCCGGCAACGCACTGTTCAGCCACGGTTGACAATCGGCCGGGCGGGTTCACCGGGCAGCGCGACAGGTATCTCGTGAACGGGTCACAGGTGGAGCTACGCGATATCGAGACCTTTCTGACGCTCGCCGAGGAGTTGCATTTCGGTCGGACCGCGCAGCGACTGCACGTCACCACGGCCCGGGTCAGCCAAGTGATCAAGCAACAGGAACGCCGCATCGGCGGGCAGTTGTTCGACCGCTCCACCCGCACGGTCCGGCTCACCCCCCTCGGTGCCCAGCTGCGCGACGACCTCCGCCCCGTCTACGCCGGCCTGCTGAACAGCCTGGAACGCGCCCGGCAGGCCAGCCGAGGCATCACAGGCACGTTGCGGGTGGGCATGATTCCGTTCAACACCTACGATCTGCGCCCGTTCTGGACCACGTTCCGCACCCGGCACCCGCAGTGGTCGCTGCAGATCCGCCGGGCGTCGTTCGTCGACCCGTTCGCCGCGCTCCGCACCGGAGAACATGACATCCTCGTCGCCTGGCTGCCAGTCGACGAACCCGACCTCACTGTGGGGCCGGTCCTGTTCAGTGACCGGCGAATCCTGGCGGTGTCAACCGATCACGAACTCGCCGCACGATCATCAGTATCGGTGGAGATGCTGGCCGACTTCCCGAACGGTTCGGGCGAGCGCCTTCCGGACTACTGGGAAGACGCGTACCTGCCGTTCCAGAGCCCACGCGGCCTCGTCATCGAGCGTAGAGCGCTCCTCACGAACGGCGACGAGCTCATCCATCTGGTCGCCCTCGGCGAGACGGTTCAGGTCTTCCCCGTCCACGTGACCGACCACTGGGCCATGCCGGACGTACGGTGGCTGCCCATCACCGATCTGACCCGCCTGCGCTATGCCCTGGTATGGCGCACCGAAACCGAGATGATCCGGGCGATGGCCCGGGTCGTCAGCGACCTCGGCGCGTTGCAGCGCTAGACGGGCACTGGGCGGTTGAAGATCGAGACGTTGACCCGTTCCCATCCTTGTGGTGCCCCCGGCAGTGTATGAGTTCAGGACATCGTTCACACCTGTCGCGCGACATCGTGCACACCCGAGGACAAGGGGTGCACGATGGGGATGGCGCAGTTGGTCGTGACCGCGGTACTGGTCGAGGGCCGTTCCAAGAGCGAGGTGGCCCGCACCTACGGGGTCTCGCGCAGGTGGGTGATCACGCTGGTGCAGCGGTTCCTCGCCGACGGCGAGGCCGGGCTGGCGCCGCGGTCACGCCGACCACACCACAGCCCGGGGCGCACCCCGCAGCGTCTCGAGGACGAGATCATCGCGCTGCGCAAGGACCTCGACCGCGATGGTACGACGCCGGTGCCGCAACCATCGCCGCGCATCTGCAACAGCGCCACGGCCCCGACGCGGTGCCGGCGGTCTCGACGATCTGGCGGATCCCGTCCGCCCGAGGATTCGTCACCCCGCAACCACACAAGCGCCCCCGCAGCAGCTGGCAACGCTTCGCTGCTGACGCCCCGAACGAACGCTGGCAACTCGACATCACCCACTACCGACTCTCCGACGGGACTGATGTCGAAGTCCTCAACATCATCGACGACCACTCCCGCCTCGCCGTGGCCTCCACCTGCCGCCGGATCTTCACCGCCGGTGACCTCAACACGGCCTTCACGGCCACGACCAGCACCTACGGCGACCCGGCGAGCTTGCTGTCGGACAACGGCGCGGTGTTCACCGGAACTCCCCGCCGCGGCGGCCGGGTCGCCCTGGAGATCACCTGTCACGCTCGCGGGATCCGGTTCACCCATTCCCGCGCCTATCACCCGCAGACCTGCGGCAAAGTCGAACGATTCCACCAAACCCTGAAGAAATGGCTCGACCGGCAAGCCCGCCCGGTCAGTGTCAACAGGCTCCAGGCCCAGCTCGATGAGTTCCGCGACTACTACAACACCGTCCGGCCACACCGCGCGCTGAACCGCCGCACCCCCGGCCAGGCCTACATCGCCCGCCCGACCGCAGTCCCCACCGGCGCCCCGATCGACACCAGCCACTACCGCGTCCGCCACGACCGCATCGACCGCTCAGGGGTGATCAGCTTGCGGCACAACAGCCGCCTGCACCACATCGGTCTGGGCCGCCGACACGCCGACACCCGCGTCCTGGTCCTCGTCCGCGACCTTCACATCCGCGTTCTCGACATCAACGGAACGCTCCTGCGGGAACTGACCATCGACCCCACCCGGGACTACCAACCACAACCGCGACCGTGAACGATGTCGCGCGACACCTGTGCACGGTGTCCCGCGACATCACAGTGTCTGCCCCCGGCAGGATTCGAACCCGCGACACCGCCTCCGGAGGACGGTCCGTACCACTTCACCGCTTGCCGCTGACCAGTAAGGACAGTGGCAGGGGTGTCAATCGGCAGAAGACTTGGGCGCGTATTGGGCGCAGGGCGCCGTTGGCCGGCCCGGCGAACTTCAAGGCGACCGCACTAGTGACTTCCCGACGCTCGGCGGAGCGGATTAACAGAACGCTGGCATTCCGGCCTTGACCTGCGATGACGCGGGGCATCGCTGGTTCGTGTCCGCGGATAGTCCGCGGCGGCCGAGGCAACGACAAGACAGGGTCGGCGACGGACCCATCTGGCCACTTCTACAGCGTGTAGTAGATTCGCACAGCGGCGGCGTAGCAGGACGCTGATCGTGACTGGATCGAGCGTCAGGGGGTACGAGGACGTTGAGCGATCCGCTGCTCGCCATCTACGGCGACTGGTTCTACGGAGCCGCGCTGCTCGTCTACACCCTTGCGCTCTTGCTGGAGATCGTCGAGTACGGCTTCCGGCGAGAACCGGCGAAGGCCCTTGTGACGGTCGGGGTCGCCCACCCCACCGGGGACGTTGAGGGGCGTGACGTGCGCACTCGCTCCGACCGGTTCGGGCGCATGGCCGTGTCACTACTCGCGCTCGGGACGCTCCTTCACCTGTCGTCGATCGTGCTGCGCGGCCTGTCCGCAGGGCGCTGGCCGATGGGCAACATGTATGAGTACATCTCCGCGGTATGCCTCGCTGCGATCGTCGGCTGGCTGGTCATGGTTCGACGGGCCCCGTCGATGCGGCCGGTCGGGATCTTCGTCGTCCCCGTCGTGCTGGTACTGATGTTCCTGGGCGGGACACTGCTCTACACGGCTAGTGGCCCAGTGGTCCCGGCGCTGCAGTCCTACTGGATGATCTTCCATGTCAGCACGGCCGTGGTCTCGTCAGGCCTGTTCCTGCTGCCCGGGGTCGCCAGCTGCTTATACCTCCTGCGCCGCTCAGATCGGCTCCGCCGGTTCGCCGAGCGGCTCCCGGTGGCTCAGGCTCTCGACCGGGTGGCGTACCGGGTGACCGTTGCCGCCTTCCCGCTCTACACCTTCGGGCTGATCTGCGGGGCGATCTGGGCTGAGGCCGCGTGGGGGCGCTTCTGGGGCTGGGACCCGAAGGAGACGGTGGCGTTCGTAGCGTGGGTTGTCTACGCGGCCTATCTCCACGCACGAGCGACAGCTGGCTGGCGGGCTCCTCGGGCGGCATGGATCAATGTCGGAGGCTTCACGATGATCGTGTTCAACCTGTTCTTCGTCAACCTGATCGTCGCAGGCCTACATTCCTACGCTGGCCTTTGAGGCGGCCACGCCCGCCGCCGACGCGGCGCATTGATCCCCTAACGCGGAATCGGCAGGCCATGGCTCAGGCCCGCGCGAGACGCACGGAAGACGAGTAGGCGGCTGGCCGCCGAATCGCGCTTGACCTTCGGCGATCGCCGATCCTCTGTCCTCTTGGCCTCATGCTTTGTCACATCTTTGGCACGGATGGCTGCGACGAGAGCACGAATCCAGCTTCCAAAGCCTCACTCGGTCTTGACACGCCCACCTGGGGAAGCAACGGAACTTGGGCGGGGTACGACCGGCTGCATCACCGCTCCGGCGGAGGGGCCGTGCTGTCGGCTGTGCGTCGACGCAACTCGTAGGCGACGGTCGGCCACACTTCGCCCTTGACCGCGCGCAGCCGGTCCCCGGACCGATTACGGGAGAAGCCTGCTCTCTCCGCGGCTGCTCGGGACGGGGCGTTGTCGGCGTGAGTCCACAGCCGGATCACCTGGAGATCCAGGTGGGCAAAAGCCCAGCGAGTGAGGAGTGCGAGGGCTCGACGAGCGACACCGAGGGGCCGCGGACTACGCACGGACGCGGAGGGTGTGGAGACAGCTCCGGCGCAGACACCATCGCCCGGCACGACACGATCGCCCGGCACGACCTGCACCGGGCCTACTTTTCAGCATGTACCGGGACTGCCCAGTTTCCCTAGCTGTTCAAGGCGGCGCCTACCGCGCCGCTGCCGGGGCTGTGCCCGCTGCCGGGCGCCTTGCGGCACCGGGGCGGGCGTGCGGCCTCCGGCCGGTCCCCGTCGCCGCGCGCCCGGCAGTGGGGACCCGGCAGCGGCACCGAGAGCCAGCGCGCAGCACCAACAGGGGGGAGTACACGAGCGGAACGACCTGTCCTCGCCGAGTTGGCGGTGGGTCATTTCGGGGGAGCGCCCGACGTAGGTCCGGAGGTGGTGCTCGATCTCGTCGGCCATGAAGTCGGGGGCCATACGTTCGACTCCGAGCAACGGGGAACACAGACCGCAACTTGGCGCATCAAGGATGTGGGTGTTGCTCAACCGCTGACGCACCCGCGAGGATCGCTCACCGGTATGGCCCCATCCGAGGGAGGCACCGCCAATGGACAGGACGGACGACGTGCTGCGCCGTCACGCAGACCGGATCGAGGGTTATGGCAGGTCATTAGTGGACGCCGCAGCGCGGATGCGGGACGCCGGCGGGCGCGACCAAGCGCAAATGCTGCCGAGCGATCCCAGTGAGCAAGCGTGTTGGGATGCTTTCCGCGCGGAGTTGGATGATGCCGAGCGCCTCCCGGATGAGGCCGCGCGCGAGGAGGCCCGTCAGCTCGCGGGCATCAACCTGTCCATGTGCCTGATCAGGGTGCCGCCTCCTGGTCCGATCGAGCCGCCGGGGTTGTAGACCGGCACTGCTCCGCCCGGCCGGCTGCGGCTAGGAGGGGAAGTCGAGTTCCTGCCAGATGCATCGGCGCGCGTTTGCGACCGCGGCGAACCCGAGAACACCACGTGGCAGACCTCAAGCACGCACAACAAGTGGCAGACGCGATATGCAGCCCTGAGGCACAGCCACGGCCGGGCCCAGCGCGGCGATCCCGGTCCCGACCCGCCAACCGGGCCCGTCCGATTGATCAGAGGGGGTTCTCAAACGGTCGCGCCCCTACTGAAGGTGGACCTCTTGGCAATCAACTTTGCCGCCAACGTGCGGCGTGCACTCAATGATCGACACTGGAGCGCCGGGGCCGGAGACGGGGACCGCCGCGCGATCACCAAGATCCGCTAGAGCGAACCGGGCTGCAGCCTCCGGGTACCGCTGCAGCAGCTCCTTGTAGTCAGCGAGAAAATTGTTGTGCTCCTCCGGAAAGATGTACGAGCCGTCGCCGGATGCCATGATCTCTGCTCCTTCTATCCAGGGGTGAACAGCGGATACTAGCCCTGGATCATCACAAGACGGTGGGCGTCGAGCACCAAGATGATCGAGGCCTGGACGGCCGAGCACCGCAACTTCACGCCCGGAGCTGTCCCGGGGTGGACTAACCTGTGGGCCGACGGGATCAAAGTCAACATCAGCGTCGAAGAGCACAAGCCGTGCCTACTGGTGCTGATCGGCGTGCGCGCCCACGGCCGCCGTGATCCGAGTCGTGCGGCGGCTGCCGGTCTCGCCGACCGGCTGCCGGAATCTTCGAGGACCATGACCTCGTCGGTCCGGAAGACGACGCGCTTCGCTCGATACGGCGGAACGGCTCTCGTAGCCGTCGGGCTCGTGCAGTCTCACATCCGGGCTCTCAGCACGTCGACCTCGCAGCCTGGCGCGGACGGATCGAAGCCGTGCTCGACCAGCCAGCGGACCCCCACCAGGCTTCGCAACGACCACCACGCGCGGATCACGTCGAGGTCGACGTCGGTGCCGTACGCGGCGGATGACCACCGACGTCGCCGGGTTTATCGCGCGCGGCTGACCGCGTCCCGCGCGTGCCAGATGCCTGCCAGATCGAGCGGGAGTCGCGGACACTTACGGCGAACACCGGCCAGGAGGGCTGTCCTGATCACAGCGCCGCGTCTGCGCAGGCGAGCACGGCGGTGGCGTGGGTGCTGCGGAACGACTCCGCGGCCATCATCGGTGCCTCCCGTCCGGAACAGGTCCGCGACAACGTCAAGGCCGCGGGCGTACGGCTGGAGCCCGACCTGCCGAAGGCGATCGACGACGCGCTCGGCCCGGTGGCCGAGCGCGACCCGGCGAAGACGGTCAATTCGGCTCGCCGCCCCTGACTCCCGCCGGCACGATGGCCGTCACTTGGCGGTGGCGGCCATCTGCTCGATTTCGTTGAGCACCAGGGCGGGCTTGTCCTTGGGGACGTCGTGCGAGCTTCCCTGGGCGGTGACGAGTGTCCGGCCGGGGCCGGCGGCCACGAACGTGGCGGCCGCGTCCCGCCAGCGCTGGGCGTCCTGCGCGGATCCGTCGAAGGGCGTCTTCTCCGCCACGATGACGGTGACTGGGACGCTGTCCGGCCAGGAGACCTTGTGGTACGCCTGGTGCGTGGGACCGAAGTCCTCGGCCGTGCCGATGAGCTGACGGTTCTCCTTCGTCGATGGCTGCTTCATGAGCGCTTCGATCTGCGGCGCGGTGAGCGCGACGATGCGTTGGATCTGCGTATCGGTGAAGAACTGCGGCAGGTTGGCGTCGACGAGCACCGCCCCGGAGAGCACGCCCGGGTTTGCGCGGGCGAAGTAGGTGGCAACCTCCCCCGCCTGCGAGTGGGACACGAGGACCACGTCCCGGGTGACGCCGAGCTCACGCAGACCGGCCTGCAGGTCGGAGGCGGCGGCCCGGCCGTCCCAGGGGCCCTTCACCTCGTCGCTGGCGCCCATACCCGCCCGGTCGTAGGTGATGATCTGCGACCCGGTGGCCTGCCACAGCTGAGCCACCAGGGCATCCCAATAGGAGGAGTCCTCGCCGCCGCCGGCGTCCAGCACGAGGGTGGGAGAATGCCCGGGGGTGAGGTGGAAGGCGAGCCGGTGCCCGTCGTGGGCGATCATGTGCAGGTCCGCCGCGGGGGCCGAGTTTGCCGGGCCGGCTGCGTCAGTCGAGACCTCGGAAGCCGAGGCGGCCGGGCCGGCCGCGGGCGCCGCTTTCGGCGCCGCCGAATCACCGCACGCGGCGACCGCCCCCACCACGGCGACGGGCAGGACGAGGGCGAGGGCGGCCCGGCGGAACCGGGACATTGTCTGCGTGCTCATGGAGATGATTCTTGGTGGTTTCCCGATCCCGCTCGGGCCCGCTGACCACCCAGTCGGGGCGGGGGTTACCCCTACCCTCGCCCCGGGCGGATCAGAACCCAATGAGACGGATCAGGTACAGATCAGATCTGATGATGAACCGCCCCGGCTTGTCGGGAGACCTACGGGGTTGAATGGCCGGCCTCGGCGAAGGCGGCGTGTTGACGGTAGTGCGCGCTGCCTCAAGTTCGACCGGTGGGATGTCGCCGCAGGTTTCGAATAGTCGGCGGTGGTTGAACCAGTCGATGTACTCGAGGGTGGCGATCTCGACCTGCTCGACGGTCTTCCAGGGCCCGCCCGGCTTGATCAGCTCGGTCTTGAACAGCCCGATCATCGACTCGGCCAGCGCGTTGTCGAAGGCATCCCCGACGCAGGACGAGTAGGCGTCGCACGGCACGAACCGTCGCCGGGGGGTCGCACTGCGCGATTGCGCGCGCGGATGCTTGGGCACGGCTGGTCCCCTGGTAGGTAGCGCTGGCGGGCGTGCGGGCCGGTGAACCAGCGGCACTGCCTCTTCGTGTTCCGGCAGGGTCGTCCCGTCAGCGGTAGGCCCGCAGGAATGCGTCCACCCCGTCGCTGATGATCGCGGCGATCTCCGCCTGTCCTGCCGCGGCGGCCGGTTCGTCGTCTGTTGCGTCCAGGGCGAGCGCAATGGTCAGGGCGGTGAAGTGCTGCACTGCCCGTCGCGGGTCGGGCACCCTCAGCTGCCCGCTGGCGGCGAGTCGTGCGAAACGCTCCTCGAGCAGCCGCTCGGGTCGGTCACGCACGTGCTCCGCCGACGGGGGGATCGCGCCGCGTGGGGAACCCAATCGGCGAAACGTCACGTAGGTCGACGAAGGAAACGTCTCCGTCGCCACGTGTGATGCGAAGGCCGTCAGCGCCTCCCGCAGATCACGGCCCTCGGTGATCTCCTGCTCTATCGCCTCCCGCACGGCTGCCACCAGCGCGTCGTCGACCCGCTCGAGCACGCGCAGGAAGAGCCCCTGCTTGTCCTCGAAATAGTCGTAGACCGTCCGCTTGGATACCACCGCACGGGCCGCGATCGCGTCGACGCTCGTGCGTTCGTACCCCTCGGAAACGAACAGAGCCTCGGCCGCGTCCAGGATGGCCGCTCGCTTGCGCTCGGACCGCATCCGGCGCCGGGACACCTGCGTCCCCTCCATCGTCTCGGCCATGACCTCAGCATAATCTCAGGCGTTACTACACTGCACCGTGTAGTTTTATGAGCGTGCTACTGGCGGATCCGACGACCTCTCCCCCCGGCGTTCATGCGCGCGCCCTGACGAAGTGGTACGGCAACACGGTCGTGGTCGACCGGCTGTCGTTCACCGTGCGGCCGGGTGCCGTCACCGGCTTCCTCGGCCCCAACGGAGCCGGCAAGAGCACGACGCTGCGGATGCTCCTAGGGCTGACCAGGCCGACGCAGGGCGCGATCACGATCGGCGGGCAGCACATCGCCGACCTCCCCGACCCTGCACGGACCGTCGGCGCCCTCCTCGACGCCCGCGCGGTCCATCCGCACCGCTCTGCGTTCGACCACCTGCTCGTCTTCGCCCAGGCCGCGGGGCTGGGCAGGCGACGCGTCGAACAGGTGCTGGATCTTGTCGGGCTGACCGACGCGGGCCGCCGCCGTGCGGGAGAGTTCTCCCTCGGGATGCACCAGCGTCTGGGCATCGCGACGGCCCTGCTCGGAGACCCCGGGGTCCTGGTGCTCGATGAGCCGCTCAACGGCCTGGACCCCGAGGGCATCCGCTGGATGCGCTCCCTGATGCGGAACCTCGCCGCCGAGGGCCGCACCATCCTGTTCTCCAGTCACCTGATGTCGGAGATGGAGCTGACCGCGGACGATCTCGTCGTCATCGACCGGGGCCGTCTCGTCGCCGAATCCTCCCTCGCCGAGTTCGTACAAACCCACACGGCTCAGGCGGTCATGGTCAGCGCCCCGGACCTCGACGGCCTCGCGCGGGCACTGGGTCGAGCGCGCATCGCGTTCGAATCCGCTGGGCACGGCCTGCGTGTCACCGGAGCCGACACCACCGAGGTCGGCCGGGTCGCCGCGGCCGAGGGGATCGCCCTTGACGAGCTCGGCCGCGTTCGCGAGTCGCTCGAGGACGTCTTCCTCCGACTTACCCACGACGTCACCGACCATGAAAGCCGGGCGGCATGAACCTTCTGCGCTCCGAATGGACCAAGCTCCGCAGCGTCCGCAGCACCTGGATCGCCGCCCTGAGCACCGTCGCCGCCGGTGTCGCGCTCAGCGTGCTCGGTGCGTCTGACCTGCTCGCCGCGGCACAGTCCGGGCTGCCCGACGGCTGGGACCCGACCGCGGCCAGCCTGAAGGGTTTCCTGTTCGCGCAGCTGGTCATCGGCATGCTCGGCGCGCTCGCCGTCACCGCCGAGTACGGCACCGGGATGATCGGCACCAGCCTCACGACTACGCCGTCCCGTTCCCGGCTGCTCGCGGCGAAGACCACGGTGGTCGCCGCCGTTGCGCTCGCCACTGGCCTCGCCACGACGCTGCTCAGCTTCACCGCGGTGCAGCTCCTGCTCGGTGGCGCGGGACTGCCCGTCGCCGGCACCGGCGACCCCGGCGTCGCGGGTGCGCTCGTCGCCGCCACGCTCTACCTGACCCTCGTTGCCCTCATCGGCCTCGCCGTCGGAACCCTGACCCGCTCGAGCACCGGCAGCCTCGCCGTGCTCGTCGGTGTCCTGCTCCTGGTGCCCGCCATCGCTCCAGCTCTGCCCGGGGCCCTCGGCGACGCCTTCGCCCGCTACTGGCCGACCACCGCCGGGCAGGCCGCCTACACCGTCGTACCCGTGGACGGCGCGCTCGCCCCCGGGCTCGGATCTGGACTCCTGACCGTGGCCGCCGTGGCCGCCGTGGCCGCTGCCCACGTCGCGCTCCGGACGCGCGACGTCTGAGTCCACCCTCCAGGAAGGACCTCCTCATGACTGACAACGCCGACGCCGACGACGGCGAGAACGGCGACGACGAAGGCACGGTCAAGCCGCAGCCTCACCACGGTCGTCCCGACGACGACCGAGAGGCGCTGGGTGCGGTGCTGCGCGCTCGAGCTGCAGGCCGCGATCGTTCGGGGCTCGAGGGCCGCGACCGAGGAGCTTGCCTCGGCCATCGCTGAGCGCATCGGTGTCGATCCCGCTCGGGACGCCTACCCCGGCCTCGTCGCGAATGCCGGCCTCACCACGCAGCTGTTCGTCCTCGACTTCTGGACCAGAAGCGAACCTGGAATCCCGCTCGTCCCGCTCCTGCGCGACGCGTTCCGCCAGCTCGGCGCGGGGCTGCGTCTCCCCGCCCCAGCGGCGCCATTCACCCACGGAAGGAACAACCAACCATGTATGACGTCGTCGTCGTGGGGTCCGGCCCTGTCGGCCTCTTTCTCGCCTGCGAGCTGCGGCTCGCGGGCGCGCGCCCCCTGGTCCTGGAACGTCTGACCGAGCCGGTCATCACGGACAAGGCCCACGGTCTGACCGGGCAGGTCGTGCGGTTGCTCGACCACCGCGGTCTGTTCGAGCGCTGCGGCGGTCGTGGGTTGCCCATCCCGGCCCCCGGCTTCTTCTTCGGAGCCCTGCCCCTCCGGCTGCGGGTCCTCGGAGATGACAACCCGATGTACCTGCTCCCCTGCTACCAGCGGAAGTTCGAGAGGGTCCTCACGGAGCGGGCGACCGAGCTGGGGGTGGAGATCCGACGAGGCTGTGAGGTCCGGTCGTTCGCCCAGGACGCCGCGCAGGTCGACGTCGAGGTCCGCGATCAGGCTGGGACGAGCACGATCTCGGCGCGGTACCTCGTCGGTTGCGACGGTGCGCGCAGTGTCGTGCGCAAGCAGATGGGCGTCGCCTTCCCCGGGATCACCGACGACCACATCGTCAGCCGGTCGGCCATCATCGCCCCAAGTGACACCTTCCGGTTCACCGCTGCGGGCCGGCTCGTGGTCGCTGGGCTGGGTGAGATCTCCCCGCAGTTCCACCGCACCGAGCGCGGAGTGTTCACGCTGGCGCCGTTCGACCCGCAGCGGCCTCATCTGACCACCACGGAATGGGAGGACGAGCCGGCAGGCGACTCCCCCGGGTCTGGCGCCCCGATGACCATGACCGAGATGGAGGACAGCGTCGAGAGGATCCTCGGCGTGCGGCCGTCGCTCGCACCGGCCTCCGGTGACGAACCGGGCCTGCTCCGCCGGTTGTCGGGGTGCAATACCCGTATCGCCGAGCGCTACCGCGCCGGCCGGGTCTTCCTCGCAGGCGATGCCGCCCACGTCCACTCCGCCTCCGGTGGTCCCGGGCTCAACCTGGGCCTGCAGGACGCGGCCAACCTGGCGTGGAAGCTCGCCGCCGACGTCCAGGGATGGGCGTCGCCGGGTCTGCTCGACACGTACGAGTCCGAGCGGCTCGCGATCGGGCGCAGGGTGTTCATGCAGACCCAGGCCCAGACCGCCCTGATGGCGCCGGGAGGTCCGACCACGGCCCTCCGCGAGTTGTTCGGGGAGATGCTCGATCGGGTCGAGAACGTCCAACTCGTCGCCGACCTGATGGCCGGCAGCGACGTGCGGCTCGACATGGGGGACGAGGATCCCGCGGGCCCGACGGGCCGGTTCGCCCCGAATCTCGACCTCTGCACCGCCGACGGCCGACGGCACCGTATTGCCGAGTTCCAGCGCGACGGCCGCGCCGTGCTGCTCGACCTCAGCGAAGGCGGTGAGCTCGCCGCCGCCACCTCACACTGGACCGACCGGGTCAAGTACGTCCGCGCGGCCGCTGCGACGACTGGTGCGCCGGCTGCTCTGCTCATCCGTCCCGATGGCTACGTCGCCTGGGCCGGAATCGACGCCGACGGTCTCCGATCGGCTCTCGCGCGCTGGTTCGGCCCAGCGGAGCTCCCGGCCTCGTGGGCGACCGATCTCGTCGGAGCCTGATCACGATGGACGCTGGACATGCGCCGGCGAGCACCCCCATCGAAAGACACACGGGGTGGACCCCGGAGCTGATCGGGCATGTCGCGATACTGCTGCTGGTCAACGTGGTGGTTGACACCGTCATCACCGCGCCGTTGCTGGTATTGCCCGAGCTGCTCGAGCAGTTCGGTGCGGGCCAACCCGCCTGGCTCAACGCCAGCGCCATGCTCGCCGGAGCGATGTGGGCGCCGCTACTGGGCCGACTCGCGGCCCTGCACGGGAGACGACAGATCCTGGTCCTCTCGCTGGTTCTGGCCGCAGCGGGAGCACTGATCTGCCTGGCCGCGCCCACCCTCTGGGTGTTCGTCATCGGGCGAGTCGTGGAGGGCGCCGCGGTCGCATCGCTGTTCCTCACCGTCGGGATCGTGCGCGAGCTGTGCGCCCCGCGCCTCGGGATGGTCGTGACCGGCGTCGTCACCAGCGGCAACGCCGTGATAGGGATCGTGTTCGCCTTCCTGTTCGCCACGTTGGGCGAGCAGTACGGCTACCAGGTCGTGTTCATCACGTCGTTCGTGTTCGCGGTGCTGACCGCGGTCCTGGTGCACCTCCGGCTCCCGAAGACAGCCCCCACGAAGACCGGCCGGGTCGATGTCGCCGGAGCGGTCCTGCTCGGCGCCGGCCTGGCCATGGTGGTCGGCTACATCAGCGTCGGCAACACCAACGGCTGGCTCGCCGCCGCACCCCTGGCCCTGGCCGGGCTCGTTGCCCTCGCCGGGTGGTACGTCCTCGCCCGACGCCGAGCCGACCCCATCATCGACATCAACGGGCTGAACCGGCCCCTGGTGCTCATGCTGCTCGTCGTGGTGTTCGGGACCGGGGCCTACCAGAGCATGCTGCAGCTGTTCAGCCTCATCACGCAGGTCTCACCGGCCCAGGGACTCGGCTACGGCGTCGCAGCCCCGGCGGCGTTGAGCATCCTGCATGCCGTGCCACCGATCGGGATCGTGCTCGGCGGCGTCGTATCCGGGGTCCTCACCAACCGCATCGGAGCGGCCGCCACCCTGACCGCCGGAGTCGCCATCGGCACCATCGGCACCCTCGGGCTCTTCGTCGGGGTGTCCTCGCTACCCGTCGCCGCGGTCTGCTCGCTGCTACTCAGCCTCACCGCGGGCACCCTGGTCACCTCCGGGTTCAACCTCGCCTCGACCCTGGTCTCGCTCGACCGCGACGCGGCGGTCTCGAGCCTGGTCATGACCATGATCGCCATCGGCTCGGTCGTCTTCAACTTCGTCGGTGCCGCCGTCCTCGACGCCACGCACGTCACCATCGCGGGCACCTCCATGAGCTCCGCAGTTGGTGTGCTCACCTACGTCGGCATCGGCACCGCGGCCTTCCTCGTAGCTGGGGGGATGGCCGTCCTGCTCCTCAAAACCCTTCGACGGACAGTCGCCACCCCTACGTCCCCGGTCCCGCGGACAGAGGTCCGGCCTGGCGGCTCACGAAATCGCTGACAACGCCCACACCGGGGCACCGCTCTCGCTCCGAGGCTCCGCCAGGACCCCAGAGCTCACAGCGCAGCCCGTTCATACGCCATGAAATGGAGTGCAGGATGAGCAACGACTCAACCACGACGAGCCAAGGTGAAACCCGCGCTGGAGCGCGAGCCTCTTCCCGGCCACCAAGGCTGGGCTCCGTAGCGGCGGGGACGTCGAGGGCCGCCGTCGGGCCACCGCGTGGTCGGGCTATGCCAGATCGGGGGGAAGGCGCACAGCTCCCGGCGTGGAGGTCGTTCCTCAGGTCTCGCTAGGCGCAAGGGGCGGGGGGCCGTGAGGACGGAACGAAGTCCACGCGTCCATCCGTCCATTCGAACCGAGCAGCATCGGCGGAGACCAGGGTCATTGCTCCGTCGAGGTAGTTCATGCTGTTCCCGGAGAAGGTCTCATCCACCGGCGGGTTTGCTGCCCACCATCTGTTGGCGAACCGTGCGTACCGCAGCCCGCAGTGGACGTAGAGGTGGTACTCGTAGGTCACGCCGATTTGGGCGTCATCAACCGTCCCGTAGTGCACGTCGGGAGGTTGCCCGGGGATCTCCTGCACGCTCGGCTCCACCGGCACGATCGTGGCACTGGCGATTCGTCCCTCAGGTGGCGGAGTTGGTGCGACGTCGGAACCCTGCACGGTGCAGGCAGTGAGGAGTACCGCAACGACGGTAGCGACGAACGCCATCCACTGACCTGGAGAGGCGCGCACCCGCGCAGGCTAGACGACTGGCGCGCCGTGGCCGAGGTCCCGGGTCACGCGTCCGATGATGACGCAGTGGGGAGTGCTTGACCCAGATCAGATGTCGAGCCGCCACTCTCGGGTTGTCTCGGTAAGACGGCTGAACCCCGACCGTTCGAGGAACGCCAGCCGGGCCATTTCCTGCGTTGTCGCGTAGTCGAGCAGCCGATCAACCCGGGCCAAGCGGAGCCAATCAGCGGCCTGAGCGACCAGCCAGGTACCGACACCGCGGCGTCGGTGCGCTTCATCTACATGAAGGTTGCCGACATCGGCCCACCCCTCATGACTCGACACGCGGCCGGCGCCGCAGATTCCGGTGTCGATCTCGATGTATCCGACCTCAATTCTGTCCCTGCAGGCGGTGAATCGCGTACCGGACACACCCAGCGTGCGCACCAGGTTGAGACCTTGGTGGTGTTCCGGCGAGCTCGGGAGGGACTCGACGTCGGCCAGCAGGACGACCTCGGTCCGGTCCCCTCGTACGAAGCCGACACGTTCGAGGACCTCGCGGACATGCGGCCACTGCTCGGGCAGGCCGTAGACACCCGGCGCCGGCAGCGATCCGCCAGCGGCGATCTTGGTTACCTGCCATCGGCGCAGGACCGCCACAGCAGCCTGGGCAGCAGCCGCGCCGGCAGCCGAGGAGTCCGGCCAGAACGACGCATCGGGCCAGTAGATCAACCACTGGATCTCGCCCGTCCCGCGTAGTGCTGGACCCACATCGGATCCGCTGCCGTAGCGGACAATGTGAGCGGCAGCAGATACGCGTCCTCGTTGCTCGACGACGAGGGTGGCGCGTTCGCTGACCCATGGGTCGACGATGAACTCTCCGGGCTCGCGCTCCAGCTGGCTCAGGACGGCATTGACCGAGACAGACATTCCCGGTATGACCGCTTGGACGTGCGCGTTCACCAGGGCGGTCAGCTGGTCGCGATCGGTGCGGCGAAACGGCCTTACCTCTCCGATGGACATCACGGCTCTCCTGTTCACGACGTGTGGGAGGAAGCCGCCACCGGTGCGGTACGCCCATCAGGCTAGAGGTGTCCCGGGCGGGTGTCGACCACAATGAACAGCGACCGGGGTCCGCCCGAACCCCGACGTCAGCGTTCCACGAGGCCGTGCTCGTACGCGTAGATCGCCGCGTGCACGCGGGTGCGGAGTCCCAGCTTGGCGAGGATCCGACCGCCGGCGGAGATCGACGCGGCGTCTCCGGCGCGGCAATGGGGTGCGACGCCCCGGCTTCGCGGCGATTCGCCGCGCAGCACATGGCGTCGAGGTGGCCCCCGACCGCCACCGGCGCGATGCCAGACCCTTTCATGGGCTACCGGCCATTCGTCCGGTTCCCGAGCGGAATGGGAGACAATACACGGCCGGTCGACTCGTACAGCATGATTCTCGTCTCCTGTTCCTGCTGAACGCGGCGATACCTCGGGCGCGTGTTCGGGCATGTGAGCTCGTGCGCTGGGCATCGGTTCACCAACAGGAGGATCCACATGATTCGCAGCCTGACCCGACGCGTCCTGGTCGGGACGGCCGCCACCGCGGCGGTCGCCGGACTGGCCCTCGCAGGGTTCACCGGAACGTCCGCGGCCGCGCAACCGGCCACCGCCACTCCGACGGTCAGCACCGCGGCGGTCGTGCCGACCGCTCTGACCAGCACAGCGCAGAGCGACGCCGTCAAGGCCTGGCACTTCTCGACCGTCATGAAGGGCACGAACGAGGTGCGGGTCGCGAGTGGCCCGAAGAAGGCCGGCGACCGGAACGGCAGCGGAACCGCCCGGGTGAGCATCCAGGGTGACGAGGTCACGTACTTCTTCTCGTGGAAGGGCATCAGCGCGCCGACCGAGGGTCACATCCACCAGGGCCCGATCGGTAAGGACGGCCCCGTCGTGGTTCCGTTCTTCATGAAGAAGGTGGCCGCCGGGCGCAACACGGTGAGCGGCACGGTGAGGGTGACCAACCAGGCGCTCCTGCGGCAGATCGAGACCCACCCCGGCGAATTCTACGTGAACCTGCACACCGCCGAATTCCCCGGCGGCGCCATCCGCGGCCAGCTCTAGGTGTAACGGCCGGTCGACGGGGCTGCGCCACACCACCGCCGGCGGGGCTGCGTCGGAGGACCGGACCATCGTCCGGACCCCCGATCGGCAGCCCCGCCGGCGGTGTGACCACCCGCGGCGCCGCCCCGACCACCCAGATCCGCGCCTGCGACACCGTGTCCGTGCTTCAACGACAGCGCCACGATGGCCGGGTCGACGGCACTAGGCTCGAACCCGCTCTGCGGCCCGGCGTAGAGGTTCTGGCACGGTGACTTCAGGCGGAGGCGAAATGGGAGCGGACGAACTCGAGGCCGCCACGAGAGCCATCCGAGCGGCGTTCGGTGACGAAGTGCAGATAATCGACAGCTTCGCGTTCTCGTCCGGCGCACTGTCGATCACAATTCGGCGAGGCACCAGTTTTGCGGTGCTGGACGGGCACCCTTCATCCCGATGGGGGGTGTCGTTCGACCCAGATCACGGCTTCACGGGGAATGACCGGGTTGTCGACTCGCTGGCCGAGGTTGTGGATCTGATCCGACGGCGCTGGGCGACCGGCGCGTTGGATGAGGCGGAACAGGCCGGATCTGCGCCGACCACGTGATGGAAGTGCGTTCTGGCGTACCGGCTGTGCCGGACGGGGATGGTCGGCGGCTGTGGGCGCCTCCGGAGAGGCGCCCACCCAGTGTCATTGGTTGTCAGGCCCCGGCTTCGACGACGGGTGCCCCGGTGGCGGCCTTGACGACCGATTGGCAGCCCTTCAACGCCGCCGCTTTCGTCTCGTAGGCCTCTCCGGTCGCCACGACCTGGCCGTTGCTGGCCTTGAGACGGAAGCGGTACTTCCCGGATCGATCTTGGTAGACCTCGAACTTGCCTGACATGGTGATCCTTTCCCTGCCCGTGGGGTGGAGAATATGGATGGCCATGACGTTAGCGCGGTCGTGACGGTTCGATTATCGCCTCATTGGGGGGCTTCTGCCCGGCACCAGTGGATGAGCGAACGTGCAGATTTTCTGTTCACCGCGCAGCCGGGAGGGGTTGAATGGCGCGGATCCGGCAGCCTCCCTCGCGGCGGCAGGTTGGAGGCGTGGCTGGTCCCCATCCAGCGTGAGGTGCCGTGCGTCCGAGGTCTCGTGGCCTGATGTTGAACATCTGTGGCCGACGCTGGGCAGCGCGACCGTCCTGTCAACCCAGGATCGGGGCATGAACGACACACAAACGGCGACCGAGTCCTCGGGGTTCGCACGAAGGTGGGTCAGGTCCAACCGCGGCCCGGGAAGTGGGTGCCGGTCGGCTACCCCCCGTTCCTATGCCACCAGTGCGAGATGAGCCTGCGTCGGCTGGATGTGGACCGGATAGTTCGCCGCAGCCCGCCGCTGAGCCTATCCCTCCGTGACCGCTGTCCGGCCCACTCGAGCGTGCGAGGTCGACCTGGTGGGGGTTTTGCGTGCTCGCTACCCCCACCAGGTCGATCTCGCCCGGATCCCTTCGCTGCGAGGTGCGATCTCCACCACGATCAGCTCCTCAAGTCCCTTCCTGGTCCTCGGTAGCGAGGTACGGCTGGGCGCGACGATGTGCGGTGGACTGCGGGATGTCCGTCAGTCGGGCGATCGCCGGCCAGGACAGGCCGTGGACGTCGTGGAGGGCGGCGAGTACGCGGCCTGACCACCTCAGCGTGTCGTTTCGGCGGTCTCTGTGACTCGGTTCGTGGTCGGCCAACTCGGGGTGCGGCAGCCGGTCGCGTGGTACGTCGACGGGATCGAGCAGCCGCATCGGGCAGCTCGACCGGGCAGGCTCTACCCGACGGACGGCCAGGGTGTGTCGGGATGACCGGAGCATGGCGCCGCGAGCGGCAGCGGCCGATCTTCGTGAGGTGCCAGTAGGTATGGGGCGACTCGCGGGCGGGAAGTGGGCCGTTCGGGTTACCGCCGGGCCGCCGGGGTGGTAGCAAGGTCGTGTGCCGAAGATCGACTACCTCGACGACCCGTCAGCGCCGAAGCCCAACAGCCTCGTCGTCGGCGTGACCGCCTTCGTCCAGGACGATGCCGGACGGGTGCTGATGATCGAGCGCGCCGACAACGGCCAGTGGGCGCTGCCGGGTGGCGGGCAGGAGGTGGGGGAGTCCACGCCGTCCGCGGCTGTGCGGGAGACGCTGGAGGAGACGGGTGTCGAGGTCGAGATCGTCGGTCTCGTCGGCATCTACTCACATCCCGGGCACGTCATCGCGTATGAGGACGGCGAGGTGCGGCAGGAGTTCTCCATCTGCTTCCGGGCGCGGCAGGTCGGGGGCGAGCTGACGACCAGCGCCGAGTCGACGCAGGTGGGCTGGGTCGAGCCGCAGGCGCTCGACGGGCTCGACATCCATCCGCGCATGCGGGTGCGGATCGACGACGGGTTGCGGGCCGACGTTCAGCCGTACCTGGGCTGACCCGGTCGGCACAGTCCCGAGATCGATGACGTGCGCGGGAGCGCTTGTTTCCCCTTACCCACCCTCACCGAACGGGGTCGACACGTGGTAGTGCGTCGTGCACGGTGCACTGCTCACCTGTGCGCGGTTCCGGGCATGCGCTGTAATGCGGGGTTTGCACCCCATGTGCTGCCCTCCACACACGACGGAGGGCCGAAATTGACCCGCCGGCCCATCGGGTGTGTGCCCGCTCCCCGTTCGGCTACCTGCTCCCGCCTGGCTCTACTCGTCCAGTTCGACGTCCCAGTTCGCCTGCTGGATGCGGCCGTCCAGCTCACGGATCTCCCGAGCCACCTGGTCCGCCCGGGCGCGCAGTGGGGCCACCGGCAGCGCTGATAGATACCGCAGCTCGGAGCGCAGCTGCCGGAAGTTGCCCCGGCCTGCTGCTACCTCTGCCGCCGCTATCAGCAATGAGTGCCGCATCCGCAGCGCGTCCCTGCGGGCCAGCGCGTCGGTCATGGTGCCGTCCGCGCCGAGGTCCGTGACGGAGTTGGTGCGGTTGATCCGGCGGATCAGCGACTCCAGCTGGTCGAACAGCTGGTCCGCCTCGGCGAGCAGCGCAGTGGGGTCCTCGGCGGGCTCGGTGCCCTCCTGGTAGATCGCGCTGTCGATGATGCGGGCGCGTAGCTCCTCGATCCGACGCCGCGAGTCGGCGCGCAGCGCGAGCGCCTCAGCAAGTTTCACAGCGGTTCACCTCCTGCCCTCTCGGGCTCGGAACGATCATCCAACAGTCGGCGTGCGGGTGTCACCCGGGTTGGCGTCCGTTCCGGTCGGGTGGATCCGAACACGTGTAGATGGCCGGGTGCTCGGCCCGCCGCCGTCTCGTGCCCGTCGCGTGCTGTACGAGATAGAGCCCCGTGGACGCGTTCACCCGGAAGTGTCGGTGGGTCGCCCTACCTTCCACCACCATGAGTAGCGAGATGCACACCAGTGGCTATCGGGCCGCCTCCGCGCTGGTGAACCGGAAGCTGGTGCTGCAGACGGCCGGGGGCCGCACGGCACGGGGGCCGTCGGCACATCCGCGGTTCTTCACCGGATTCGCCACCGCCCCCGCGGCGGCCGCAGCCGGGCTCGTTGCGCTGGCGGATCTCGCACGAACCGACTTCCGCCGGACCGGCCGCACGGCGGACGGGAGGGGAAAGGGCGGGATGGGAAGCGCCTACCGCGACCCGGTGGTCACCGGGGACGGCGAGCGGCTGCGCTTCGAGTCCCTGTCGGGCTGCTGCGGGGTGTACACGCGGCTGGACGTGCTCGCGCCCGGGCTGGACGGGGAGTGGTTCGACGAGGGCACCACCAACGTCGACATCAACCCGGCGCTGTACACGGCGCTGACCAGGGTCGGTGCCGGTGATCCGCTGCGCCTGTCGGTAGGCCCCGACGACCTGACCGTCGCGACGCTGGACGGTGCGCTCGTGGAGAAGCGGGTGCCGCTGCCGGAAAGATGGCTGCGCGGGCTGGCCGAGGTACCGGCGGTGGCCGCGGAGTTCGAGCCGCGCGCGCAGTTGGGCGCCGCCGAGGCACGAGCATTCTTCCAGCGCCTGCAGGCGGGGCCGGCTGTGCGCTGGGTGCTGCCGGCCGGCCGATCGCTGCGCGCCTCCACCGCAGCGGTGCCCGGAGCCGTGTGCCTGCCCGCGGCGCACCGGCTCGCCCCGCTCCGTCCACTGCTCAGGTTTGCTCGATCCTTGCGGCTCTACGGCCCGCAGGTGGCCGCGGGAGGCCCGGCGGCGTGCAGCGGCTGGGAGCTGGACCTGGGCAGCATGCGGTTCTGGCTGATGCTGTCCCCGGCCAACGACCGGGGTTTCTCCGGCGAAGGTCGGCTGCTCGACGACCTGGTGCTCGCTCCGCCCGGCACCGGTGAAACCCCCGATGCCGGGGGAGCACGCGGGGCGGATCGGGCGCTCATCGACGCCGGCCTGATCGCCGGGCTGTCGGCGGGGGCGTCGGTGCTCGACATCGAGGCGGTGGCGGCGCGCGGAGGCATCTCCCCCGACCGCGTCCGCAGCGCGCTCGCCGTGCTGGCCGGATCGGGGCGGGTCGGCTACGACTGCGCGGAGGCCGCCTACTTCCACCGGGAGCTGCCGTACGCGCCCGAACGCCTCGCCGCGCTTCATCCGCGCCTTGCCGGGGCCCGGACACTCGCCGGTGCCGACGCCGTCCGCCGAGTGGGCGAGGACGTCGAGGTCCTGTCGGGGGAGCGGCGCTACCTGGTGCACCGGACCTCGGACGGGCGGTTGGGCTGCACCTGCCGGTGGTGGGCCGACCACCAAGGTGGTCGGGGCCCGTGCAAGCACGCACTAGCAGTGTCGATCAGCGAGCCGTCCTTCGCAGTGTCGCCGCTACCGGCTCTGCCCTGCTCCTCTCCGGCCGTGCCGGCCCCGGCCATCCTGGAGGAGACCCGATGAGCCTCGACGGCGACGGGCTGCGTGCCCTGCTCTCGACCGCCGGCCCCGGCGCGGTCGCGGACGTGTTGCTCGAGCTCGACGAGCCGGCCCGCCGCGCTCTGGCCGACACGGTCCGCGCCTACCGCGACGAGCTGGACCCTGGTCCGGTCCGGCCGCATCCCCACGTGCCTGCCCTGCTGGTTGCCGGCGCCGGGTGCCTACCGACGGTTGCCGGGGTGGTGGTGTGGTTGCGCCGCAGGGAGCTGCTCCGCAGCGCCGACCCGTCGGTGGCCGTTCACGTCGCCCGGGTGCTCGCTGCCCCGGGGCGGCCGGCGATCGCCTCCGTGGCGCGCCAACTCGCCGAGCGCGTGCGGCCGGGCAGCGTCGATCTGCACTGGCCGCTGGCCTACGCGTTGCTGGGCGCCGCCGGAGTCGGCCCGGTGGTGACCGATGCCATGGTGCGGGGCTGGGCGCGCTACGTGCTGAGCTCCCGGAGCGAGCCCTATGTGTTCTCGTCGGACACGTGGTTGCCGGTGATGCTGCCGCACCTGTTCGAGGTCGACGGCGCCGTCGCCGACACGACGTACTGGGGCGGCATGGCGCGCCTGCTGGAGCTGTGCCGCCAGGGCCGGGTCAGCCGGGAGGCGCTGCTCACCGGCTGCCTGTACCGGATGCGGGCCGGCGACCGCCGCGCCCCGATGCGGGACGTGCTGTCCCTGCACGCCGACCTCGGGCCCACTCCCGACGAGGTGGCCGCCCACCGCCAGGAGTACCTCGGTCTGCTGGTCAGCGAGCAGACCGCCGTCGCGGAGGCGGCCCAGCTGGCCCTCCGGGCATTGGACGACGCGGGCCGGCTCCCGGTGTCGGTGCTGGCCGAGGCCGGCGAGGTGGTCCTGCTGCGCCCGGAGAAGAAGCTCGTCCGCACCCAGCTGCGCTGGCTGGACGCGGTGGCCCGGCGCGACCCCGCTCACCTGCCCGTCCTGGTGCCGGTGTTGGCCGGCGGGTTGGGTAACGCCGCCGTCGACCTGGCCGAGCAGGCGTTGACGGTCGTGGCGCGGCATCTGTCGGCCGCCGGCACCGCCGGGCGGGATGCGCTGCGCGCCGCGGCGGCAGAGCTCACCGGCGACCTGGCCCGTCAGGCCCATGCGTTGTTGGGGGAGGCCCTGCCCACAGCGCGCGCCGTCGTGGCGCCGGGCCCGGCGTCGCCCTATGTCGCGCTGCCACTGCAGCCCACCGCCTCGGTCGGGGAGCTCGTCGGCGAGCTGAGACGGGTGCTGCGGGGCACCGTCGAGGTACCGCTCCTGGAGCGGGTGCTGGACGGGTTGGTGCGCGGGTTCCGGGCCGACCGGCACGGGCTCGCCGCGGCGCTGGCGCCGTACATCTCGCCATGGACCGGGGGCTGGTACGGCCTGGTGCGCGCGGCGTCGGGCGTGGACGAACCCCCGTCGCGGCTGCCGTCGTACGACTACGTCCCGAAAGAACCTGCCCTGAGTGCCGTGCTCACCCGCAGGCTGGTCGAACTGGCCGACCAGTTCCGGGCCGGCACCGCCCCGCCGGAGTTGCTGGCCACCCCGGCCACCACCGACGGGCACGTCGATCCGGATCGGATGCTCCGGCTGCTTGCGGCCGCCGAGCGCGACGGCCGGCAACCGGGCGATGCCGACCTGACCCAGGCACTGCTCCGGCTTCCCCGTGACCTCGATCCAGCGTTCACGGCCCGCGCCGCCAGTCTCACCTCACCCGCGGGTCGGCGCCTGCACCACTGGCTCGACACGACACCAGACGCGTGCACCGCCCTTCCGGAGGAGCCGGGCCTCGCGGATCTGCTTGCCCGCGCCGGGTCCACTCAGAGCTTGGACGACGCGGGCCCCAGGTCAGGGGGCAGGCTGGCGCTGTTGTGGCCGGGTGTCCTGCCCTCACACCGGGAGGTCGTGGCGACCTACCTCCGGCCGCACGTGCTGCCCTCGATCGAGCCCGACCGCAATGGCGATCTCTGCAGGGTGCTCCCGACGCTGGCCCGGTGCGGAGGCCCGTTCGGGGCCGACATGGCCGTCTGTCTCGTCTACGGCCTTGCCGCCAGCAGGAGCGCCGACCGCCTCTACGCCGTCGACGCCCTCGTGGCCCTGGCAGTTAACGACGATTTCGACGGTGACCTGACGGGCAGGGTGCTCGGCGACCTGGCATCCCGGCGGGTGATCGTGCTGCGACGCGCCGTCGACGCTCTCACCGAAGCCTCGGGGGTCGACGCCGCGGTGTGGGACATCACCGCAGGCGCGCTCCCGGCCCTGCTCGGGATGCCGCTGCCGCGTCCCGCAGGTGTCCCCGACCTGCTCGCACTGGCCGCGGGCACCGCCGCCGCCGGCACGACGCGCCGGGCCGTACCCGGCTTGGCCGAGGTGGCCGGCCGACGGGACCGGAGTCGCTTGGTCGTCGAGGCCCGCAGGTTGTCGCGGGCCGTAGCAGTGTAAGCCGCGTTTCGGAGCCGTAGTGCTGCCGTGAGCCACCTCCCCACAGCACTACGGCTCCGAAATGCTGTGAGGAGGTGGGTGGGTCAGCTGCGGGTGCTGTAGGAGTGGGCTCCGGTGCCGGCGAGCTTGCCGGCGTCGACGATCAGGTACTCGTCGCGGATGGGTGCGGCGGCGAAGTAGGACTCCAGGATCTCGCGGGTACCGGCGGCGTAGCGGGCCTGGGCCGAGAGTGAGGAGCCGGAGATGTGGGGGGTCATGCCCTGGTGGGGCATCGTCCGCCACGGGTGGTCGGACGGGGCGGGCTGGGGGTACCAGACGTCACCCGCGTAGCCGGCGAGCTGCCCGCTCTCCAGGGCTCGGACGATCGCGTCGCGGTCGGTAATGAGCGCGCGGGCGGTGTTGATCAGGTAGGCGCCGCGGCGCATCGTGCCGAGCAGTTCGTCGCCGAACAGGCCCTGGGTCTCGGGGTGCAGCGGCGCGTTGATGGTGACCACGTCGCAGTGCGGAACCATGTCCTGGGTGCTGGCGTGGAAGGTCAGGCCGAGCTCTTCCTCAACGGCGGCGGGGAGCCGGTGACGGTCGGTGTAGTGCAGTCGGACGTCGAAGGGCGCGAGGCGGCGCAGCACGGCGAGGCCGATGCGGCCTGCGGCGACCGTGCCGACGTCCATGCCTTCCAGGTCGTAGGAGCGCGCGACGCTGTCGGCGATGTTCCAGCCGCCCCGTCGAACCCACTCGTGGGACGGGAGGTAGTTGCGCACCAGGGACAGGATCATCATCACGACATGCTCTGCGACGCTGATGCTGTTGCAGAAGGTCACCTCGGCCACGGTGACGCCGTGGGCGATGGCGGCGTCGAGGTCGACGTGGTCGGAGCCGATCCCGGCGGTGAGGGCGAGCTTGAGGTTGGGGGCCTTCTCGATGCGTTCCGCGGTGAGGTAGGCAGGCCAGAACGGCTGGGAGATCACGACCTCGGCGTCGGCGAGGTGGCGGTCGAACTCGGAGTCGGGTCCCTCCTTGTCGGAGGTGACCACCAGCCCGTGGCCCAGGCCTTCGAGGAAGGCCCGCAGGCCGAGCTCACCGGACACGCTGCCCAGCAGCTCGCCGGGGGTGAAGTCGATCGCTGACGGGGTGGGCAGCGTCTGCCCGCCGGGGTAGCCGTTCAGAACCGGCAGACCATCACGGGCATAAGTCTTCGGGTAACCGTCGATCGGGTCGTCGTACAGGACGCAAAGCACTTTCGCCATCGCCGTCTCCTTCGAATTCCGATATTCCCTCTCGGCAATGACCGTGGCGGATTGGCGGCCGTCCGGCAATAGCGGCGACGACGATTCTCTCTATGAGCTCATTCATCGCATCGATCACCCGGAATCGGGCCGTCCAGGGCTGGGGGCCCGGCTGCCGGGCGGGCCGCTGGAGGATCGACGGCTGGCGCAGCCGTGTGGCGGTGGCGGACGCCGGCTAGTTGCACTGAAACTAGTGGGCCTACATGCTGCATGCGCGGTGTAGGAGGAAATGGGTGTCGCCGGACGTGCCGGTAATCGCGGAGCCCGTGACCGGTGCCCGTTACCAGGTGCGGTAGGGCAGGAACTTCCCGTTCAGCGTGATACGGACGCGGTCGCCCTTCGGGTCGGGCACCCGTTCGAGTTCGAACTCGAAGTCGATGGCGCTGACGATTCCGTCCCCGAACTCCTCACGGACGAGCTCGTGGATCGTGCTGCCGTAGACCTGGACCATCTCCTGCAGCCGGTAGACCAGCGGCTCGGACGTGTCGGCGACGTCCTTGCCGCGGACGGGCGGCAGGGTCAGCGCCTCGACGACGTCGGGGTCGAGCTCCAGCACGGAGCCGAGGGTGCGGGCCTGCTCATCGGTCAGCGGGTGCTGGCCGAGCAGGGCCGCGGTGGTCCACTCGGTGGACATGCCGATCGCCTTGCCGAGGTCGGCCCAGCGCACACCGGTGCGCTTCTTCGCGGCGAGCACGGCAGTGGCAGCCTGCCGACGGTCGAGGGGCGGTACGGGGATGCTGCTCATCGGGAGATCCTCACGTCGAAGGGCCCGGGACGGCAACAGTCACGCCCGAAGGTAGACCGACTGCACAGCTTGATAGGCCACGAGCCCCTCCGGTCCGAGCTCGCGACCCGGACCGGAGTCCTTGACCCCGCGGGCGGGAACGGGGCGACTCGCGGGTGTGGGCCCGTTGGTCGCCGCGAGATCCGTGGTTTCGCCCGTCAGGGGGCTGAGACGCGGGTCTCGCAGCGATCAACGGGCCCCGTGCGGGCGGGGCGTACGACCCGCGCGACCGGCCGCCCCGCCTGACCGGATCGGGCGACTCGCGCGGTCGGGTCGGGCGACTCGCGGGGCTGGGTCGGGCGACTCGCGGGGCTGGGTCGGGCGACTCGCGCGCACGAAACGGGCTACTCGCGGGGCGACGCCTCCGACCTCACGATGGAGATCCAGGCAATCGCGGCCGTCGTCGAGGCCGCCGCCTGATGCCCACGGCCGTCTCCGCGATGGCTGTCGCATCGGCCGGGGCGCCGTTCGCCCGTCGCGCGCTGGTGCTCGACGACCCCCGCCCGGACGAGGTGCTGGTGCGGGTCGAGGCGGTGGGGAGCTGGCTCGTGAGCTCGGCGCGACCAGCGTCGTCAGCTCCCGCACCGCCGACCCGGTCGAGGCGATCAGAGACCTCACCGGCGGCGGCGCCGGGCACGTCGTCGAGAGCAGCGGGGTGCCGGCGGTGCTGGTCCAGGCCATCACGAGCCTGCGCGGCGGCGGGTCAGCTGCGGTGGTCGGGGTGCCACCGTTCGGCACCACCGCACCCATCGACGTGGCCGACGTGGTCAACAACAGCAAGCGGATCTTCGGGGTCGTGGAAGGCCGCAGCAACCCGCCCACCTTCCTGCCCGACCTTGCCGCGCTCGTCGCCACCGGCCGCCTGCCGGTCGTGAAGCTCGTCACCACGTTCGCGCTGGGCGAGGTCGAAGGCGCTGCAGACATGATGAGGAACGGCACCGCCACCAAACCCGTGCTGCTGCCCGGGGAGGACGCATGACCTCCCTCGGTCCAGAGGTCACCAGAGCAGCCGCCTGCTCCCCGGCGGGAATACGCCGGCAACTTAGTCAGTATCAGTGACTGTAATAATTCAGGACCAGAAGCCCGGGCCGAGCGAGGAGCGGACGATGGCCGTGATCGAGATGACCACCTTCACGGTGGCCCCGGAGAACACGCAGGCGATGCTGGACGCACGCCCCGACATGGTGCAGGCGTTCCGAACCGACCGGCGCGGGTTCCTGTCGGCCCGCCTGGTTCGCGTCGGTGAGAACAGGTGGCTCGATTTCGTCGAGTGGACCGACGACGCCGCGTGGGACGAGTCGACGGCCAAGGGGGCGAACCTGCCGGCGATCGCGGCCTTCTTCGCCACGATCGACACGCTGGTCGGTGCCGAGCGCGGCGTGCGATACGACGATGCTCAGGACGGCGCCCGCCGGGTCCGCACCGTCGCCTACGGCCCCGAGCCCTCGCAGGTGGGCGAGCTGTACCTGCCCGATGGCGACGGCCCCTTCCCGGTCGTGACCGTCGTACACGGTGGCTACTGGACGGCCATCTGGGATCGCCGCCAGATCACCGACGTCGTGGACGACCTCGTCGCCCGCGGGTACGCGGTGTGGAACATCGAGTACCGCCGGATCGGCGAACCGGGCGGCGGCTGGCCCGGCACCTTTCTCGACGTCGCCGCTGCTGTCGACGCCCTCGACGGCATGGACCCGGCGCTCGACCTGAACCGCGTGGTGATCCTCGGTCACTCCGCAGGTGGTCACCTGGCCACATGGGCCGCCCACCGCGGGGTGCTTCCGCCGGAGGCTCCGGGCGCCCATCCCACGATCAGCCCGATCGGCCTGGTCGAACTCGCCGGCGCGCTCGACCTCAGGACCGCCGACGCCACCGACTTCGGCGTCGCCCTCGCTGACCCCGACGCCGAGCCGCCGAAGAACGCACCCGAACCGGCGCGGCCCGAAGCGTGGGCGGTGGTCGCGGAGTCCGTCGGCGAGGGGATCGTGAAGCTACTGCTGGGTGGCCACGTCGCCGAGCAGCCTGAGCGCTACGCCTGGACTTCCCCGCTGGAGCTGGCAGGCGCCGGCGTCCCGGTTCTCGCCATTCACGGCACCACCGACGAGGCCGTTCCCGCCGAGTGGAGCCGGCGCTACGTCGAGAAGGTGAACGCCGAAGGCGGTACCGCCCGCTACGTCGAGGTCGAGGGCGGCACCCACTTCGATGTGGTCGACCCGAGCCACCCCGTCTGGCCAACCGTCACCGACTGGATCCACGAAGCCTTCGCCAACCACAAGTGAACCTGGGGGAGAACATGACCGGAGAGCTCGACCACGAAGCGATCTTCGAGGAGGCGTGGGCCGCCTCGGGCACCACATCGGTGGAGCTGCCGCCGGTGTCGGTGAACGACGTGCTGCGCGAGCGCTACGACGTGCACCCACCGTTCGCCTACACCGGCGCCCAGCTGTGGGACATGGAGGTGCGCAAGGCCGCCGCGCCGGACATCTACATCCCCACCGTGGTGCGGCCGGGCAGCGCCGAGAAGTTCCCGAGCGTGCACCACGGCCGGTTCGAGGACTTCACGCGCGTGTCCGATCAGCGCCTGTGGACCGACGTCGACCGCTACGCGAGAGTCATCGAGCACGTGCGTCTCGACCACGAGAACCGGCGCGCGTACTTCCTCGGCGCGGAACGTTTCGAGGCACCCGACGGCCGTGTCTTCACCGCCGGAGCCGGACAGCCGATCTTCCACGTCGAGCACTCGGTGGACGGTCCGGAGGATGCCCCGCTCAACCTGTGGCGCATCGTTCACCTCACCGACGAACCGGACCAATTTCTGGTGGACGCCTTCGACCAGCTGGCGAATGACCCCTACCTGCGCGTATTCATCGAGGTCCACCTTCGGAAGGACCTCGACCGCGAACTCACCCGCCGCTGACGACGACGGGGGCGGGACCGCCTCAGGCGAGGGTCGCCTCCAGCGCGGGAGTAGGAGCCCGAGCCGCTGGAACCCGGTGAGCAGCTCGTGCATCTTCGCTGCGGCTCGCGTCGCGAATCGACTGTCCGACCCTCGTGGCGTAGCGTCGGTGGGGTCGGGAGCATTCCGTACGTGGGCGGCCAAGCTCGCGTCGTCCTCGACGAAGGCCCACACCGGACGGATCCTGCCGTTCGGGGACGGGAGCACCGACATCACGTCGGCACCCAGCACCCAGACCACCACATCGACCCTCACGGCGCCGCGCGGCACCGCTGACCCGGACGCGACCGAGGTGGCCTGCCTGGCCTGCGAGCATCCGTGGGATGCACACGACGCGATCAGCACGCGGTACTGCACCGCGACGATCAAGGCCGGCGGCACGGGCCGAGGCTGCGTCTGCCGGCTTCCGGCCTGATCCGGCACCGACCGTCAGGTCCGACGGGCCCGGTGTCCGTCCTGCCCCGGTGATCTCCGGTGACGTTCCGGCCTCAGAACCTCGGCGCACCGCCGATCGGCGTCCTACGCACAGCAACCGGGTGTAATCTCCGGGTGTCGGGCACATTCCGTGCACGGGCGTTCGAGCCCCTGTCGTCCCCGGCGAGAGTCCACGCGGACGGCTGATCGTCGTCCGGGGACGGAGCACCGGCATGACGTCGGTCCGCATCACTCCTGCCAGCCGCAGCGTCGCGCGCGTTCCCCCCGATGACCATGAGCGCCTCCGGTTGGACCTGAAGCCGGAAGCGCCGACCACCGGCGCCGTCGACGGCGGATGGTGGCCCCGTACGCGCGACCTGGCCGCCGAGGCGCCCGCCCTGCTGGCCGGGCTCACCGCTCGCCTCGGCACCGTCGAAGGTGTCAGCTACAACCTCGACGACTGGGGTGCGACCCGTCGCGAGATCACGATCGACGGAGCGCGTGTCCGGCTCGCCGGGTACCGCTCGCAGCACCGCGACACGATCGACGTCTACAGCCGGCGGCAACTCGTCACCCTCCTGGTCGTGGCCCCGGAGGCCACCGCGCCGCACGCGCGCGCCGCGCTCCGGGCTGCGGCTGACCGGGCCAACACCGACAGCGTCGAGGCACTGCTCCTCGCTCCCCCTGCACGCTCCGCCGACGATGCCGCTGACCAGCGGTCGGAGATCGACGGCGCGGCCGTTCACAGCCCGGAAGGGGCCCGATCATGACCACCAGCAGTACGTACGTCTCGCTCTACGACCAGCGCATACAACTCGTCGTCCGCGCACTGAGGAAGAACTCGAAGCTCGGCGAGGAAGAGGCCGTCGAACTCGCCGGGCACGTCCTGTACGCCATTGACCATATTCCGGAGAAAGTGCGGTAGAACGGCGTCGATCAGGATTCCAGATCGCGGCGCTGGCGGCGGCGCGGGGACCCCGAGGCAACTCGCGGGCCGTCCGCGTCCCGCCACACCGGGGTGTACTTCTGGAAGAGACCCAGGCCGCTGTTCCAATCGGCTGCGCCGATCGCGATGACGGTCATGAAGATGATCGCCCCAAGAAAAGTGATCATCCTGGTGCTCCTTTTTCTGCGGTGGTGTCGGTTGGTTCAGGACGAGGCGCGGGGAACCAGGCGGAGCGCCGGTCGAACCGGGCTCCACCGGCTGTCGTCGGGCACCATGTCGTTGGCGGCGCGTAGACGCGCCAGAATGCCTTCGATGGCCTCGATGTCACTCTTGTCGGCGGGCTCGCCCAGGTCGAGCTCGAACAGCACCGTCAAGTCGTCGAGCTCGAACGCGCGACCCGTCCTCATGCCCGGACCGGTGCGCTCGTGGGCCGCTGGTGCCGGTAGTGGTGGACCTGGTGACGGTCGTGACTGCGCCGCAGCTGGGACTCCAGCCGGCTGACCGCCGCATCGAGCGCGGCGTGGGCGTCGGCGCCGCACGCCTCCGCGCGCACGGCGGTCCCCTTGCCGCGGGCGGTGATCACGACCCGCCGCGACGCCTTCGACTGCCGGGGGTTCTGCTCGTGGTTCAGCTCGACGTCGAACCGGACGATGCGCTGGTTGAAATGTTCGAGGTGTGCCAGTTTGTCGGCGATATGCGACCGGTAATGGTCCGAAACGTCGACGTTGCGACCTGTCACGGCGATCTCGGCGGGAGACTCCATCATGGCCTTCCTGGGTCTGCTGATTACTCGGATGCGCACGACGGCATCGGCAGGCCTGAATGTTCGCTCAGAAATACCCTCAGTAGTCCCACTCTACTCCTGTATTCCGGGGTCAGCGGCGGTGTCGATCAGAAATCTCGGGCCGGCGCCGGCCGGTGTCCGGCTCCCGCCGGCGTGATCTGGATCTCCTCCGACGCCGGAAAGTTGACGGCACGTGCCGTCGCGACGCTCACTGGCGCAGGAGAGATCGTTCCTGCGTCCTTGACGTGACGGCCATCGAGCCGCTCGGGTGCTCTCCCGGATACGACCCAGCGCGCCGGTCGTACCAGAACGCGTACGCGAAGAGCTCGACGATCACCAGAGTTTCTCCGGCGCCGCACCTGCGGGTTCGCCGGGTTGCTGGGATCTGTCGTCAAACGGAAGAAGAACCGTGCGCATCGGCCTCGTGGCCCCACCCTGGATTCCCATCCCGCCGCCCGCCTACGGCGGCATCGAGCGGGTGGTCGCGGTGCAGGTAGCGGGGCTCGCCGCCGCCGGCCACGACGTGACGTTGTGCGCGGCGCCCGGTTCGGCGGTCGGGGGCGTCCGCGTGGTCGAACCGCTCGACCACCTGCCGGTCCAGATCGGGATGGCCACCGACGAGTGGCAGCACGTTCTCGGTGCCCTGGACGCGCTCGCCGACGTCGACGTGATCGTCGACCACTCCGGTCCGCTGGGGGCGTTGCTCTCCGCGCAGGGTCGGATCCCGTCGATGCACGTGGTGCACGGCACCCTCGAGGGTGAGCTGCTCGGGATCTACGAAGGGCTCGTCGCCCGTGCGCCGCGCCTGCGGCTCACCGCCATCAGCCGCTCCCAGCGGCTCGCGGCGCCGCACCTGCCGTTCGCCGGCGTGTGCCACAACGCGATCGACGTGGACACCGTGCCGTTCGGGGCCACCGCGCAGCCGTACCTGGCCTTTCTCGGCAGGATGGCGCCCGAGAAGGGCGCCGCCGAGGCGATCGTGCTGGCGCGCGAAGCCGGTCGACCGCTGCTCATCGCCGCCAAGTGCCGGGAACCCGCGGAGCAGGCGTACTTCGATCGCGAGGTCGCGCCGCACCTCGGCCCGGACGTGGTGTTCCTCGGTGAGCTCGGCCGGGAGGCGACCTACGAGTTCCTCTCCCGGGCGGCCGCCCTGCTGTTCCCGATCTCGTGGCGCGAGCCGTTCGGCATGGTGCTCGTCGAGGCCATGGCCTGCGGTACGCCGGTGCTCGCGACCGACCGCGGTGCGGTGCGCGAGATCGTGCGCGACGGGGTGACCGGGTTCGTCCGTGACAGCGCTGCCGAGCTCGGCCCGCTGATCGACCGGCTCGGCGAGATCGACCGCGCCGCGTGCCGTCGCCACGTCGCGGAGCACTTCTCCCAAGATGCGCTGGTCGGCGGCTCCGAGCGGTTGCTGGCCCCGCTCGCCGCTGGGCTCGACCCGCTCGAGGTGGGCACGTCGATCATCCGGCCGCCCGTGGTTGCTCTCCGCGCCGGTCGGGGAGCGCTCCCGGCCGGTCGCACCCCCGCGCAGGCGAGCGGATGACCGCCGGCATCGAAGCCGAACGGGACGAGGGCCCGACCCAGGGCGTGCTCGCCGGTCCCGGGACGATCACCGCCATCGCCGGGCTGACCGTCGTGATCTCGGACGAGCGCGGCGACATCGCGCCCGGCCCGTTCGGCCTGATCACCGACGACACCCGCCACCTGTCCCGGCTGCAGGTGGCGGTGGACGGCGAACCGTTGCGGCATCTGGGATCGGGCCTGATCAGTCCGGATGTGGCCCGGTTCCGCAGCTACGCCACCCTGCAGGACCGGCTGCCGGATGCGCCGGTCGAGTGCGAGCGGCTGCGCCACGTCACGGCAGGGGGAATGGCGGAGACCCTCACGCTGCGCTGCTGGACGCCCGAGCCGGTGCGGTTGCGCCTCTCGATCCGGATGGACTCCGACTTCGCCGACATCTTCGAGGTACGCCGGCTCGGCGGGGATCCCGGTGTGCCGTCGCCCAGCGTTGCGGTACAGCAGGCATCGGGCCTGCTGTGCTTCGAGGCCGCCGGGACGCCACGCACGACGACGGTGCACCTCGATCCGGCGCCTGACGTGCTGGCCGACGGTGAGGCGGTGTGGGACACGGTCCTGCACCGCGACCGGCCGTGGGTGCTGCGGATCGAGGTGCGGGCGTTGCGCGGCCAGGGCAACGAGCAGCGTGCGACGCTGCCCCAGCGGGTCGGTGCCGCGGCGGTGCCGGATCCGGTGGTGCGCAGCCGGCCCGAGCACCTCGCCCGGGGTTGCCGGCGCTCGCTCGTCGATCTCGACGCGCTGAGCATCCCGGACGACCAGGACAGCTCCCGGAGGCTGCTCGCCGCCGGGATTCCGTGGTTCGTGGCGCTGTTCGGCCGGGACGTGCTGATCTCCAGCTACCAGGCCCGCGCCTTCCGGCCGGAACTGATGCTCGACGCCGTGACGGCACTGGCCGCCCGGCAGGGCCGGGTCGACGACCCGGGCAACGAGGAGCAGCCGGGGAAGATCCTGCACGAGGTGCGCTTCGGCGACCGCCCGTGGTTGGGGGAGGGCACGGTCGGCGGAGCGAAGCCGTACTTCGGCAGCGTCGACTCGACCCCGCTCTTCCTGATCGTCCTGGGCCAGGCGATGCGGTGGGGCGCCCCGCGGGAGGCGATCGAGACTCTGCTGCCCGCTGCCAGGGCGGCACTGGGGTGGCTCCGCGGCCCTGGTGACCTCGACGGTGACGGGCTGGTCGAGTACAGCCCCACAGGATCGCGGTCGTTGGCCAACCAGGGCTGGAAGGACTCCGAGAACGGTGTTCAGTTCGCCGACGGCCGGCTCGTCCGGCCGCCCGTCGCGCTCGTCGAGGTGCAGGGCTACGCCTACCGGGCCCGGCGTGAGCTCGCGGCGGTGCTGGCTCACCTCGGAGACCACGCAGAGGCCGCTGACCTGATGGCGGAGGCGGACGAGCTGCGGGAGCTGATCCGGCGCCGGTACTGGCGGCCGGGCTCCGGCGGTGCGCCGGGCTCGTTCGCCTTCGCTCTGGACGGTGACAAACGGCAGGTCGATGCGATCAGCTCGAACATGGCGCACCTGCTGTGGTGCGGCGTCCCGTCCCAGGACGAGGCCGAGCAGGTCGCTGCACACCTGGTGAGCCCGGCGATGGCCAGCGGCTGGGGACTGCGCACGCTCTCCGGCGAGATGGCGGGCTTCAACCCGATCTCCTACCACGTTGGCTCGGTCTGGCCGCACGACACCGTGCTGGCCTGCGAGGGTCTGCGCCGGTACGGGCTCGACGAGCCTGCGATGCAGCTCGCCGGTGACCTGCTCGACGCGCTGGCGGTCTTCGACGACCGACTACCCGAGCTCTTCGGGGGACACCGCCGTGAGCCGGGCGACTTCCCGGTGCCCTACCCGACCGCCTGCCGTCCGCAGGCCTGGGCAGCAGGTGTGCCGCTGGCGATCGTCGCGCTGTGCCTCGGGCTGGATCCCGATGTGCCCGCCGGGACCCTGTCGCTCAACCCCGTGCTTCCCCGGGGGGTGACCCGGTTCGAGGCCCTCGGGATCAACCTCGCGGGGGGTGAGCTCTCCGTCGTCCATGACGGCGACGGCACCACGCTGATCAGTGCTCCCGCCGGGCTGCGCGTCGGCTTCGGCTGAGTCGTCACCGCTGCGCACTTCACACGGAACGTCATCGGAGGCAACCCGTAGGTAATAAAAATCACTGATTCCGGACGAGGGGGGCGATGTCGACCACGGCTTGTAAGGTAAGCCTACCCAGATCTCCCCGGCCGGAAGGACGACGATGGTGCACCCCCGGCGTGGACACTCCGCCTCGGTCAGGACGGAGATCCTGGACGTCGTCGGGGTCGGCTTCGGCCCGTCCAACCTCGGGCTCGCGATCGCCGTCGCCGAGCACAACGCCACCGCGTCCGAGCGGCTGACATGCCGGTTCGTCGAGAAGCAGGCCCGGTTCGGCTGGCACCGCGGCATGCTGCTCGAGGACGCGACGATGCAGGTCTCCTTCCTGAAGGACCTGGTGACACTGCGCAACCCGACCAGCCCGTTCAGCTTCCTGGCCTACCTCAAGCGCCACGACCGGCTGGTCGACTTCATCAACTACGGCAGCGTGTTCCCCACCCGCCTGGAGTTCCACGACTACCTGGAGTGGGCCGCCGCGCGCTTCGCCGGGCAGGTCGACTACGGCTGCGAGGTCCTGGCGATCGAGCCCGCCGTCGGGGTCGACGGGAGCGTCGACCATCTGGTCGTCGAGGTCCGCGACTCCGCCGGGCGCACCGTCCGCCAGCCGGCCCGCAACGTCGTGCTCGCCACCGGGCTGCGGCCCCACCTCCCGTCCGGTGCGGTGCTGGGGGAGCGGATCTGGCACAGCAGCGACCTGCTCACCCGGCTCGGTGAGCTGGCCGGCAGGCCGCCTGCCCGGGTCGCGGTGGTCGGCGCCGGGCAGAGCGCCGCGGAGAACGTCGACCACCTGCACCGGACCTTCCCCGACGCCGAGGTCTGTGCCGTCTTCACCCGCTACGGCTACAGCCCGGCCGACGACACCTCGTTCGCGAACCGGATCTTCGACCCCGGCGCCGTCGACGACTTCTACTCCGCGCCGGACGAGGCCAAGCGCCTGATCCTGGGCTACCACGCCAACACGAACTACTCCGTGGTCGACCCCGAGCTGATCGAGACGCTCTACCGCCGGCACTACCACGAACGCGTGGCGGGCCGTGAGCGGTTGCGGTTCCTCAACGTCACCCGGGCGGCCGGCGCGGTGCAGGTGGAGGACAGGGTCGAGCTGGCGATCGAGTCGATGCTCGACGGCACGCGGGACGTGCTCGTCGCCGACCTCGTCGTCTTCGCCACCGGCTACCGGCCGTGCGACCCGCTGGAGCTGCTCGGCCCGTTCGGCGCCTACTGCCACTGCGACACCGTGGGCCGGCTGGCCGTCCACCGTGACTACCGGGTGGTCACCGCCCCCGAGGTCACCGCAGGTGTCTACCTGCAGGGCCCCACCGAGCACACCCACGGCCTCTCCTCGACGTTGCTGTCCACCACGGCGGTGCGCAGCGGCGAGATCGTCACGTCCATCGCGGCCCGCTCGGCCGCCTCCACCGTGGACCGTCGCGCGGACGGCTTACCCGCCTCCGCCACGTCCCGCTGACCGGGGCCTCTCCGGCTACCCACGAGCACCAGGAGGACCGATGTCCACCAACCCCTTCGACGACGACAGCGGCACGTTCTACGCACTGGTGAACGCCGAGGGCCAGTACTCGTTGTGGCCGACGTTCGTGCGGGTGCCCGAGGGCTGGACGGTCGCCCACGGGCCCGCTGCCCGGCAGGAGTGCCTCGACCACATCGAGGAGACCTGGACCGACATGCGCCCGGCCAGCCTCATCGCCCAGATGGACGCCGACGCGGCGGGCCGCACCCGTGCCTGAGCTCACGCCTCGTCGCACGCCGCAGTACTGCCGGACCCCGGGGCCCACCGGCGTCGACCCGCTCTCGGCGGCGCTGCGGCTCGCCCGCTCCAGCCGGGGCCCCTACGTGCTCTACGAGCGTCCCGACGAGGTGTCCTACGGGGCGGGAGCGCTCGTCGAGGTGCTGCTGGACCGCGACGGCATCCACTTCCGCCACGGCCCGACCACAACGCTGGTGCCGGCGGGCGACCGGCCGCTCGACCGTGTCGCCGAACTGCTTGCCGGCACCGGGATCGAGGGCTGGCGCGCGTACGGCTGGATCGCGTTCGAGCTCAGCTACCTGCTCCACGGCCTGCCCGAGGCGGTGGGTGCGGGCCCGCTGCTGCACCTGGTCGTGCCCGAGCAGGAGGTGCGCCTGTCGGCGGGCGCCACGGAACTGCGGGACGTGCGGCCCGCAGGCCTCACCGAGCTCGCCGCCCGGCTCGACGACGCCCGACTCGACGACGGGGCCGGACCAGCACTGCCCACGGCCCGCGCCACGGTGGACGACTCCGCGGGTGGCGCCGACTACCGGCGTGCCGTGGCCGACGCCGTCGCGGACATCCGCGCCGAGCGGCTGCAGAAGGTGATCCTCTCCCGGGTGGTCCCGGTCGCCGAGGAGCTCGACCTCGCGGCCACCTACGAGGCCGGCCGCCGGGGCAACACCCCGGCGCGGTCGTTCCTGCTGCGGCTCGGGGACCTGTGCGCCGCCGGGTTCAGCCCGGAGACGATCGTCGAGGTCGCGGCCGACGGCACGGTGTCCACCCAGCCGCTGGCGGGCACCCGCGCGCTGTCCGGGGACGCCGCGATGGACCTGAAGCTGCGCCGGGAGCTGCTGACCGACCCGAAGGAGGTCTTCGAGCACGCGGTGTCGGTGCAGGGCGCGCACGACGAGATCGCCGCGATGTGCCGTCCCGGATCGGTGCATGTCGACGGGTTCATGCAGGTCAGCGAGCGAGGCAGCGTGCAGCACCTCGCGTCGAGGGTGACCGGCCGGCTCCGGGAGGGGCGCACCTGCTGGGACGCGTTCGCCGGGCTGTTCCCCGCCGTCACCGCCTCGGGGCTGCCGAAGCCGGCCGCCTGCGCGGCCATCCGCGACCACGAGACCGAGCAGCGGGGGCTCTACAGCGGGGCGGTGGTCGTGGCGGACGCCGACGGCAGCCTGGACGCGGCGCTCGTGCTGCGCACCGTCTTCCAGCAGGGCGGGCGCACCTGGCTCCGCGCGGGTGCCGGGGTGGTGGGGCAGTCGACGCCCGAGCGGGAGTTCGAGGAGACGCGGGAGAAGCTGCGCAGCGTCAGCCGGTACCTGGTGCCGGCGGCCCGCACGGTCCGCGCGGGGGCGGATCCGGCGCCGGCGGTCGCGTCGTGAGCACGCCACCCCCGGCCCCCGACCTGACGCCCGACGGGCTGCGGGCCACGCTCGCCGAGCTCACCGGCGAGGACGTCGAGGACATCACCGACGACGTCTCGCTGTTCGAGCTGGGCCTGGACTCGATCACGCTGATGCAGCTGGCCAACGGCTGGCGCCGGGCCGGGCTGGACGTCGACTTCGCCCGGCTCGCGGAGCAGCCCACCGTGTCGGCATGGTCAGCGCTGCTCTCGGGCGGGGCCGGGAGTGCCGCGGCACCGGCGGTGGCGCAGCCCACGGCGGCGGCCGATCCGGCCTTCGACCTGGCCCTGATGCAGCACGCCTACTGGGTCGGGCGCACCGAGGGACAGCCGCTCGGCGGGGTCGCCGCGCACCTCTACACCGAGTTCGACAGCCCGGTGTCGGACAGCTCAGGGCCCGGCGTCAACCCCGAGCGGCTCGCCGCGGCGCTGGGTGCCCTGCTCGCCCGGCACGACATGCTGCGGGCGCGCGTCTCCGACGACGGACGCCAGGAGATCGGGCCGGTGGACCCCGACGCCGGCCGCAGCCGGCTCACCGTCCACGACCTGCGCGGGCTCCGGGCCACCGAGGTGGAGGCGGCGCTGACCGCCACCCGCGACGCGCTGTCGCACCAGCAGCTGGACATCGCAGGCGGCGAGGTGCTCACCGCGGCGCTGAGCCTGCTCCCGAACGGGCGCACCCGGCTGCACCTCGACGTGGACATGGTGGCCGCCGACGCGGTGAGCTACCGGATCCTGCTCGCCGAGCTGGCGCGGCTCTACCGCGACCCCGGCGCCGTGCTGCCGCCGATCGGCCTCACCTACCGCGACTACCTGGCCGCCCGGCGGGCGCAGGGCAGCGCGGAGGGCGTACGCGCGGCCCGGCACTGGCGCGAGCGGCTCGCGGAGCTGCCCGGTGCGCCCGACCTGCCGCTCGCGGCCGACCACCCGGTGCCCGGACCGGCCCGCGTCGTCCGCAGGCACCTGCTGCTCGACGAGACGGAGCGCGCGGCGCTGGCCGAGGGAGCGCGCCGCCACGGCGTCACCCTGGCCGCGGCGGTCGCCACCGCCTTCGCCGAGGTACTCGGCGCCTGGAGCGCCCAGCCCCGGTTCCTGCTCAACGTGCCGCTGTTCGACCGCGACCCCCTGCACCCGGACGTCGAGCGGCTGGTGGGCGACTTCACCAGCTCCGTGCTGCTCGCCGTCGACCTCAGCGAACCGATCCCGTTCGCCGACCGGGCCCGCGCGGTCCGCGCCCGGTTGCACGCCGACACCGCGCACGCCGCCCACTCCGGCGTCGAGGTGCTGCGCGACCTCACCAGGGCCCGCGGTGAGCAGGTGCTCGCCCCGGTGGTGTTCACCAGTGCGCTCAACCTCGGCGAGCTGTTCGGCGAGATCGTGCACGAGACGTTCGGCGAGGCCGTCTGGATCATCTCCCAGGGTCCGCAGGTGCTGCTCGACGCCCAGGTCACCGAGCTGCACGGGGGCCTGCTCGTGAACTGGGACGTGCGGGTGCGCGAGTTCGCTCCCGGCGTGGTGGACGCGATGTTCGCCGCGTTCGCCGATCTCGTGCGCCGGCTGGGCACCGAGCCCGCGGCCTGGGAGGACCCGGCCGGGGGACTGGTGCCGCCCGGCCAGCTCGCCGTGCGGGCCGCGATCAACGACGCGGCCACCGACCCGGGATGGGAGCCGTCGCGGCGGCTGCTGCACGAAGGGTTCTTCGCCGTGGCCGCGCGGCGTCCGGACGCACCCGCGGTGGTCGGCGACCACGAGACGCTGACCTACGGCGAGCTCGCCGACCGCGCGCTCCGGACGGCCGGGTGGCTCGTCGGCCGCGGCGTCGGGCCGGGCGATCTGGTCGGCGTGACGCTGCCCAAGGGCCCCGACCAGGTGGTCGCGGTGCTCGGGGTGCTGGCTGCGGGCGCCGGGTACGTGCCGGTCGGTGTCGAGCAGCCGCAGGCACGCGCGGAGCGGATCGCGTCCGTCGCGGGCTTCGACGTCGTGCTCGACGGCGACACGCTGGCCGCCGCGGCCACCGCTGAGCCGCTCGCCGCTCCGGTGGCGAGTGATCCCGAACAGATCGCCTACGTGCTGTTCACCTCGGGCTCGACCGGAGAGCCGAAAGGCGTGGAGGTATCGCACCGGGCGGCGATGAACACGGTCGAGGACCTGATCGACCGCTACGCGCTCGGCCCGGCCGACCGCACGCTCGCCATCTCCGCGCTGGACTTCGACCTCTCGGTGTTCGACATCGCGGCGCCCCTGTCGGTCGGCGGCGCCGTCGTCACGGTCGGGGAGGACGCCCGCCGGGAGGCGCACGCGTGGGCCCGGCTGGTGCGCGAGCACCGGGTGACCGTGCTCAACTGCGTGCCGCCGCTGCTCGACATGCTGCTGCGCTCCGGTGAGCGGCTCGGCGACAGCCTGCGGGTCGTTCTGCTCGGTGGCGACCGCGTGGGCGTCGACCTGCCGGGGCGGCTGCGCGAGCAGGTGCCGGGCTGCCGGTTCGTCGGGCTGGGCGGCACCACCGAGACCGCGATCCACTCCACCGTCTGCGAGGTCGTCGACGCCGTCGTGCCCCCGGACTGGCAGTCGGTGCCCTACGGCAGGCCGCTGCGCGGTGTCCGGATGCGGGTGGTCGACGGCCAGGGCCGCGACGTCCCGGACTGGGTGCCCGGTGAACTGTGGATCGGCGGCGCCGGGGTGGCCCACGGCTACCGCGGCGACCCCGTCCGCACCGCGGACCGCTTCCTCACCCGCGACGGCGGGCGCTGGTACCGCACCGGCGACCTCGCGCGCTACCGGCCGGACGGGACCGTCGAGTTCCTCGGCCGCCGTGACGACCAGGTCAAGATCCGCGGCTTCCGGATCGAGCTGGGGGACGTCGAGGCGGCGCTGGTCGCCGCGGGCGCCGCGGCGGCGGTCGCCGTGGTCGTGGACGGCTCCCTCGCCGCGGGCGTCCTGCGTCCCGTCGCGGACGGGACGCAGGCCCCCGACGCACTGCGGTCCGCGGTGCGCGCTCTGCTGCCGCCGCACATGGTCCCCGAGCGGGTGGTCGCGCTGTCCGCGCTGCCGCTCACCGCCAACGGGAAGGTCGACCGGCGGGCGGTGCGGCAGCTGGTCGAGCAGGCCGGGGCGGGCGGCTCCGGCCGCGTCGCGCCGTCCGGACCGGTGGAGTGGGCGATCGCGACGATCTGGGCCGAGGCGCTCGGGCGGTCCGAGCCCGTCGGCACCACCGAGGAGTTCTTCGCGCTCGGCGGCGACTCCCTGATCGCCACGGAGATCGTCGCCGACCTGCGGGCCGATCTCGGCGCCGCCACCGCGTCGGTGCGGACGCTGCTCGGCGCTCCCACGGTGGCCCGGCTGGCCGCGCGGCTGCTCACCGACGAGCCGGAGCCCCAGCGGTTGCGGCGGGCCGCGGAGATCTTCTGCGAGCTCGCCGAGCTGTCCGACGCCGAGGTCGCCGCACAGCTGGCGAACCAGCTATGAGCAGCACCGACAGCGGACGCCTCGACGGCGTCGAGTACTGGCCGGACGAGCTCGTGGCCCGGTACGTGGCGGCCGGCCACTGGCGCGACGAGACCCTCGGGGAGCGGCTGCGCAGCTGGGCCGCCCGCTACGGCAACGCCACGGCGGTCGTGGCGGGCGAGCAGCGGCTGAGCTTCGCCGAGCTGGACCGGCGGGCCGACGAGACCGCGGCCGGGCTGCGCGCGCTGGGGATCGCTCCGGGCGACCGCGTCGTCGTGCACCTGCCCAACACCGCGGAGTTCGTGGTGGTGCTGTTCGCGCTGCTGCGCCTGGCCGCGGTGCCCGTGCTGGCGCTTCCGGCGCACCGGCGCACCGAGATCGAGCACTTCGCGGCGCTGGCCGACGCCGTGGCCTACGTGATCCCGGACCGCCACGACGGGTTCGACCACCGCGAGCTGGCCGCGCAGGTGGCCGCGGCGGTGCCCTCGCTGCGCCACGTCATCGTGGCGGGGGAGCCGGGGCCCTTCACCGCGCTCGCCGCGCTCCCGGCGGGGGACTCGGCGCCGCTGCCCACGGTCGACCCCGGTGACGTCGCGGTGCTGCTCATCTCCGGCGGCACCACCGGCAAGCCGAAGCTGATCCCGCGCACCCACCGCGACTACGCCTACAACGCCAGGGCCAGCGCCGAGGTCTGCGCGCTCACCGCGGACGACGTCTACCTGGCCTGCCTGCCGATCGCCCACAACTTCCCGCTGGCCTGCCCGGGCCTGCTCGGGGCGCTGGAGGTCGGCGCGCGGGTGGTGATGGCGCCGGTGCCGAGCCCCGACGTGGCGTTCGGGCTGGTCGAGCGCGAGCGGGTCACCGTCACCGCGCTGGTGCCGCCGCTGGCCCGGCTGTGGGTGGACGCGGCCGAGTGGGACACCAGCGACCGCTCCAGCCTGCGGCTGCTGCAGGTCGGCGGCGCGAAGCTGGACGAGGTGCTCGCGCGCCGGGTCCGTCCCGCGCTGGGGTGCGCGTTGCAGCAGGTGTTCGGCATGGCCGAGGGCCTGCTCAACTACACGCGCCTCGACGACCCCGAGGACCTCGTCGCCGGTACCCAGGGCCGCCCGCTGTCGCCGGACGACGAGCTGCGGGTGGTCGACCGGGACGGCGCCGACGTCGCGGCGGGGACGGTCGGGGAGCTGTGGACCCGCGGCCCGTACACGATCCGGGGCTACTACCGGGCGGCCGAGCACAACGCCGGCGCGTTCACCCCCGACGGCTTCTACCGCACGGGGGACCTGGTGCGGCGGCTGCCGACCGGGCATCTCGTCGTCGAGGGCCGGGTCAAGGACGTGATCAACCGGGGCGGCGAGAACGTCTCGGCCTCGGCGCTGGAGGAGAACCTGCTGGCGCACCCGGCGATCGCGGCGGCCGCGGTCGTGGGCCTCCCGGACGAGAACGTCGGTGAGGCGGTGTGCGCGGTCGTCGTGCTCGCCTCCGGTGCACAGGCGCCGAAACCGCGGCAGCTGCGCGCGTTCCTCGCCGAACGCGGGCTGGCGCGGTTCATGTACCCCGACCGGCTCACCGTCATCGACCGGCTGCCGCTCACCGGCGTCGGAAAGATCGACAAACGCGCTCTGGTGCAGCGGCTGCGCGCCGGACAGGCATGACCCCGCCGCCAGCGGCGGACGAGCCCGAGCAGAACGAGCAGGGAGCCCACGTGAAGGCGACTTCGGACGGTCCGGCGGACGCGAGCACGCGGCGGGCGCTGCGCAGGGAGCTCCTGCGCCGCAGGCTGGCCGACGAGCTGCCGGCCACTGCGCCCACCGCCGGTGCCGGGCGGGAACCGGGCGTGCCGCAGCCGCTCACGGCCGCGCAGCTGCGCATGTGGTTCCTCGCCCAGCTCGACGCCGAGTCGGGCCGCGCCGCCCACTCCGTGGCCACGGCCTTCACCCTCGACGGGACGCTCGACGCGGCGGCGCTGCGCACGGCGCTCGACGGCGTGGTGGCCCGGCACGAGGTGCTGCGCACCACCTACCGGCGGCGCCCGGACGGCACGCCCGAGCAGATCGTGCACGCGCAGCTTGCCCCCGGGTGGGTGGAGGAGGACCTGTGGACGCTGCCGCCTGCCGGGCGCGCGGCCCGCACCGAGGAGGTCGCACAGGAGCTGGCGGGCCGGGTCTTCGACCTCACCGCCGAGGCGCCGCTGCGGATCGGGCTGCTGCGCACAGGCGAGCGCGAGCACGTGCTGGTGCTCGTCGCGCAGCACATCGCCTGGGACGACGCGTCCTGGGCGGTCTTCTTCGGCGAGCTGGCCGCGCGGTACCGGGCCGCGCTGACCGGTGCGCCCGCCCCGGCGACCGACGGTCCGCAGTACCTCGACGCCGTCACGCCCGAACCGGGCCCCGAGGGGCTCGCCCACTGGCGGGAGCGATTGACGCCCCTGCCCGAGCCGATGCCGCTGCCGGGGGCTCGCGCGGAGACCGACGGTTCCCGGCCCGGCGACGGCGGGCAGTGCGTCGTGCCGCTTCCCGCCGCGCTCGTGGAGCGCGTGCGCGCCTTCGCCGGCGAGGTGGGGGCGAGCCCGTTCATGGTGCTGCACGCCGCCTTCACCGCGGTGCTGCACCGCTTCACCGGCGCCGAGGACGTCGTCGTCGGCGCGCCGGTGGTCAACCGCGACCGGCCGGAGGCGGCGGCGCTGGTCGGCTACTTCGGCAACACCGTCGTGCTGCGCGCCGTCGTGCGCGGAGCCGACACGTTCCGCGAGCTGGTCGCGGCCTCGGTGGTGACGTGCCGGGACGCCTTCGCGCACGCCGACGTCGACCTGCGCCGGGTGGTCGGTGAGCTGGGCGCGGCCGGCCCCGACGGCGTCACCGGGCTGTTCGACGTCCTGTTCGGGGTGCGCACGGCAGCCGAGGCGGCGCTGGCCCTCCCCACCCCGGACGGGAACGGCGAGTGCACCGCCACCCGCAGGCCGCTGCACAACGGCACGGCGCAGCTCCCGCTGAGCGTCGTGGTGGAGCTGGCCGAGACCGGTGCGCTGGTCGAGGCCGTCCACCGGCTCGACGCGCTGAGCACGCCGGCCACGCGCCGGCTGCTCACCGCTTTCGTCCGGCTGCTGGACCTGGTGCTCGCCGCCCCCGACACCCGGCTGGACCGGCTCGACCTGCTCACCGACGCCGAGCGCGCGGCGACGGCCGGGACCGGCACGCCCGGCGCCGCCACCGTCGACAGTGCGGTGGAACTGGTGGAGGCGCAGGCCCGCCGCACCCCGCATGCGCCCGCCGTCGTGGGTGGCGGCGAGGTACTGAGCTACGCCGAGCTCGACGCGCGGGCCAACCGCGTGGCGCGCCGGCTCGTCGCCGACGGCATCGGCGCCGAGGACGTCGTCGCGCTGGCGGTGGAGCGCACCGCCGACCTCGTGGTGGCCGTGCTCGGGGTGCACAAGGCGGGTGCGGCCTACCTGCCCGTGGACCCCGCCTACCCCGCCGAGCGCATCGCGTTCCTGCTCACCGACGCCGCTCCGACCGCTGTGCTCACCACCGCCGGGGTGCGGCTGCCGGGTGGACCCGCCCCGCTCGTCCTCGACGACCCCGCCACCGTCGCGGCGTTCGACGGCGCCCCCCTCACCGACGCCGAGCGCGCCCGGCCCCGCCGTCCTGCCCACCCGGCTCACCTGATCTACACCTCCGGCTCCACCGGCACACCCAAGGCCGTCCTCGTCCCGCACTGCGCCGTCGCCACTTTCACGGAGTGGGCGGTCGCCGAGCTCGGCCCCGACCGGCTGGCCCGCACCGTGCTGTCCACCTCGCTGAGCTTCGACGTCTCGGTGCTCGAGCTGTTCCCCCCACTGGCCTGCGGCGGCGTGCTGCGGGTGGTGGACGACGTGCTCGATCCCGCCGTCTCCGCGCCCGTGGCGCCGGGGTCCGGCACTCCGACGCTGCTCTCGGCGGTGCCGTCCGCGCTGGCCGCGCTCGTCGCCGACGGTTCCCGCCCGCTCCCGCCGACGATCGTGCTGGGCGGGGAGACGTTGCCCCGCCCGCTGGCCGACCGGCTGCGCGCCGCGGGCCACGAGGTCCTCAACGCGTTCGGGCCCACCGAGACGTGCGTGTACAGCAGCGCCACCGTCGTGGGCGAGGGAACCGGCCCGGTGCCGATCGGCGAGCCCGTGTACGACACGCGCTTCCACGTCCTCGACGCCGCGCTCAACCCGGTGCCGGTGGGGGTCGTCGGGGAGCTCTACATCGGGGGCGGGCAGCTGGCCCGCGGCTACCGGGGACGGCCGGGGCTGACGGCGGCGCGGTTCGTCGCCGACCCGTTCGGACCGGCGGGGGCGCGCCTCTACCGCACCGGTGACCTGGTGCGGCGCGACGAGGACGGCACCGTGGTGCACCTGGGCCGCACCGACGAGCAGGTGAAGATCCGCGGGTTCCGGATCGAGCCGGGCGAGGTGGAGGCGGCGCTGCTGGCCCGGCCGGAGGTGCGGCAGGCGGCGGTGGTCGCCCGTACCGACGGCCCGACCGGCCCACAGCTCGTGGCCTACGTGGTGGGGGCCGGCGCCGACCCGGAGGGGTTGCGCGCCGCGCTCGCCGCGCGGCTGCCCGCGCACCTGGTGCCGTCGGCGGTGGTCGTGCTCGACGCCCTGCCGACCACCCCGAACGGCAAGCTCGACCGGCGCGCCCTGCCGGTCCCGGACCGCGGGCCCCGGACCGGGCGGGGGCCCGCCGGGCCCGTGGAGGAACGGCTTGCGGCCCTGTTCGCCGAGGTCCTGGGGGTGGACGGCGTCGGGGCCGACGACTCCTTCTTCGCACTCGGCGGAGACAGCATCGTGTCGCTCCAGCTGGTGGGCCGGGCCCGGGCCTGCGGCCTCGTGCTGTCGACGCGCGACGTCTTCGAGCGCCGCACCGTCGCCGCGCTGGCGGCCGTCGCAGGCCGGGCGGACACGGCGCAGGCGGAGGTCGTCCCCGCCGTCGGCGCGGTGCCGGACACCCCGATCGTCGCGGAGCTGCTGGAGCGCGGCGCCCCGATCGCCGGGTACGCGCAGTCGCTGCTGCTCACCGCACCCGACGGGCTCGACCGGGCCGGTCTCGTCCGCGTGGTGGCGGCGCTGCTCGACCGGCACGACGCCCTGCGCGCCCGTCTCGTCGCCCGTCCCGGCGCGGCGTTGCAGGTGGAGGCGCAGCGGGACGCCGAGCCGCTGGTCCGTACCGGCACCGGCCCGGTGGAGCAGGAGCGCCGGGCCGCCGCCGAGCGGCTCGACCCGGCTGCGGGGGTGGTCCTGCAGGCCGTGCTGCTCGACGGGGCCGTGCTGCTGGTCGTCCACCACCTCGTGGTCGACGGGGCGTCGTGGCGGATCATCACCGCCGACCTCGCCGCCGCCTGGACCGCGCTGCGCGACGGCCGGGAGCCGGTGCCGGCTCCGGTCGGCACCTCGCTGCGGAGCTGGGCGACGCAGGTGCACGCGCTCGCCCCGGACCGGGCGGACGAGCTCGACCGGTGGACCACGATCCTGCGCGGGCCCGATCCGCTGATCGGCAGCCGGGCTCTCGACCCCGCCCGTGACGTCGCGGCGACGGTGGCGGAGGTCCGCACGGAGCTGCCCCCCGAGCTGACCGAGGCCCTGCTCGCGCGGGTGCCGTCGGCGTTCCACGCCACCACCGGCGACGTGCTGCTCGCCGGTCTCGCGCAGGCCGTGGTGGCCTGGCGGGGCGAGACGGATGCCTCGTCGGTGCTCGTGTCGGTGGAGGGCCACGGCCGGGAGGAGGACCTCGTGCCCGGGGCCGAGCTGTCCCGCACCGTCGGCTGGTTCACCACCCGCTTCCCGGTACGGATCGACCTGGCCGGGGCGAGCTCGCCCGCCGCCGCGGTGAAGCACACCAAGGAGCGGCTGCGCGAGCTGCCCGCCCGCGGCGCCGGCTTCGGGCTGCTGCGCCATCTGGTCCCCGCCACCGCCGCCGTGCTGCGTGAGCTGCCGGTCCCGCAGCTCGCCTTCAACTACCTCGGCCGGCTCTCCGGCAGCAGCGCGGCGTGGTCACCGGTCCCCGGCGGTTTCGCCGCCACCACCGAGCCCGGTATGCCCGCGGCGGCGGTGCTGGACGTCAACACCGTCGCCGAGGACGGGCCGGCCGGCCCGCGGCTGGTGGCGCACTGGTCCTTCCCGAGCGGGCTGCTCGAGGAGCCGGAGGTGGCCCGGCTCGCGCAGCTGTGGCAGCAGGCGCTCATCGAGATCGCGGCGTCCGGCGGCGGCGGCCGCACCCCGTCCGACCTGACGCTCACCGGTGCCGCGCAGAGCGACGTCGAACGCTGGGAGCGCGCGTACCCCACGCTGTCCGACGTCTGGCCGCTCACCCCGCTGCAGCGGGGCCTGCTGTTCCACGCACTGGCCGCGGCCGCCGACGGCACCGTGGACGTCTACTCCCTCCAGTACGTGGTCGACCTGACCGGGGAGCCCGACCCGCAACGGCTGCGGGCGGCGGCCGCCGCGCTCGTGGCGCGGTACCCCAACCTGCGCTGCGCGTTCGTCGCCGACTCCGACACCCCCGCACAGATCGTCGTCGCCGGGGTGACCCCACCGGTCACCGTCGTCGAGGCCGGCGACCGCGACGAGGCCGACCGGTTGCTCGCCGCCGAGCGGCGGGTGCCGTTCGACCTGGCCGCTCCGCCGCTGCTGCGCATCCTGCTGGTCCGCACCGGAGCGACCGCCCGGCTGGCGGTCACCGCCCACCACCTGCTGCTCGACGGGTGGTCGATGCCGGTACTGCTGCGGGAGCTGCTCGCCGCCCTCGACGAGCAGGCGTCCGAGCCGGTTGTGCCCTTCACCGCGCTGTTGCAGTGGTTCGCCGAGCGTGACACGGCAGCGGCACGTGCCGCGTGGGCACAGGCGCTCGCCGGCATCGAGGGGCCGACGTTCCTGGTGCCGGCACCCACCGCGGACGAGCCCGAGCAGGCGGAGATCGAGGTCCCGGACACCGTCACCGCCGCGCTGGAGGGCCTCGGGCGCGCCCGCGGGCTCACCACGAGCACCCTGGTGCAGGCCGCGTGGGCGGTGCTCCTCGGCCGGCTCACCGGCCGCGACGACGTCGTGTTCGGCACCACCGCCGCCGTGCGGCCCCCCGAGCTCGACGCCGTCGAGACGCTGGTCGGACCGGCCATCACCACGGTCCCGGTGCGGGCCCGTCTCCACCCGGCGCAGCCGCTCGCCGACCTCGCCAGGGACCTGCAGGACCGCCGAACCGGGCTGCTGGACCACGAGCACCTGGGCCTGGCCGAGATCCAGGCGGCCGCCGGGCAGGGAGACCTCTTCGACTCGCTGGTCGTCGTGGAGTCCTACCCGCTCGACGCCGACGCGCTCGCCGCGGCGGCCCGGGGCAGCGGCCTCGAGGTGACGGGACTGTCGGGCCACGACGCCACCCACTACCCCGTGACGCTGGTCGTGGTGCCCGGGACGGCGCTGCGGCTGCGGCTGCAGGTGCGCGGCGCCCCCGACCTGCCCGCCGGCGTCCTGCTGGACCGCCTGGTGCGCGTCCTCGCTGCCGTCGCCTCCGGGCCGGACGCACCCGTGGCGCACGTGGACGTGCTCACCACCGAGGAACGCGAGCTGCTGCTCACCAGCACCGTCGAGGAACCGGCCGAGGTCGCGCCGTCGACGCTGCCCGCACTCTTCGCGGCGCAGGCGCGCCGCCGTCCCGACGCGGTCGCGCTCACCCACGGGGACACGAACCTGACCTACGCGGCGCTGGACGACCGGGTGGGGCGGGTGGCCCGCCTGCTCGCCGAGCGTGGCGTCGGACCGGAGACGCTGGTCGGGGTGGCGCTGCCGCGCTCGATCGACCTGGTGGCGGCCCTGCTCGCGGTGAGCCGCGCGGGTGGGGCCGCGGTGCCGCTCGACCCGGGGTACCCGCCCGAGCGGCTCGCCCGCACCCTCGCCGACGCCGCGCCCGCGTGCGTGCTGACGACCTCGGCGGTGCGGGCCCAGCTCCCGCCCGGCTCGCGGGTGCCCCAGCTCGCGCTGGACGACCCGGCCACCGTCCGCGCGCTCGCCGCGGCCGAGCCGCTGGACGTACCGGCCACGCTGTTGCCGGCCCACCCCGCCTACGTGATCTACACGTCCGGCTCGACCGGGCGTCCCAAGGGCGTGGTGGTGCCGCACGGGAACGTGGTGCAGCTGCTCGGGCAGACCGACCGCCTGTTCCACTTCGGCGACCGCGACGTGTGGACGATGTTCCACTCGGCGTCGTTCGACTTCTCGGTGTGGGAGATGTGGGGCCCGCTGTGCACCGGCGGCCGCCTCGTCGTCGTCGACCACACCGTGTCGCGCTCGCCGGAACAGTTCCGCGAGCTGCTGGTGCGGGAGCGCGTCACGGTGCTGAACCAGACCCCGTCGGCGTTCGCGCAGCTCGCCGCGATCACCCCCGCGAGTCGCCCGTTTCCACCCCGCGAGTCGCCCGGTTCCGCGGACCCGGTCACGCCGGGTTCCGCGCTCGCCCTGCGATGTGTCGTCTTCGGCGGTGAGGCCCTGGACCTGACGCAGCTCCCTGCGTGGTTCGCCCGGCACCCGGCCGGTTCGCCGCAGCTCGTGAACATGTACGGGATCACCGAGACGACCGTGCACGTCACCGCGCAGGTGGTCGACGAGGAGCTGGTGGCCGCCCGGGCCGGGAGCGTGATGGGGCGGGCGATACCGGGCCTGCGCGTGCTCGTGCTCGACCGGCACCTGCAGCCGGTGCCTCCCGGCGTCGTCGGGGAGATGTACGTCGGCGGCGGGCAGCTCGCCCGCGGCTACATGGGCGAGGCGGCGCTGACCGCGTCCCGGTTCGTCGCCGACCCGTACGGGTCTCCGGGATCGCGGCTCTACCGCAGCGGTGACCTCGCCCGCTGGTCGGCCGACGGCCTGCTGGAGTACCTCGGCCGCTCCGACGAGCAGGTCAAGATCCGCGGGTTCCGCATCGAGCCGGGAGAGATCGCGGCCGTGCTGGCCGAGCATCCCGACGTCGCGCACGCCGTGGTGGTGGCGCGACGGGACGGGGGCACGGCGCGGCTCGTCGCGTACGTCGTCCCGCGGGTGTCCGGTGGCGTCGACGGCACCGCGCTGCGCGCCCACGCGAGCGCCCGGCTGCCCGAGCACATGGTGCCCGCGGCCGTGGTGGCGATCGCATCGGTGCCACTGACCGCGAACGGGAAGCTGGACCGGGCCGCGCTGCCGGCCCCCGACTTCGCCGCCGCCCCCGCCGCGGAGTCCGGCGACGTTCCCACGTCCGCTCAGGAGGAACAGCTCTGCGCGGCGTTCGCCGAGGTGCTGAACCTGCCCCAGGTGGGGCCCGGCGACGACTTCCTGGCCGTCGGGGGCGACAGCATCCTCGCGATCGGGCTGGTCAACCGGCTGCGCCGGGCCGGGCTGCGGGTCAGCCCCGCCGACGTCCTGCGTCACCGCACGCCCGCGGCTCTCGCGAAGCTGCTGCCCGAACCGGGCGACTCGCCCGCGCAGAACGGGCGACTCGCGGGCACGGGTGTGTCCGGGCCGGGCGACTCGGGCGCGGAAAACGGGCGACTCGCGGGGGTGGGGGTGCCTGCAGAAGT
>NZ_JAAXKY010000089.1 GCF_012911925.1 Pseudonocardia xinjiangensis | reverse complement strand
ACCCCCCGCGAGTCGCCCGGTTCCCGCCCGCGAGTCGCCCGGTTCCGGTCCGCGAGTCGCCCGGTTCGGGCCCGCGAGTCGCCCGGTTCGCGTGCGCGGTCGCTCGTCCGCTCCGCCGAAGGCCCCGCCTCCGCCGCCCGGGCAGTCTCCGTGGGCCGCCCGCGCCCCGCTCCGCCTGCCCGCCCAGACGCTCCTCGCAGAGGGGGTGGGTTCCTCGCAGACGTCGTGGGCCCTGCGACGAACCCACCCGCCCTGCGAAGACGCTTCCCACTCCGCGAGTCGCCCACTTTGCGCGCGCGAGTCGCCGGACTCTGCGGCGGCGGCGCGAAGGAGGCTGCGCCGCCCAGCGCAAGCCGTGCACGTACCGCCACGCGCCCCGGCGGGGGCCTCGACTCCGGCCGGCGGAGACCTCCCAGCACTCCTCGCAGAGCGCATGGGTTCCTCGCAGACGCTGGGGGCCCTGCGAGGAGCACGCTCACTCTGCGAGGACGGTCCGCGAGCGGCGGAGACCGGTGTCAGAGCGTGGACCGCATAAAGGTCTCCTCCTGCTCCGTGAACATGACTGGCAGGCTCCGGCGATGCTCCTGCGCCCGACGAGCGTCGGGGTCCCGGGCGACCGCAGCCTGGATTCGGTCGTAAGCGGCGCGGTCGTCGTACTCCCAGACCGCGACGACCCTGCCGTCCTCCGTCTCCCACCGGCCGATCAGACGTGCCCCGTGCCGGAGCTGGACAGGAAGCAACCAGATCCGGAAGAACTCGTGGAAGACGGCCGCCCCGTCCACCGTCGTGCGGTACGTACGCATCCGATAGACCATGCAGATGATCGAACTCCGGACGCCGGGCGCGCTTGCTCCGGCCCCGCTCCGGGACGGTTCGTACCTCGGGGCGACACGCCGGAAGCGTGATCAGCGGTCAGGAGCCCGAGCCGTCCCCCACGCGGCCGGTGGCCCGGGCCGCTGATCACGCCGTGCTGGTCAGACCAGGGTGATCACGCGGGCCGGGCACGCGTGCTCCGCCGCCCGGGCCGCGGGCTCCTGGTCGGGGGTGGGCTGCTCCTCCAGGACGACCACGGTGCCCTCGTCGTCCTGGTCGAACAGCTCCGGTGCGTTGAGGACGCACTGGCCCGCTCCGATGCAGCGGTCGCGGTCGACCGTGATCTTCATGTCGCTCACCTCGTCACCAGCTCACCGGTAGCGCCTGGACGCCGTACACGACCATCTTGTCCCGGTAGCGGATGTCGTCCACCGGAACCGCAACCCGAAGCTCGGGGAAGCGGCGCAGCAGCGCCGGGTAGGCGATCTGCAGCTCCAGCCGGGCCAGCGGCTGCCCGAGGCACTGGTGGACGCCGAAGCCGAACGCGAGGTGGTGGTTCGACTCGCGGTGGATGTCGAGCTCGTCGGGGGCCGGGAAAGCCGCGGCGTCCCGGTTGGCCGACTCGGTGGCCGCGATGATCCCCTCACCTGCGCGGATGGTCACCCCGCCGATCTCGATGTCATCGAGGGCGACGCGGCGGCGTCCGGTGTGCACGACGGTGAGCAGCCGCAGCAGCTCCTCCACGGCGCGGTTCACCACGGCGGGGTCACCGTCCCGGACCTCCGCGGCCTGCTCCGGGTTCTGGAGCAGGGTGAGCGTGCCGAAGCCGATCATGTTCGCCGTGGTCTCGTGGCCTGCGACGAGCAGCAGCAGGGCCATCGACACCGCGTCGTCCCGGCTGAGCTCCCCGGTCAGGACGTACCGCTGGGCGAGCCGTCCCAGGATGTCGTCGGTCGGCTCGGCCTCCTTCTCCGCCATGAGCCCCGTCAGGTAGTCCCGCAGCTCATCGCTCGCGCGCACGGTCTCCGCCGGGTCCATGGTGATGTCGAGGATCGCGCGGGAGTGCATCTGGAAGAAGTCGTGGTCCTTGTAGGGCACCCCGAGCATCTGGCAGATCACCATCGAGGGCAGCGGGAGCGCGAACGCCTCGACGAGGTCGGTGGGCCGCGGGCCCCGCTCCATCTCGTCGAGCAGGTCGTCCACGATCTTCGTGATCAGCGGGCGCAGCGACTCGGTGCGCCGCACCGTGAAGTCACTGATGACCATCTTCCGGTACCGGGCGTGCTCCGGGTCGTCCATCGTGATGAAGCTGGTCGAGTTCCTGCGCCGAGCGAGGATCCCCGGTGACTGGGCCGGGTAGCCGGGCCGGTAGGCGTCGGAGCTGACACGGCGGTCGGCGAGCAGGCTGCGCACGTCGTCGTAGCGCGTCACCAGCCAGGGTGAGCTGCCGTCCCAGATGCGTACGCGGCTGATGGGCTTCTCGGCCCGCAGCTGCGCGAGCTCGGCAGGCGGGTCGAACGGGCAGCCTCGCGGCATCGGGTAGGTCGGCTCCGCCGACGCGTCCGCGGCGTGCCCGGCAGTGATCGTCATGACGACCTCCTCATTCTCGCTGTCCCACCTACTTTAGCTACGCTAACTAACAGATGTGAGCCGCGCTGGGAAACATCTATGAAAACGGCGTCCGCGCCGAGCGCGGCCGATCTTCGGACCTCCGCCACATCCGCGAGGAAATCGGACATCCGGCGAGGAAGATCAGGCCGCCGCCGAGACCGGAAAGGGCCACACTGGGCCGCGGAGCCGCCGGACCGGCGGCGCGGAGCCGGGAGGTCGGCGTGACCGAGAACAACGACAGGTCCGACGCGGGGCAGGCCGCCCGCGTCGTGCTCGCGCTGCCCCCGTCCGAAACCGGAGACTCCCCCGCCCGCGTCGTCCTCGAGGTCGTGCACCGATCCGGCGACCTCGACGCGGAACCCGTGGACGGGAAATCGGACGGGACGCTGCACCAGCAGCTGGTGGCCGGCACGGCGGGCGCGGGCACGAGTCCCCACCTGGCGGCGCTGCAACGCATCGCCGACGAGAACGGCGGCAACCGCGCCTCCCCGAGCCCCGGCTACGACGCGAGCGTGGAGTACGTGGTCGAGGTCCTCACCGCCGCGGGCTACGACGTCAGCACCCCCACCTATCCGCTGCCGAAGCGCCGCCGGCGCGAGGGTGAGAAGTGGTGCCGTCAGGTGGTGGCGCAGACCCGGACAGGGGACCCCGGCCGGGTGGTTCTGATCGGCGCGCACCTCGACTCGGTGCGCAAGGGGCCGGGGATCAACGACAACGGCTCCGGGGTCAGTGCGCTGCTGGAGATCGCGACGCAGCTGGGCGGCTCCCCGCTCGTGCGCAACGCGGTGCGCTTCGGCTTCTGGGGCTCAGAGGAGGACGACCTCAAGGGGTCGATCCACTACGCGAAGACGCTGACGCGCCGCGACCGGGACGACATCCTGGCCTACGTCAACGTCGACATGGTCGCCTCGCCGAACGCCGGCTACTTCGTACTGGGCGGTGAGGGGAAGAGCCGCAAGAAGTTCGGGCCGCCCGGCTCGGGACAGGTGGTGCTCGTCCTGGTCGAGCAGCTCGCCGCCGCCGGTGTCGTCGCCAGGACCGTGCCGCTGGACGACGAGTCCGACTACGCGCCCTTCGTCGAGGCCGGAATCCCGACGGCGGGCGTGATGGCAGGCGACACGCTGAAGAAGACCGAGAAGCAGGCCCAGCGGTGGGGAGGCAAGGCGGGCGTGAAGTTCGACCCGAACTACCACACCCCGCGCGACCGGCTGGAAGCGCTGGACCGCACCGTGATGCAGCGCTTCACCAGCGCCCTGGCCGGGACGGTGGCCCACTTCGCCATGTCGCCGGACGGTCGGCCCAGCTCAGGCGGCTCGATCGGCTGAGAGCGACGCATCGAGGACCGACCTCGAACGTGACGTGTAGCGGAGCTCGGGACGGGTAGTCACCGCGAATCTCGAACCGGTCAGCCACGCCCGATCCTCCTGATCGACGGCGGCGCGCCGACCGATGGAGCACACCATGGTCGACACGACAACCGCCAGAACCGGGCTCTACGGCAGCAACATCGGCGCGAACATGCTCGCCGCAGCGGTCGCCGAGACCGTCGGAACGTTCATCCTGGTCTACGGCGGCACCGCCGTGGCGGTCGCCGCGGCGCTCCAACGCCCCGTCGCCGGGCCGGCGTACGACTCGTTGGCCACGCCGCTGGCGTTCGGACTGGCACTGCTCGCCGTGGTCGCGGCCGTCGGGCACGTGTCCGGCGGGCACGTGAATCCCGCGGTGACGCTCGGGCTCGCCGCCACCGGCTCGTTCCCCTGGCGCTACGTACCGGCGTATCTCATCGCCCAGCTCGTCGGGGCCGTCCTGGGTGCCCTGGCCACGTGGGCGACGTTCGGGGCTCCCGGTCGTGACCAGGTCGCCCTCGCCGCGACCGTCCCGGGGCCCGGCGTAGGTGTCGGTACGGCCGTGCTCGTCGAGGCGCTGGTGACCTTCGTGCTGGTGTTCGTAGTGGTCTCCGTGGCCACCGACGACCGCGTCCATTCAAGCCTCGCTCCGATCGCGGTCGGCGCCGGCCTCGCCGTTGCGGTGCTGGTCGCCGGGCCGGTCACCGGCGGCGCGGCCAATCCCGCACGAGCGCTCGGTCCCGCACTGGTCGCCGGCGAGTTCACCAGCCTCTGGGTGTACATCGTCGCCCCGCTGATCGGTGGTATCGCCGCCGCTGTGGTCTACGACCGGTTCCTCGCGAAAGGACGGGCACCGGAGTAGGTCGCAGGTCGACAGCCGGCAGCGGCCGCAGGAGCCCCGCGCCGGGGTACGCGCGCTTTCTGGACCGCCCGGGATCGCCTCGGGATCGCCTCGGGATCGTCGTGACATTCGCCTGTTCGCCCCAGCAGGGGCGGAAGCGCGGATCCGTCTCGATGGTGAGGTGCATCTCGTCGACGCGCCGCGCCCGCTCATCCCCCACCTGCACGGGGCGACCGCCTCGCCGCCCTGCGCAGGTCACAGGGCCGGGGGGCGCCCGGTCGGGCGCGCCGGACCCGGACGATCCCCGCCGCACACGACGTCCCGATGGCTCGTGGCCGCGCTTCGAATGTCGCCCCACGCGGCGCCGACTTAGGGTCGTTCTGAGCTACTACAGAACGGGGATGAGCCGTGGGCGTGCAGCGGTGGTTGGAGAGCTGGCCGGTCTACCGGCAGCTGACCGGGTCCGATCCATTGGGCCGGGGTGCAGCCGCGGAGTCGCCCAGCTACACCGCGATGCGCCCGCGCACGGAGACGGCCGACCGGGTCGCCGGCTCGGTCTGCCCGTTCTGCGCGGTCGGCTGCGCCCAGCGCGTCTACGTGCGTGACGAGAAGGTCATCCAGATCGAGGGCGACCCGGACTCCCCGATCTCCCGCGGCCGGCTGTGCCCGAAGGGTTCGGCAAGTCTGCAGCTCGTCACGGGTCCGCAGCGCCAGGAGAAGGTCCGCTACCGGGCGCCCTACGCCACCGAGTGGACGGATCTCGACCTGGACACCGCGATGGAGATGGTCGTCGACCGCATGCTCGACGCGCGCGAGCGCGGGTGGCAGGAGAGCGACGAGCACGGCAACCGGCTCGCCCGCACGATGGGCATGGCGAGCCTGGGTGGTGCGACGCTCGACAACGAGGAGAACTACCTCATCAAGAAGCTCTTCACCGCGCTCGGCGCCATCCAGATCGAGAACCAGGCGCGTATTTGACACTCCGCCACCGTCCCCGGTCTGGGGGCTTCGTTCGGGCGCGGCGGCGCCACCGACTACCAGCAGGACCTCGCCAACGCCGACTGCATCATCATCATGGGCTCGAACATGGCCGAGGCCCACCCGGTCGGGTTCCAGTGGGTGGTGGAGGCCAAGTCGCGCGGGGCCCGCGTGATCCACATCGACCCCCGGTTCACACGCACCAGCGCGCTCGCCGACACGTTCGTCCCGCTGCGGGCCGGCACCGACATCGCGTTCCTCGGTGGGGTGATCAACCACGTCCTCACCCACGACCTCGACTTCCGGGAGTACGTCCGCGCCTACACCAACGCGGCGTTCCTCGTCGCCGAGGGCTTCGAGGACACCGAGGACCTCGACGGCCTCTTCAGCGGATACGACGCCGAGACCGGCACCTACGGGCGCGACCTCTGGCAGTACGAGAGCGCCGAGCAGGCCCGGACCGAGCGTGAGGGCGGCGAGGGTGGCGGGGACTCGGCGATGGACCAGGAGCGGACCTCCCCGATGGGGCACGGGGCGGCCGGCGCCCCGCTCTCCGGAACGACCGGCGACATCGCGCAGGACCCGACGCTGCAGCACCCGCGGTGCGTGTTCCAGATCCTCAAGCGCCACTTCTCCCGCTACACCCCGGAGATGGTCGAGCGGATCTGCGGGACGCTCCCGGGGCAGTTCCGTGAGGTGTGCGAGGCGTGGACGGCGAACTCGAACCGGGAGCGCACCACGGCTCTGGTCTACAGCGTCGGGTGGACCCAGCACAGCGTGGGCGCCCAGTACATCCGGGCCGGCTCGATCCTCCAGCTGCTGCTGGGCAACATCGGCCGCCCCGGGGGCGGGGTGTTCGCGCTGCGCGGGCACGCCAGCATCCAGGGCTCCACCGACATCCCGACGCTGTTCAACCTGCTGCCCGGCTACCTGCCGATGCCCACCGCGGGCTCGCACGAGGACCTGCCCACCTACCTCGACGACCTGCGCAGCCCCACGCAGAAGGGCTACTGGGCGGGCGCGGACGCGTACCTGGTGTCCCTGCTCAAGGAGTACTTCGGCGACAACGCCACGGAGGGCAACGGCTACGGCTTCGACTGGCTGCCGCGCATCAACGGCGACCACGGCACGTACCGCACGGTCATGGACATGGTCGACGGCAAGGTCTTCGGCTACTTCCTGCTCGGCCAGAACCCGGCCGTCGGGTCCGCGCACGGCAAGCTGCAACGACTCGGCATGGCCAACCTCGACTGGCTGGTCGTCCGCGACCTCGCCATGATCGAGAGCGCCACGTTCTGGAAGGACTCCCCCGAGGTCGAGACGGGCGAGATCGTCCCCGAGATGTGCCGCACGGAGGTCTTCTTCTTCCCGGCGGCCTCGCACGTGGAGAAGGAGGGCACCTTCACCCAGACGCAGCGGATGCTGCAGTGGCGGGAGAAGGCCGTGGAGCCGGTCGGCGACCAGCGCTCGGAGCTGTGGTTCTTCTACCACCTGGGCCGCATGATCCGGGAGCGGCTGGCGGGGTCCACCGACCCGCGCGACGAGCCGGTGCAGAAGCTCGACTGGAGCTACGCGGTGCAGGGCGGCGGGGCGTGGCCCGAGCCGTCGGCGCAGGACGTGCTGCGCCGGATCAACGGGTACCGCACCGACACGGGCGAGCCGGTCGGCGGCTACACCGAGCTGGCGGCCGACGGCAGCACCGCGTGCGGCTGCTGGATCTACAGCGGTGTGTTCGCCGACGGGGTCAACCAGGCGGCACGCCGCGTCGCGCACGCCGAACAGGGCCCCTACGACGCGGAGTGGGGCTGGACCTGGCCGTCCAACCGGCGGGTGCTCTACAACCGGGCGTCCGCCGATCCGGAGGGCCGGCCGTGGAGCGAGCGCAAGAAGCTGGTCTGGTGGGACGCCGAGCAGGGCGAGTGGACCGGCGACGACGTCCCTGACTTCCCGAAGAAGACCCCGCCGGGCTTCGTCCCGCCCGAGGACGCGACCGGGCCGGACGCGCTGCGCGGTGACGACGCGTTCATCATGCAGGCGGACGGCAAGGCGTGGCTGTTCGCTCCGCACGGGATGCTCGACGGTCCGCTGCCCACGCACTACGAACCGCACGAGTCGCCCGCGCGGAACCTGCTCTACGGCCAGCAGGGCAACCCGACGCGCAAGGTCTACGGCCGCCTGGACAACCCGTCGAACCCGTCCCCGCCCGAGGCGCACCGCGAGGTGTTCCCGTTCGTCCTCACGGCGGCGCGGCTCACCGAGCACCACACCGCGGGCGGGATGAGCCGGCAGCTGCCCTACCTGGCGGAGCTGCAGCCGGAGCTGTTCGTCGAGGTCTCCCCCGAGCTGGCCCGGATCCGGGGGCTCTCGCACCTGGGCTACGCCCACGTCGTCACCAGCCGGGCCGCGGTGGAGGCCCGCGTCGTCGTCACCGACCGGATGGCACCGCTGCGGATCGACGGCGAGGTCGTCCACCAGGTGTGGCTGCCCTACCACTGGGGCGGCTCCGGACTGGTGACCGGCGACGTCGTGAACGACCTGCTGGGGGTCGTCACGGACGCGAACGTCTTCATCCAGGAGAGCAAGGTCGCCACCTGCGACGTCCGTCCGGGGCACCGCCCTCGCGGGGCGGCGCTGACGGCGATGCTCGCCGAGACCCGGGCCCGCGCCGGCGTGACGATCGAGACGGGCACCACGATCGCCACCGCGGCCGGGGTCCCCCACCTGCAGCACACCGAGGAGTCGTCATGACCTCCAACCGGCTGTCCGGTCCCCTGGACGACGTCGCCGGGGAGGCGGGCCACGCCGACCATCCACCCCGCGTCGGCTTCTTCACCGACACCTCGATCTGCATCGGCTGCAAGGCCTGCGAGGTGGCGTGCAAGGAGTGGAACGCGGTGCCGGAGGACGGGCTGGACCTGCTCGGCATGTCGTTCGACAACACCGGGATGCTCGGCGCGAACTCGTGGCGCCACGTCGCATTCATCGAGCAGCCGCGCGCGCTCGGTCACCAGGACCCCGGTTTCGCCGGGCTGCCCACCGGCCCGACCAGCGGGGACGGGATGGCCGATGCCGTCGGGCCCCGGCTGCGCGAGGCCGAACGCGGTGGCTCCGAGCTGGGCACCAGCCCGCTGCACACCCCGAACCACACCGAGAGCCTCGGGATGCCCGCCTTCTCCCGGCCCGGTGAGGGCACGGGCGCCGAGGGACGCACCGACTTCCGGTGGCTGATGGCGTCGGACGTGTGCAAGCACTGCACCCACGCCGGCTGTCTCGACGTCTGCCCGACCGGGGCGCTCTTCCGCACCGAGTTCGGCACGGTGGTCGTGCAGCAGAACATCTGCAACGGCTGCGGGTACTGCGTCTCGGGCTGCCCGTACGGCGTCATCGACCGGCGCCCGGAGGACGGCCGCGCGCAGAAGTGCACGCTCTGCTACGACCGTCTGGAGGGCGGCCTCGAGCCGGCCTGCGCCAAGGCCTGCCCCACCGACTCCATCCAGTTCGGCGAGCTCGACGAGCTGCGCGAACGCGCGGACCGCCGGCTCGCGCAGCTGCACGACATCGGCGTGACGGAGGCCCGGCTCTACGGGCGCGACCCGGATGACGGCGTGGGCGGCGACGGGGCGTTCTTCCTGCTCCTCGACGAGCCCGAGGTCTACGGCCTGCCGCCGGACCCGGTCGTCCCCACCCGCGACGCCCCCTCGATGTGGCGGCACGCCGGCGCGGCCGCCGCGGCGTTCGCACTCGCCGGGATCGGCGCGTTCATCTCGACCGCGATCGGAGGCCGGCGGTGAGTGAGGGCCGGGACCCGGTCACCGCGGAGCGCTCCAGCGACGAGGGCTCCACCGGGCGGGAGGCGCAGATGTTCCAGGGGCGCCGGCGTCGCCGCCGCGGCGGTGGCGAGCCGACCGTCGTCCCCGACGCCGAGTTCCGCTCCTACTACGGGCGACCCGTGCTCAAGGCCCCCGTCTGGGAGTGGAAGATCGCCGCCTACCTCTTCTCCGGTGGCCTGGCCGCGGGCAGCGCGGTGGTGGCGGCCGGCGCCGACCTGACCGGCCGGGAGCAGCTGCGCCGGGTCGGTTGGCTCGGCTCGTTCGCGGCCCTGCTGGCGAGCGTGTACTTCCTGGTCACCGACCTGGGCCGCCCCGAACGCTTCCACCACATGCTGCGGGTGCTCAAGCCGACCTCGCCGATGAGCGTCGGGACCTGGATCCTCAGCGCCTTCGGCCCCGGCGTCGGCGTGGCGGCACTGCGTGAGCTGGTGCCGGCGCGCCGGCGCCACACGGGGCCGGCCCGGCTGCTGGGCCGGCTGGCCCGCCCCGCCGGGCTGTCCGCCGCTGCCACGGCGCCCGGCGTGGCCTCCTACACGGCGGTGCTGCTGTCCCACACCGCCGTGCCCGGCTGGAACGAGGTCCGCGACGAGCTCCCGTTCGTGTTCGCCGGTTCCGCCGCAGCGAGCGGGGGCGGTCTGGGGATGCTGTGCGCGCCGGTGGCCGAGGCCGGGCCGGCCCGGGTGTTCGCCGCCGTCGGTGCCGCGGGCGAGCTCATCGCGTCGCGACGCATGGAGCAGCGCATGGGCCTCGTCCGCGAGGTCTACCACCACGGCCGGGCCGGGAAGCTCCGGCGCGGGGCGGAGCTGCTCACCGTGGCGGGCCTGGCAGGCACCGTCCTCGTGGCGGGCCGCAGCCGGGCCGGGGCGGCGGCGTCGGGGCTCGCGCTGCTGGCCGGCAGCGCCCTGCAGCGCTTCGGTGTCTTCGAGGCGGGCACGGAGTCGACGAAGGACCCCCGGTACGTCGTCGTGCCACAACGCGAACGCCTGGAGAACGCGCGGAACGACGCGAACCAGTAAGCAATTCGTGCCGCACCGGCGTCCCGTCCGGCGTTAGCGTGACGACATGATCTCCGTTCCACTGTCCGTTCTGGACCTCACTCCGGTACAAGAAGGACATTCGGCCCAGGAAGCGCTGGACAACACCGTCGAATTGGCCCGTCGGACCGAGAAGTTCGGATATCGCAGATTCTGGGTGACCGAGCACCACAGCACGCACATCGCCGCGAGTGCCGCGCCTGCCGTGCTCGTCGGGCAGATCGCCGCCACGACATCCGCGATCACGGTCGGCTCCGGCGGGGTGATGCTGAACAACCACGCACCGCTGGCCGTGGCCGAGCAGTTCGCCACCCTCGATGCGCTCCATCCCGGGCGGATCGACCTGGGCGTCGGCGGCGGGGCGGGCACCACCGACGAGCGCGTCACCCGTGCCCTGCGGCAGCACGCGACGGACGGCACGGATCCGTACGCCCAGGATGTGCATGCCCTGGACGGCTATCTCGCCCAGGACGACTCGGGGGACGACGTCTTCCTCCTCCCGCGGTACGAGACCAGGCCGGCACTCTGGCTGCTGGCGTCGACGACGACCGGGGCGCGGTTGGCCGCGGAGCTGGGGCTGCCGCTGGCGTTCGCCCACCACATCCGCCCGCAGAACGCCACCGAGTCTCTCGCCTGCTACCGGGAGGGGTTCCGGCCGTCCCGCTGGTCGGACCGGCCGTACGTGATGCTCGCGGTGCAGGCCGTCTGCGCCGACTCGGACGAGCGGGCCCAGGCACTGGCCCTGCCGGGCGACCTCCTGCGCGCCGACCTCCTGGCGGGCCGGGCGAAGTCGCTGCTCTCCCCCGAGGCCGCCGCGGTCCGGTGGGCGAAGGAGGCGGATCCGGGCGCCTCGGCGGAGACGCGGACACGGGTGCGCGGCACCCCCGAGGAGGTCGTCGGGCACCTCGCAGGACTCGTGGACGAGCACGGCGCCGACGAGCTGATGATCACGTCGTCGATCTACGACCTCGACGACCGCACTCGCTCGTACGAGCTGATCGCCGCCGGGGCCGCGGCATGACGATCGCCACACTGCCGGCTGCGGGTAGCCCGTCGGCCGCCTAGTAATGGTGTGAGGGAAAGCCCGGATACCGAACACCTTTCCGGCTGGCGGAAACGCCGTCTCTCCGCCTCGCATTGCCGGTCAGCATCGTCGGAGACGACCCTCGCCATCGTTGGAGCACATCCGTGAAGAGCACGCACGAAGAGTCCGAGATCGACCTCCTCGTCGCCGATCGTCGCGTCGCCGCCGACGGGGTCGTCGCCCTCACGCTGCGCCATCCCGCAGGCGAGGAGCTGCCTGCCTGGGAGCCCGGTGCGCACGTCGACCTGATCCTGACCGAGGACCTCACCCGGCAGTACTCGCTGTGCGGTGACCCGGCCGACCGCAGCAGCTGGCAGATCGCGGTGCTGCAGGAGTCCGACGGCCGCGGGGGGTCGGCGTACGTCCACGACAAGCTCAACCCCGGCACGACCGTGCGGGTGCGCGGCCCGCGCAACCACTTCCCGCTGGAGCCCGCCGACCGCTACCTGTTCATCGCCGGCGGGATCGGGATCACCCCACTCCTGCCCATGCTCGAGGCCGCCACCGCCGCGGGCGCGGAGTGGCAGCTCGTCTACGGCGGCCGCACCGCCGCCTCCATGGCCTTCGTGGCCGACCTGCGCGCCGCGCACGGCGACGACCGCGTGGTGCTGCGCCCGCAGGACGAGCACGGCCTGCTGGACCTGGAGGCCCTGCTCGGTGCCCCCGCCGGGGACACGCTGGTCTACTGCTGCGGCCCCGGCCCCCTGCTCGACGCCGTCGAGGAACGCTGTTCGAGCTGGCCGTCGGGCGCCCTGCACACCGAGCGGTTCACGCCCAAGGAACAGGGCGAGCCCGTGCTGAGCGGCGCGTTCGAGGTGGAGCTGGCCCAGAGCGGGCTGACGCTCACCGTGCCGCCGGACCGTTCGATCCTCGAGGTCGTGGAGGACGCGGGCGTGCAGGTCCTCTCCTCGTGCCAGGAGGGCACCTGCGGGACCTGCGAGACCGCCGTGCTCGGCGGCCAGGTGGACCACCGTGACTCGCTGCTCACCGATGAGGAGAAGGCCGCCAACGACACGATGTTCGTCTGCGTCTCCCGTGCGGCGTGCCCGAAGCTCGTGCTCGACCTCTGACGCCACCACCACCTCGGAACGGCAGGCCCACGATGACGACGTCGCAGACCGTCCCAGCGCTGGGCGACGACCCCTTCGGCAGCGAGATCCTCACCGACCCGTACGAGTTCCACGCGCGGCTGCGCGAGGCCGCCCCCGTCGTCCACCTGCCGCGCTACGACCTGCTGGCGATGGGCCGCTACGCTGAGGTGCGGGCCACCCTCTCGGATTGGGAGACGTTCGTGTCGAGCCGCGGGGTCGGGCTCAGCGACTTCGGCCGCGAGAAGCCGTGGCGGCCGCCGAGCCTCCTGCTGGAAGCCGACCCGCCCGACCACACCGTCGTCCGCACCGCGATGAACGGGGTGATCTCGCCCCGGAACGTCCGCAAGCTGCGCGCGGAGTTCGCGGCCGCCGCCGACGAGCTGGCCGACACGCTCGTCGCACGCGGCCGCTTCGACGCCGTCACCGATCTCGCCGAGATCTTCCCGGTGAGGGTGTTCGGTGACGCCGTCGGCCTTCCGGCACAGGGGCGGGAGAACCTGCTGCCCTACGGGGCGCTCGCGTTCAACGCCTTCGGCCCGCGCAACCAGCTGCTCACCGACGCGCTCGCCAAGGCGGCACCGGTGCAGGAGTGGATCCTCGCCCACTGCCAGCGCGACGAGCTCACCCCCGACGGTCTCGGGGCCGAGGTCTGGGCCGCAGCGGACCGGGGGGAGATCACCCACGAGCAGGCACCACTGCTCGTCCGCTCGCTGCTCACGGCAGGCCTCGACACCACCGTGTACGGCCTGGGGAACACGCTGTACGCCCTGGCCCGGCACCCGGAGCAGTGGGCCGCCCTGCACGCCGACCCCAAGCTGGCGAAGTTCGCCTTCGACGAGGCGCTGCGCTGGGAGGCCCCGATCCAGACCTTCTTCCGCACCGCCGCGGCCGACGCGGTGGTCGCGGGCATCCCGATCCCGAAGGACACGAAGGTCGTGCTCTTCCTCGGCTCGGCCAACCGCGACAGCCGCCACTGGGGCGACGACGCCGAGACGTTCGACGTCCGGCGCTCCGCCGGCGGGCACGTCGCCTTCGGCATGGGCATCCACCAGTGCGTCGGTCAGCCGATCGCCCGGTTGGAGGCCGAGGTCGTGCTCGGCGCCTTCGCCAGCAGGGCCGCACGGCTCGAGCTCGACGGCGAGCCCGTTCCCAAGCTCAACAACACGCTCAAGGGCTGGGCGAGCATCCCGGTCCGTGTCACGGCGGCCTGACCGCCTAGGAGAGTAAGACCTTCGGGTAGGCCATCTCGTCGTCGTCGGTCAGCGGGCGGGTGCGGTCCTCGGGCCCGGACGGCTCGCGGTCTGCGCGGGCCCAGCGCGCGACGAGGGCGAGCACCGCGAGCACGACCGGCAGCTCCCCGAGCGCCCACGCCAGCACCGCGCCCAGCCGTTGGTCGGCGAGCAGGTCGGGGACGTACGGCAGGCTCAGTGCCCCGTAGAAGCCTGCGGCGACGGGCGTGGCCTGGCCCAGCAGCCACGCCCCGAACCCCGCGTGCAGCGCCATCACGGCGAAGACCATGACGATGCGGCCGATCGCGGGCAGCCCTCGGCCGGGCAGGCTGTGGCCGAGCACGGGCCAGAACAGCGCCAGGCCGGTGGAGAAGAACGCCGTGTCCATCGCCAGGTGCGCCCAGTGCTGCTGCACGATCGCGGCGTACAGCCCGGTGGGGTAGAGCCCGAACAGGGTGATCGCGACGGCCACCCAGGCCACGGCGGGGTTGCGCACGAACCGGATCACCGGGGCGTCGAGCAGGCTGACCAGACGCGCCGCGGTGCCGGGCCGGACCACCCGCAGGGCGAGGGTCACGCCGTGACCGAGGACGAGCAGCACCGGAGCGAAGCTCGCGAGCAGCATGTGCTGCACCATGTGGACGCTGAAGACGGCCTCCGCGTACGTGGCGATGCCCGACGAGGTCGCGACGAGCAGCGTGGCGCAGCCCGCGAGCCACATCACCGTGCGGCCGGCGGGCCAGCTGCCGCCGGAACGCCGGAGCCTGCGCACTCCCACGAGGTAGGCGGCGGCCCCGATGAGCGCGAGCGGGCCGAACACGAGGTCCGGACGCCAGCGCAGCGCCAGGTCGAGGGCCGTGAGGTGCGGCGGGAGGTCGTAGCCGATGAGGTAGACGAACCGGCTGGCCTCGTAGTCGGTCTCGCCGGGGGGCGGCACGCGCGCCAGCGCGGTGCCGGTGGCGGACGCGACCCCGAGCAGCAGCAGCTCGACGACGACGAGCCGCAGCGCCGCGTGCCGCCCCGCTCCCGCCGGGCCGATCGTCGTCCCGAGCTTCCGGACGGTCCCGGCGAGCACCACCACCGCCACCGCACCGGCCACGGAGAGCAGCCCGAACCCGCTCGTGAGGACGTCCGAGAGCCGCAGCGCGTACGAGGCCGACACCACGCCGGACGCCGTGACCACGACGAGCGACCCGAGCGCGACCGCGCGATGGCGGCGCAGCACCACCTCGGCGCCCGGGCGGTACCGGACCAGGTGCATCGCCGCGGCGGCGGTGCTGCCGAGCCACAGCACCGAACCGAGGACGTGCAGGGCGACCGCGTCACCGGCGATGTCGTGGGAGCGCTGGGCGTTCGTCGCGGCCGTGAGCGTGAGGGGCAGCAGCGCGGCCACGGCCAGCACGAGCAGCCCGACGGCGCTGCGCCACGAGAGCGCGACGGCCGCGAGCCCGGCCACGACGAGCGCGGCGAGCGTCGAGGCGGCCCACCCGCCTGCCTGCTCCACCTGCGTGACGCCGGCGGCGAGCACGTCGAGGCGACCGATGAGCACACCGGGCCCGACCCCGCTGTTCTCCGCGACCAGCAGCCACGTGACCACCGCCGACGCCACGGCCTGCACGACCGACCAGCGGGCGGCCGCGCGCAGGCCGGAGTACCCGGCGGGCGAGACGAGCCCGTGCGGCTCGCCCGGTGCCAGCACGGCCGCGAGCAGCAGGTTCCCGACGGTGAGCGCGGCCGCTCCCACCGCCACCACCCGCGCCGCCGGCAGTCCCGCGTCCACCAGCGGGCCCAGGTCCCGCAGCCCGTACTGCACCGCGACGCTGGGGGCGAACGCCGCGACCAGCACTCCCGTCAGCGCCGCCGCCACCAGCACGCCGGTGGCCACGGCCGGGGTGGCGCGGGCTCCCGCCGTCATACCGGCCCGCCGACGGCATCGACCGTCCTGCCCTCGGTGGGCCGGAAGCTGCGCAGCCGCAGGCTGTGGGTCACCACGAACACCGAGGACAGCGCCATCGCCGCGGCCGCGACGATCGGGCTGAGCAGGCCCACCACGGCCAGGGGCAGCGCGGCGGTGTTGTACCCGAAGGCCCACCAGAGGTTGCCGCGGATGGTGCGGTGGGTCCGGCGCGCGAGCTCCACGGCGTCGGCGACCACGAGGAGGTCCTCGCGGCCGAGGACGATGTCGGCCGCCTCGATCGCGGCGTCGGTGCCCTCCCCGACGGCCATGCCCAGGTCGGCCGCGGCGAGCGCGGCGGCGTCGTTGACCCCGTCGCCGACGACCGCGACGCTGCGGCCCTGCTCCTGCAGCCGCCGCACCACGTCGACCTTGCCCTCGGGCAGCACCTCGGCGACGACCTCGTCGATGCCCACCTCGGCCGCGACGGTGGCCGCGGTGCGGGCGTTGTCGCCGGTCACCAGCACCGGGTGCAGCCCCAGCCCGCGCAGGGCGGCCACGGCGGCGGCACTCGTGGGCCGCACCGTGTCGGCCACGGCGAGCACCCCCTGCGCGGAGCCGCCCCACCCGACCAGGACCACCGTGACACCGCGCGCCTCCAGCTCGTCGCGGGCGGCGTCCAGGTCCGGCGGCACCTGTAGCCCCTGCTCGGAGAACAGCTGCGACCGGCCCACCACCACGTGCTCGCCGTGGACGAGCCCGCGGGCGCCCAGGCCGGCGTGCGCGGCGAAGTCGGTCACCGCGGGCAGCGGCTGGGCCTGCGCGGATGCGGCCGCGGTGATCGCCGCGGCGATGGGGTGCTCCGAGGCCGCCTCGACCGCACCGGCCATGGCGAGCAGCCGGGCGCGGTCGACGCCGGGAACGGTCCGCACGTCCGCGAGCCGCATGCGCCCCTCGGTGAGGGTGCCGGTCTTGTCGAGCACGATGGTGTCCACCGCGCGCGTGGCCTCCAGGGCACGGGGCCCCTTGATGAACACGCCGAGCTGGGCCCCGCGCCCGGTGCCGACCAGCACCGCGGTGGGGGTGGCCAGGCCCAGCGCGCACGGGCACGCCACCACGAGCACGGCCACCGCGGCGGTGACGGCCTGCCCCGCCGGGTGCCCGCTGACGAGCCAGCCGACCAGCGTGAGCACGGCGAGCACCAGCACCGCGGGCACGAACACGCCGGCCACCCGGTCGGCCAGCCGCTGCGCGCCCGCCTTGCCCTCCTGCGCCCGCTGGACGAGCCGCGCCATCCGGGCGAGCTGGGTGTCGGCCCCCACGCGGGTGGCCCGCAGCACCAGCCGTCCACCGGAGTTCACGGCCCCGCCCGCGACCGCGTCACCGGGCACGACCTCCCGCGGCACGGGCTCGCCGGTCACCATGCTGACGTCCAGCGCGGAGCTGCCGTCCGTCACGACGGCGTCGGTGGCGACGGTCTCCCCCGGCCGCACCACGAACCGGTCCCCCACCTCCAGCTCCGACACCGGGACGCGCCGCGGGCCGTCCTCGCGGAGCACCTCGACGTCCTTGGCGGCCGCCTCCAGCAGGGCCCGCAACGCCGATCCGGCCGACCGCTTGGCCCGCGCCTCGAAGTAGCGCCCGGCGAGCAGGAACGTCGTCACGCCCGCGGCGACGTCGAGGTAGAGCGCGTGGCCGCTGCCGGACAGCACGGACAGGCCCTGTCCCAGGCCGGGTTCGACCGTCCGGTCGGCGATCATGACCCACAGCGACCAGGCCGTGGCGGCGAGGATCCCGACCGAGACGAGGGTGTCCATCGAGGCCGCGCCGCGACGCGCCCCCGCCAGGGCCGCGCGGTGGAACGGCAGCGCGCACCAGCCGACGACGGGCGCGGCCAGCACCAGCAGGACCCACTGCCAGCCGGGGAAACGCAGCTCCCCGAACAGCGACAGGGCGAGCGAGAGGTCGCAGATCGGCACCGCCAGGACCGCAGCGACCGCGAGCCGCCTGCGCAGGTCGACGACCCGGCGCTGGTGGTCGCTGCCGTCGTCGGCCACGGCGACGTCGTCGATCCGCCTGGCCGTGTAGCCGGCCCGCTCGACCTGCTCGATCAGCGTGCGCGGGTCGAGGTCCTCGGGACACTGCACCCGGGCGCGCTCGGTGGCGAAGTTGACGGTGGCCTGCACGGCGTCGAGCTTGTTCAGCTTGCGCTCGACCCGGGTGGCGCAGGCGGCGCACGTCATCCCGCCGACGAGGATCTCGTACTGCCGCAGGTCGGCGACCTGGCCGGAGGCGGTGCCGGGCGAGGCGTCCGCGGTCATGATCGATGCTCCTCGTCACGGGTGTGCAGCGCGGCCAGCGCTGCGTTGTAGGCCTGCAGCGCGCGCTCGTCGGCATCGACGTCACCGCTCGCGCCGTCGGCGGGCACGGCATCGGCCCCGAGCAGCGTGCGGTGCCGCACCCCCTCGATCCACCGGCCGAGCCCCTGCTCCTGGCCCTGGGAGGTGCCCCACCGCACCGCGACGGCCACCATCAGCACCAGCATCAGGACGTCGCCGCCGAACCACATGATCGCTCCGGCGGCCTCCTGGTCGGCCAGCGCGGTCGGTCCCCATCCGGGATGCGCGGCGGCGTAGGCGGGCGCCAGCGGCCGCGGGGTGAGCATCAGGACCACCCCCGTGAGGGTGTCCACGCCCATGCTGAGCGCCAGCAGCGCGAACCGGGCCAGGTGCGGCGGCGACCACGGCACCAGCTCCGCCCCGGCGAGCGGCAGGAACAGCAGGTAGCCGCTCACCAGGTAGAGCGCGAGCTCGGCCGCCCGGACCGCGGGATCCGTGACGGAGACCTGCTGGAACCCGGTGAGGTGGGTCAGGATCACCACGGCCGCGTAGAGCCCGAGGCTGCACAGTGGCGCGGTCCCCCACCGGGCCGCTCTGCTGCCGACCACCCGGTCCACGACCGACCGTGCCCGCGCGCCCCCTGCGTCGTGCACGAGACGCCACGGCTGGGCCCACACCAGCAGCACCGGCACGACCATGATCAGCAACAGGTGTTGCACCATGTGCACCCAGAACAGCACGTCGGCGAAGACGGCCACCGGCCCGTCGAGGGCCACCACCAGCACGACCACGGCACCGAGCCACGCCGTAGTACGCAGCGGGGGCCAGCGTGAGCCGTCGGCGCCCGGGCGGCGGGCGAGCAGCAGGTACGCGACCGTCACGAGGACGAGGACCAGGTCCACAGCCGGGGAGAACCGCCAGAACGCGAGTGCGCCCCACCAGCTCGGCGCGTTGTCGATCACGGTCGTGCCCCACCTCCGCCGGTCCGTCGCGCCGCGGCTGCGCGCGCGTCGAACCCACATAGTCGTCGCCGCGGGGTCATCGGTTCCCCGGTTCCGCCCGTGTCACAGGTGATCGGGGCGACATCCGGCTGCGGGGCCTGCCGACGGCGGACGGCTGGAGCCCGTGATGGTCACGCCGCGCGGCGCGCGGTCGGACGCGAGTCCTGCCGCAGGGCGGCGGGGCGCCGGATCCGGCCGGTCCACAGGGCACGCCGCTCCGTTCTCGGGGCGTCCGGGGGCAGGCCGACGAGTGCGCCGTCGCCCTCCCGGCGGTCCCGCCGCCGCAGCACCATCAGCAGCACCAGACCGAGCACCACCAGGCCGTGGCCCAGGATGCGGCCGGGATCGACGCGTCCGGCAATGAGGTCGAGCACGCTCAGCCCCGCCAGCACCGCGACGAACGACCCGATGACCGGCAGCAGCCCCGACAGCCGGGGGGCCGCGGTGGCCGCCCACAGGAACCCGACGGCGAGCGCCAGGTTCCACGCCGCGCTCTCGTGCGCCACATGCATCGCGCTGGCGCCCCCCACCTCCATCGCGTCGTGCATCGCGAACGTGCCCGCGGTGGCGATCCCGCTCACCGCCAGTGCTCCCTGCGCCAGACCGACCGCGCCGAGCGCGAGCCGGACGGCGTCGGCGCGGCGTTCCCGGCGGGTGGGTGCCGCGGCGAGCACCGCGGCGACCAGGTCCGGACCGGGTTCCGCCAGGCCGGTGCGGGCGAGGCGGGTGACCTGGGCCGCCCGGTCGAGGAAGGACCGGCAGTCCGGGCACGTCGCCGTGTGCTCGTCGACGGCCGTCGCCTCGCCCGGATCGTCCTCGCCGTCGAGCAGGGCGGAGATCGCCTGGCGGCAGTCCTGGCATCGCATGTACTGGTGGTCGTCCGGACCCGCCCGGCGGTTCCCGCGGATCGGGGAGCTACCGTGCGGGCATGGCCGACGGCGTGGACGACGCCCGGATCACCGCATGGGCCCTCGCCGCAGGCCGCGGCGACCGGGCCGCGCTCGCTGCATTCGTCCGCGCGACGCAGCGCGACGTCCACCGTTTCGTCGCCCACATCAGCGGTCCCGGTGAGGCGGAGGACCTGACGCAGGAGACCTACCTGCGGGCCCTGGCCTCGCTGCCCCGGTTCGCCGGCCGGTCCTCGGCCCGCACCTGGCTGCTGTCGATCGCCCGGCGCACCGCAGCCGACGCGGTCCGCACCGCCACCCGCCGCCCCCGCACGACCGGCGTGGACGACTGGAACGCCGTCGTCGGCGAGCGGATCCGGTCGGCGCGGTCGGCTGCCGACGAGGCCGTGGTGCTCGGGCTGCTGGTCGACCAGCTCGAACCCCGCAGGCGCGAGGCGTTCGTGCTCACCCAGGTGCTCGACCTCGACTACGCGGAGGCCGCCGCGGTCTGCGACTGCCCGATCGGCACGATCCGGTCCCGGGTGGCACGGGCGCGGGAGGACCTGATGACCGCGATGGATCCCGTGCGCGACAGCCGCCGACGGCGCTCCGGCGGCGTGTGAGCGGACGGGGCCTGCCTCACGCCGAGGCGATCGGCTCGACGGTCCCCGCCCGCGGCCCGGGGTCCTGCGGGCGCACGTCCGTGCAGAGCGCGAGGAAGTTGCGCACGAGAGGGTCCGGGTCGCCGAGCCACGCAGCCGCCATCGTCAGCCGCATCCGGGTGCCGAGCAGCGGGACGCAGACGACGCCGGGCTGGGCGACCCGCCGCCCCGACCGCGGGACGAAACACACGCCGAGGCCGCTCGCGACCAGGCCGATCGCCACGTGGGTGCGGTCGACCTCATGGCTGATCCGGGCGCTGAACCCCGCCGCGGCGCACTGGGCGACGTAGTAGTCGTGCAGCTCCGGTTCCTGGGAGCGGGCAATCAGGATGAGGTCGGTGTCGGCGAGCTCGGCGAGGTGCACGGCCTCCCGGTCCGCCAGCCTGCTGCCCTCGGGCACCGCGAGCATCACCGGTTCCGACCGCACCGTGACCAGCGACAGCTCGCTCACCGGCTCGATCGGCAGCCGCACGAAGGCGATGTGCACGCGCCGGCTGCGGACGGCGTTGACGGCCTCGATGTTGTGCATCTCCTCCAGGGCGAGCCGCACCCCCGGATGCCGGACGCGGAACGCGCGCAGAACCGGAGGGAGCAGGTCGTAGAGGGCGGGGGCGATGAAGCCGACCCGGAGCATCCCCGTGCTGCCCCGGCCGGCCGAACGCGCCCGCTCCACGGCCCCGTCGGCCTGCGTCAGCAGCCGGCGCGCGTCCTCGAGCAGGGCGACCCCGGCGGTGGTCAGCACGACCTGGCGCTTGTCGCGTTCGAACAGGAGGACCCCGAGCTCCTTCTCCAGCGCCGAGATCTGCTTGCTCAGCGCGGGCTGGGCCACGAAGACCCGCTGCGCCGCCCGCCCGAAGTGCAGTTCCTCGGCAAGAGCGACGAAGGAGCGCAGATGCCTCAGCTCCATCGTCACCGCCCCTCTGCCGCGTGCAGATCACAGCACGGGAGGCGGGTGCGGCGCCACGGGGCTGCACTCATTCCGGGTGGGCATCACAAGCCTCGCAACCGTTATTTCCGGTCGCGTCCGGTATACGCCGAGAGTAGTGACCGTGACCACCGTGGACGTTGGTACCGGACTCTCCGCACTGCTCGACGACGACGCCGCGCTCGCCGCCGCCGTCGCGGGTGCGGAGCTGCCCGCTCTGCTGCCGGCCCTGGCCCACCTGACAGGTGACCTCACGCTGGTCGCGGACGAGCTGCGCCCGCCGCTGCGCCTGCGCCCCGACATGGTGGAACCGCAGGGCGGGATGTCCGAGGCGGCCCAGGAGCTGGGCCGCCGTCGCGCGCTCGCCGCTCTGGCGGCCTTCCGCGACGGCGGGGCGGTGCCCGCGCCCGAACCCGACGACGACACCCTGCGCCGCCTCATGCGGTTCGTCGCCGGTGACGTGGCCGACGACTACCTGCCGCTGATGTCCCACGAGCTCGGTCTGCCGCTGGACGCGGGTGCGCCGGGCTGGACCGTCGAGCAGGTGGCACCCGGGCGCACCGTCGAGGTGGTGGTGATCGGCGCCGGGATGTCCGGGCTGGTGACGGCACACCGGCTCCGGCAGGCCGGCGTCGAGGTGACGGTGCTGGAGCGCAACGCCGACGTGGGCGGCGTGTGGCTGGAGAACGGCTACCCCGGCGCCCGGCTCGACACCCCGAACTTCGCCTACAGCTTCTCGTTCGACCAGCGGCCGGACTGGCCGCACCAGTTCTCCGCCCGCGACGACGTCTGGGGCTACTTCCGGGACGTGGCCGACCGGTTCGACCTGCGTGGCTGCGTCCGGTTCGGGCACGAGGTGGTCGAGGCGGTGTTCGACGACGCCACGCGGCGCTGGACCGTGCGGGCGCGGCGGGCCGGCGGCCCGGACGTCGTGCTCGAGGCGGACGCCGTCGTCAGCGCGACGGGGCAGCTCAACAAGCCGAACCTCCCGGACATCCCGGGACGCGAGCGGTTCGCCGGACCGAGCTGGCACACCGCGCGGTGGCGCGACGACGTCGACCTCACCGGCAGGCGCGTCGCCGTGATCGGCACCGGGGCGAGCGCCTACCAGGTCGTCCCCTCGATCGTCGACCGCGTCGACGCCCTCAGCGTGTTCCAGCGGACCCCACCGTGGATGGTGCCGACGCCGACCTACCACGATCCGACGCCCGACGAGCAGCTCCGGCTGCTGCGCGAGCTCCCCTACTACCACCGGTGGCTGCGGTTCGTGCAGTTCTGGACCTCGGTGGAGGGCAGGCGGCCGTTCATGGAGGTCGACCCCGGCTGGGAGCACCCGATCTCGGTGTCGCCGGCCAACGAGGCACTGCGCCAGGCCCTCGTCGCCCACCTGGAGCGCCGGTTCGGCGACCGTCCCGACCTGCTCGCGAAGGTCGTGCCGGGCTACGCCCCCGGCTCGAAACGGATGATGCGCGACAACGGGGTGTGGCCCGCGGCGCTCAAGCGCGAGCACGTCGACCTGGTCACCGACGCCATCACCGAGATCACCCCCGACGGGGTGCGCACGGCCGACGGCGTCCTCCACGAGGCGGACGTCCTGATCTACGCCACGGGCTTCCGCGCGTCGGACTTCCTCGCGCCGATCACGGTCCGGGGGCGCGACGGCGCCGACCTGCACGAACGCTGGGACGGCGACGCCCGCGCCCACCTCGGCGTCCACGTGCCGGGCTTCCCCAACCTCTTCTGCGTCTTCGGCCCGAACACCGGCCTCGTGATCAACGGCAGCATCCTGCTGTTCTCCGAGATCGCGGTGCACCACATCCTGGGGTGCCTGCGGCTGCTGCTGGAGTCCGGGGCGGCGACGGTCGAGGTGCGCCGCGACGTGCACGACGCCTTCAACGAGCGGGTCGACGCCGGAAACGCACTCATGGCGTGGGGGGTGGCGACCGTCAACAGCTGGTACCGCAACGCGAAGGGCCGCGCCTCCCAGGTGTGGCCGTTCACCGTCCTCGACTACTGGCGCATGGTGCGCGAGCCCCGCCCGTCGGACTTCCACATCGAACGAGCCCCGACCCCTCAGCCCGAGGAGCGCCAGTGACCCCCTCCGCGTCTCGCAGTGCCGCGAGCCGACCCTCCGAACACACCCGTCGGGTCGCCGCGGCGACCTTCGTCGGCACCGCCATCGAGTGGTACGACTTCAACATCTACGGGGCCGCGGCCGCCCTGATCTTCGCGCCGCAGTTCTTCCCGAACTTCTCCCCGGTGGCGGCCACGCTCGCGGCGTTCGGGACCTTCGCCGTCGGGTTCCTCGCGCGCCCCATCGGCGGCATCGTGTTCGGGCACTTCGGCGACCGCCTCGGGCGCAAGCAGACCCTGGTGGTCTCGCTGCTGCTCATGGGCATCGGGACGTTCCTCATCGCGCTCCTGCCCACCTACGCCCAGATCGGGATCGCCGCACCGATCCTGCTCGTCGTCCTGCGGTTCGTGCAGGGGCTCGGCGTCGGCGGGGAGTGGGGCGGCGCGGTGCTGATGGCGATGGAGCACGCGCCCGAGGGACAGCGTGGCTACTACTCGTCGTTCCCGCAGATGGGCCTGCCGGCCGGGACGCTGCTGTCGAACCTCGTCTTCCTGGGCGTCTCGGTGGGCCTGGGCCGCGAGCAGTTCGCGGCGTGGGGCTGGCGCATCCCGTTCGTGCTGAGCGCCCTGCTCGTGGTGGTGGCACTGGTCGTCCGGCTCCGGCTCGCCGAGAGCCCCGAGTTCGCGCGCACCCGGCAACGGGGCCGGGTGCGTCGCCTTCCCGCGCTCGACGTGCTGCGGAACAACCCCGGCACCGTCGTCCTCGGGATGGGCATCACCCTCGCCCCGTCCGCGCTGGGCTACCTGCTGTCGGTGTACCTGCTCTCCTACGGCACCGGCACGGCGCACGTGCCGCAGCAGACGATGCTGCTGACGATCTCGGCGGGCTCGGTGGTGTACCTCGTGGTCGCCTACCTGACCGGCCGGGTGACCGACCGCATCGGCGCCGTGCGGATCTTCATGGTCGCCTCGGTGCTCTCGGTGCTCGTGCCGTTCGCCGTGTTCGGCCTCATGGACACCGGGGCGGTGCCCGCGGTGCTCCTCGCCATGCTGGCGATGGGCCTGGTACTGGGCCTGCTGGTGGCGGTGCAGGCGGTGATCGTGTCGCGGGCCTTCAGCACCGACGTGCGCTACACCGGTGCCTCGATGTCGTACCAGTTCGGCGCGGTGCTCGGCGGCGGGCTCACCCCGCTGCTGGCCGCCGCCATCCTCGGGGCGACCGGGTCGTCGGTGTGGGTGGCCGCCTACATCGCCGCGCTCGCCCTGCTGTCCGGGGTGTCGGTGTGGTTCCTGCCGCGTGAGGCGCCCGACGTGACCGACGGGGACGCGCTCCCCGCAGGCGCCGGGGACGAGCCCCTCCACGACGGCGGGGCCGTGCGCGCCTGAGCCGCGCCGGCCGCGCTCGTCCGCGGGCCGGGCGAGCGCGGCCGGCCCGTCGTGCCGGTCAGCGGGTCGCACCCACCGCGGCGGGCGTCCAGGACGGGTCCCGGCCGCTGAGCCCGACGAGCCGGTCGAGCGCGGGCGCGTCGTCGGGCACCGGGACCGGCGGCCCGAACAGCCCGGGCACGCCCTCCGGCCGCACGGCGGGCGCGACGAACGCGAAACACGCCTGCACGCTCGCCGGGTCGGCGTCGTAGACCTGGCCGGTGGCGCGGGCGATGTCCCAGGCGTGCAGCACGAGCTCGTCGAGCGCGACGAGCGCCATCACAGCGGCCGGCATCTCCACTCCCCCGGCGCGCGCCGTGCCCTCCCGAGCAGCGGGGTCACGCCAGGCGGCGGCGAGCGCGTCGAGCCGCTGTGGCAGGAGCCGGCGCCAGTGCGGGTCGAGCGGCGGCGCCACGGCGGGCGGCGGACCGGGATCGGACTCCTTGGCCGCCGCGCCCCGGAACGCCTCCGCGAGCCCGAGCAGGTGGCTGAGCAGGTTGCCGACGGTCGTCTCGGCGCACGGGGTGGGCGCGTCCAGCCGGTCGTCGGTGATGGCATCGAGCAGCCGCACGACGCGGTCGGCCGCGGGAGCGAGGTCGACGAAGGGTGTCATGGTCTGCAGACCGGGCCGCCCGCCGGAACTCATCGGCCGCCGGCCGTCACGCGGTGCCGTTGACCTTCAGCACCTCGATCGTGAGGACCAGCCGGGTCTGGTCCCGGCCGCCGTACCAGGGATAGGGGCCACCGAGGTAGCGCTGGGCGAGCATCTCGATGTGCTCGGCCGCTCCGTCGCTGGTGATGTCGAGGACCCGGCCGCGGACCGCGTAGTACCGGGCGATGTTGTCGGGGTCGGAGACGTTGAGGGCGACCCGCGGGTCCCGCTCGATGTTCTTGATCTTCTGGAAGCCCTGCACGCTGTTGACGAGGATGTGCTTGCCGTCCGTGTCCACCCAGGTCTGGGTGAGGTGCGGCGAGCCGTCGCCCATCGTCGTGGCGAGGTAGCAGGGGCTCGGCCGGTACAGCAGGTCGAGCAGGCCTTCGGGAATGTCCACCCCCCGAGCATTCCAGCGCACGCCTCTCCCCACTTCGGAGCCGTACTGCTGTCGTGACCCCCGTCCCGACAGCAGTACGGCTCCGTAATGCGCCTGCGTTGCCCTACGGGTGCGCGTCCGCGCGGGCGATCTCCTCCCCTGCCGCCCGCTCCACGGCGCGCAGCAGGGAGAGCACCTCGGCGGACGTGCGGGCGGGCTGGTCGTTCCAGCGCGTGAGGTCCCGGACGTGGGCGGCGCGGACCGGCGGGGCCGGGCACCAGTGGACCGGCTCGTGCTCGCTCCCGTGGAGCGTGTGCCAGGTCAGGTCGAGCGCCCGCTGCACCGGCTGGCTCCGTACGGCGGCCGGGCCGCCGCCCGCCTGCACGATCGCGCCGACGAGACAGGCTCCGGTGATCGGCCGGTCGCCCATCCGCTGCAGGGTGGCCGCGGTGACCGTGCGGTGCTCGCCATGCTCGTCGCGGTAGGCGAACCAGCCGTGCTGGACCCACCCCGACCCGACCACGGCGCGGGCGGCGCCGACGAGTGCGCGGATGTGGTGGAGCTCGGCCAGGTGCGCGGCCCGGCGGTCCTCGCCTGCCAGGCGGCGCTGCTCCCGTCGGCGGTCCCACCACGGGTGGCGGCCCACTCTGGGGCGCACCTGCGTGGATCGAGGGACGGTCAGTTCGGGTGTCGGTGTCACGACCACTCCTCCCGGGCTGGTCCAGGCCGGGCGTACGACGGTCCGGCCCAGGCTAGTACGGCACCGGCGCCGGGGTCAGCTGACGGATGCTGCGAGCACGGCGGGTGATCCGTCCGGTTCCCCCGACGGGCCCCGCGGCCTACGCGAGACGACGGGCCGGACGGGCTACTCTGAGCTGGTTCTGAACCGGACACCGTTCCGCTGCGAAGAAGCTGACGTGAGGATCCCGCTGGTGGCCGATGCCCCCGACACGCGTGAGGGGTCGAGTCTGCCGAACCGCCGCGGAGGCGGGTCGCCGACCACCGGCGAGCCCGACGTACCTGACGGGGATCTCGTCCTGTCCGTCGCGAACGGGGTCGAGTCCGGGCTGGCCGGTCTGTACGACCGGTACGGTCGGCGGGCCTACTCGCTCGCTCGCCGCATCTGTGCCGACGACGGCCTGGCCGAGGACGTGGTGCAGGAGGCCTTCCTGGCCTTCTGGCGCGACCCGCACCGCTTCGACCCCGCCCGCGGCAGCTTCGGGACCTGGATCCTGACCCTCGTGCACCACAAGTCCGTCGACGCGGTGCGCCGCGAGAGCGCGATCCGTCGGCGCACCGTGCCGGCGGCCGAGGAAGGGCAGGAGTGGTCGGCCCCACCGGCGCCGGGTGCCGACCACGGCGCGCTGCGCTCTGTGGAGGCCGGGCAGGTCCGCACCGCGCTCGGGGGGCTCCCCACCGACCAGCGGCAGGCGCTCGCACTGGCCTACTTCGGCGGCTACACCCAGCGGGAGGTTGCTGCGATGACCGGGGTCCCGCTGGGCACGGTGAAGTCGCGGATGTTCAGCGGGATGCAGCGCCTGCGGGGCGTCCTCGCCCCGCTGCTCGACGGCGGCTCCGACACCACCCGCACCGACAACGCCGGCACCACGGGTGATGCCCGATGAGCGCCGACGAGCAGCAGTCCTGCGCGATGAACGAGCACGCGGTCGGCTGGGCGCTGCACGCGCTCGAACCCGACGACGAACTGGCGATGGAAGCCCACCTCCCGACCTGCGAGTCCTGCCGCGAGATGGTGCGCGACACCGAGCTGATCATGGGCGGCCTGGCCGACACCGCGGAGCAGACCGACCCGCCGCCACGGCTGCGCGACAACATCCTGGCCCAGGCCGCCGAGACACCGCAGGTGCGCCCGCCGGCCCCCCGGGAACGCGAACCCGAGGACCCGCCGCGGCGGGCGCCCGTCAGGCCGGATGTCGGCCTGCCGGCCCCCTCCGACACCGGGGCCCGTCGCCGTCCGACGTGGGCGACCATCGGACGGCGACGCCTCGTCGCCGCCGTCGTGGTGCTGGTGGCCGTGCTGGGCGTGGGTGGCCTGGCCGTCTACGCGGCGCAGCTGCAGCAGCAGCGCGACGCCGAGATCGCGCAATCGCAGTCGCTGGCCGACATCGTCACGCAGCTGGATCAGCCCGGCACCACCCATGCCACGCTGAGCACCACGTCGGGCGATCCGGTCGCGGCCGTGCTCACCACCGCATCGGACCGCACGGTCGTGACCACCGGCGTCGTCCCGAACAACCGCTCCGACTCGATCTACGTCCTGTGGGGGATCGACGGCGGGCCCCCGCAGCCGGTGGGCATGTTCGACGTCACCGCACCCGGACCGGGTGTCCACAGCATCGGGCCCGCCGTCGGCGCCCCGGCCTTCTCCGCCTACGCGATCTCGCTCGAGCCCGGCCGGGCCATGCCCACCATGCCCACCACCGTCGTTGCCACCGGCCCCGTGCAGACCTGACCAATCGTCCCGGGAGGTCCCGCAAGCAGCCGAACCGGACAGGCGTGACGCGCGAACGCTCGTCGTGAACCCGACCGCCCCGCCCGCGCAGCCGCTCCGCACACCGCGAGCCGCCATCCCGCGGGTCGCCGCCGCAGCGGAGGCGGTGCTGGCGGTGGGTGCCGCGCTCGGGGCCGGGCATCTCGTGGCGGCGCTGATCTCCCCGGCGTCCTCGCCGTTCCTGGCCGTGGGGGACGTCGTCATCCGGTTCTCCCCGCAGTTCCTCACCGAGTTCGCCAAGACCACGTTCGGTACCGCCGACAAGCCGGTGCTGCTCGGGGGGATGGCCGTGGTCATCGCGGTCGTCGCCGTGGCTGCGGGCCTGGCGTCGGTCCGCCGCCCGGCGCCGGGGATCGGCGTCATCGGCGGCCTGGGGCTGCTCGGTCTCCTCGCGGTGGTCACCGGGCCGGCGTTCACCTGGGTCGACCTGGCGGCGCCCGCCGCGGCGCTGGTGGTGGGTGTCGACGCGTTCCGCGGGCTGCACGCACTCGCGACCCGCGCCTACGTCCCAGCAGCCGGTGGTGACGGCAACCAGGCAGTCTCCCGGCGCATCTTGCTACTCGGATCGTCGGCCGCCGTGGCGGTGGTGTCACTCGCCGCCGGTGGCGTCGGCCAGCTCCTCAGCGGCGGGGTGGGCGACTCGCGCCGGACGGTGACCGACCGGCTGGCCCGCGCCCGCCTCGTCGAGCGGGCTCCGGCGATCCCGCCACGCGCCGCGTTCCCCGAGCTGGGCACCCCGACCTTCCTCACCGCGAACCCGGACTTCTACCGGATCGACGTGGCGTTGCGGGTGCCGGCGCAGCGGGCCGAGGACTGGTCGATGCGCATCCACGGCATGGTCGACAACGAGATCGTCCTGACCTTCGACGACCTGCTCGCCCGTCCCCTGGTGGAGCGGACCATCACCCTGACCTGCGTCTCCAACCCCGTGGGCGGCCCGCTGATCTCCACCGCGAACTTCATCGGCGTCGACCTGCGCGACCTCCTGCTCGAAGCGGGTGTCCGGCCAGGGGCCGACCAGCTCTACTCCACCAGCGTCGACGGCTGGTACACGGGCACGCCCACCGAGGTCGTGCTCGAACCCGGCCGCGGCGCGCTGCTGGCGATCGGCATGAACGGCGAGGCACTCCCGCCCGAGCACGGCTTTCCGGTGCGCATGCTCGTGCCCGGCCTGTACGGCTACGTCTCCGGCACGAAGTGGCTCACCGACCTGGAGCTCACGACGTTCAGCGCCGATTCCGGCTACTGGCTCGAACGCGGCTGGGCGCAGAAGGCCCCCATCAAGACCCAGTGCCGCATCGACACCCCCCGCGGGTTCGCCACCGCCGCGCGCGGACGCGTCACGGTGGCCGGGACCGCCTGGTCGCAACCCACGGGCGTGAGCAGGGTGGAGGTCCGCATGGACGGCGGGGCGTGGCAGGACGCCGAGCTCGCCACCGAGGTCAACGCCGACACCTGGCGGATGTGGCGCGCCTCGTTCGATCTCCCGCCCGGCAGCCACACCGTGCAGGCCCGCGCCACCGACAAGAACGGCGTCGGCCAGACCGAAATGCGGGCCGAGCCGATTCCGGACGGCGCGTCCGGCTGGCCCGCCACCATTTTCACGGTCGCCTGAGACTCACCGAGAAAATCTCTCCGGGACCGAACCGATGCCGTCCGGAATGCGAATGCTCTCCGAGCCCGGAATGACCGGGCAGATTCGAGGAGGCAACACCGTGCGCAAGACCCAGCGAATGGCCGCCGTCGGCGCCCTGGCCGTCCTGACCGTGACCCTCGCCGCCTGCGGCGGCTCCGAGGAGCCGGCCGGCCCTCCCCCCGCCGCAGCCGGTGCGGACGACATC
>NZ_JAAXKY010000088.1 GCF_012911925.1 Pseudonocardia xinjiangensis | reverse complement strand
CGTCGGGCGGGCGGGCGAGGAGGTGACCGACGTCGAGCAGCTCGGCAGGCAGGCGCTGGCCGAGGTGCGCTCCACCGTGTCTGCCAACCGCGTGGCGTCCCTCGGTCGTGAGCTGGCCGGTGCCCGGGAGGCCCTGCGCGCGGCAGGAATCGAGGCGGATCTGCCGGCCGCCGTCGACGACGTACCGCCGGACCGGCAGCAGGCCTTCGCGCACGTGGTGCGGGAGGGCGTCACCAACACCATCCGGCACAGCGGGGCCGGCCGCTGTGCGGTGCGACTCACGCCGATGTCGGTGGAGATCGTCGACGACGGCGTCGGCAGCCCGCCCGGCACGCCGGCGGGTCACGGGATCAGCGGGCTCACCGAGCGGCTCGCTGCTGTCGGCGGCCGGGTCGAGGCCGGTCCGGCACCCACCGGCGGCTACCGGCTGCTGGCCGAGGTCCTCCCGCGTACCGCCGCCGTCCGGCGGAGGGAGCCGGCCGGATGATCAAGGTGCTGCTCGCCGACGACCAGGCGCTCGTCCGGGGTGCGCTGGCGGCTCTGCTCGGCCTGGAGCCCGACATCGAGGTGGTGGCCCAGGTCGGTTCGGGTGCCGAGGTGGTGCCCGCCGCGCTCCGGACCGGGCCGGACGTCGCACTGCTCGACGTCCAGATGCCCGGTGGTGACGGCCTCGACGCCGCAGGCGCGCTGCGCTCGGCGCTTCCGACGTGCCGCGTCGTCGTCCTCACGACCTTCGGCAGACCTGGCTACCTGGCCCGCGCCATGCGCGCCGGGGCCTCGGGGTTCGTCGTGAAGGACGCTCCGCCCGAGCAGCTGGTGGATGCCGTCCGGCGGGTGCATGCCGGGTTGCGGGTCGTCGACCCGACCCTCGCCGCGGAGTCGCTCTCCAGCGGCACCAGCCCGCTCACCGACCGCGAGCGTGACGTCCTCGTCGCGGCCGCCGACGGATCCACGGTGGCCGCCGTGGCGGCCCGGCTGCACCTCTCCGAGGGCACGGTCCGGAACCATCTGTCGGCGGCCATCGGCAAGACCTCCGCCCGCACCCGCGCCGAGGCGGTGCGGCTCGCCGACGAACGCGGGTGGTTGTGACACGGCGCTCTCACGTGCCGTCGCAGCGTCGGTGTCTGTCGCTACCCTGGCGATCGTGACCGACGTGAGTACGGGCGCTCCGACCGCCTCGACCGGCACTTCCTCGCTCCACGAGCTCGGGGCCGCCCTACAGCGCTGGGCAGCCGACGGTGTCGGTGTCGTACGAGTGCTGGAGCGGCACGGGTTCGGCACCGTCGAGAGCGGCCAGCTGGTGGCCGCCACCGCGGCGGGGTCGGCGGCCGGGGTGGTCTACCGCGGCACGCTCGACGCCGCCGCGGTGCCCCTGGCGGCGGCGGCGGTCGACCGGGCCGACACCCGGGAGGCACACGTCAGCGAGGCCGACGCGCTTGGCGCGGGGCTGGCCTGTGCCGGAGGTGCCACGCTGCTTGGCCATCCGCTACCGGCCGAGCAGGCCATCGCCCTGGGCGAGGCGTTGGAGCGCGGCACGTCCGCCGCCCTGATCTCCACCACCGACGGGGTCGGCGCGCTCGTGCTCACCGGTCCCGAGCTGGAAGGGGTGCACGGCGGCCTCGGCTCGCCCCGGCTCGACGCGGCCGCCGTGGAGGCGGCCCGCGGGCTCGTGCGGCGGGGGGCCACCGTCACCGAGCGGGTGGCGGTCGAGGGCGACGAACTGCTGGTCGACCTGTGGGTGCCGGTTCCCTCGGTGCTGGTGGCAGGGGCCGGTGCGATCGGCGACGCGCTGGTCGCCCAGTGCGAGCTGCTGGGGTGGAACGCCCGCACCGAGACGGAGCTCTCCGCCGTACGTGCCGCCGTCGCCGGCTTCACCGACGCCGACGTGCTCGTCCTGCTCGACCACGCCCCCACGTTCGACGAGGTGCTCATCGAGGGTCTGCGACGAGGGCGCGGGTTCATCGGGGCGCTCGGCTCGCGGCGCACCCAGGCAGCGCGGCGACAGCGGCTGCTGGCGGCCGGGCTCACCGAGGACGACCTGGCCGCGCTGCACGGGCCCGTAGGGCTCGACCTGGGCGCCCGCACCCCGGCCGAGACCGCGGTGTCGATCGTCGCCCAGGTGGTGGCCGCCCGTTCCGGTCGCGCCGGCACGGCACTCGCCACCACGGAAAGCCGGATCGGCGGATGACCGAACCCGTCACCACCCCGGTGCGCTCCCGCTCCGAGGCGCCGACCGAACCGATGCGCGGGATGCGCGATCTCGCGCCGGTCGAGCGCGGCAGGCGGGGTCGCTGGGTCGTCCGACTGCTGGTCGGAGGCCTCCTGATCGGTGTGATGATCATCGGCGGCACCGCGTTCCGCATCTGGCAGGTGGCGCGGGTCGACAACCGGCAGCCCGTCGACGCCGTGGTGGTGCTCGGCGCCGCCCAGTACGACGGCGACCCCAGCTCCATCTTCGCGTCGCGGCTGCGGCACGCCGAGACGCTGTACGAGGACGGGCTGGCCCCGCGCATCGTCACCACCGGGGGTGGGCGCCCCGGCGACGTCTACACCGAGGCCGAGGCGGGGCGCCGCTTCCTGATCGACCGGGGCGTGCCCCCGCAGGCCGTCATCGCGGTCGGGGAGGGTTCCGACACCCTCCTCAGCCTGCAGGCCGTCGCCGCCCGGGCGAAGCAGGACGGCTGGCACACCGCGGCGATCGTCAGCGACCCGTGGCACTCCCTGCGCGCCCGCATCATGGCCCGAGACAGCGGGCTGCAGGCCGAGACGTCGCCCACCCGCAGCGGGCCGGTGGTGCAGACGCGCGAGACGCAGCTGCGCTACATCATCCGCGAGACCGGCGCGCTGCTGTACTACCGGCTCACGCACGCCTCCGCCGACACCCAGACCAGCGGGCTCGGCTGACCTGTGGCCGAGCGTCTGCCCGGCTCCGGATGCGACGGGTACACCGAGCACGACCGGGCCCGGCGCAGCCCCGAGCAGCCCAAGGGCACCGGGCACACCGAGCGCCGCAGCCCGTTCTCGCGCGACCGCGCCCGGGTGCTCCACTCGGCCGCCCTGCGCAGGCTGGCCGGCAAGACCCAGGTCGTGGGCCCGGGGGAGGGGGCGGAGATCACCGGCGTGCCCCGCACCCGGCTGACTCACTCCCTGGAGGTCGCGCAGATCGGCCGCGGGATCGCCGAGGAGCTGGGCTGCGATCCCGACATCGTCGACACGGCCGGGCTGGCCCATGACATCGGCCATCCGCCGTTCGGGCACAACGGTGAGCGGGCGCTCGACGAGTTCGGCGTGGCCTGCGGCGGGTTCGAGGGCAACGCGCAGACGCTGCGCATCCTCACCCGGCTGGAGCCGAAGATCGGCGGCAGCGGCCTGAACCTCACCCGTGCCTCGCTCGACGCGTCGTGCAAGTACCCGTGGGTGCGCCGGCCGGGCGACCGGAAGTACGGCGCCTACGTCGCCGACGCGGAGGTGTTCGCCTGGGTCCGCGACGGCGCCCCGGGCGACCGGCGGTGCCTCGAGGCGCAGGTCATGGACTGGTCCGACGACGTCGCCTACTCCGTGCACGACGTCGAGGACGGCATCGTGAGCGGCCGCATCGACCTCGCCGCCCTCGGGTCACCCACGGAGCGGGCCGCCGTCGTGGAGCTGGCCGCCACCCACTTCGGGGTCTCCACCGACGCGCTCGCCGAAGCCGCCGACGCGCTGCTCGCCCTCCCCGTGGTGGCCGCGGTGCGCGGTTTCTCGTCGGCCACGGCCACGGGGGTCGCGCACATGGCGCTCAAGCGGCTCACGAGCGAGCTGGTCGGCCGGTTCGCGCTGGCCGCCATCGACGCCACCCGGGCGGCGCACGGAGCCGGCGAGCTGTCCCGCTACGGCGCCGACCTCGTGGTCCCGTCCCCTGCCGCGGCGGAGGTGGCCCTGCTCAAGGCCGTCGCGCTGAGGTACGTGATGAGCGACCCCGACCGGCTCGCGATGCAGGCCCGTCAGCGGGAGCTGCTCACCGAGCTCGGCTCGGCGTTGCTGGCGAAGGCCCCGGACTCCCTCGACCCGCTCTTCGCCGAGGACTGGGCCGTCGCCGCCGACGACGCCGCGAGGCTGCGGGTGGTGCTGGACCAGATCGCGGTGCTCACCGACCAGCAGGCCGTGGCCCGCCACGCCGCGACGTTCCGCCGCTACTCGTAGCTCACCGACTCCGGGCGGACGACGAGCACCACCCGGAACGGGGCGTCCGCGGGCGGCCCGTCGAACGTCATCGAGTAGCGGTCGGCGAGCTCGCCGAAGAACTCCGCGGTCGGGTCGGGGTCGATCCGTTCCACCTGGCCCCGGATCTCCAGGTGACGCGGCGGGCGCTCCGGGTCGTCGATCGAGAAGGCCACCCGCGGGTCGGCCTGCACGTTGCGGTACTTCTGCCGCCTCGAGGTGTGCGTGAACCGCAGATAAGTCCCGTCCCAGGAGAACCACATCGGGCTCACCTGCGGTGCCCCGTCCGCCCGGACGGTGGCCAGGTGCCCGATCAGCGGGCGCGCCAGCAGGTCGAGGTGGGTCTCGGGAATCACGGAACCGGTCATGGCCACAACGCTAGTGCGGTGGCCACGAACGTTGCCGGGTTGATCGCGGGATCCAGGTGGTTCCTCGCAAGGCGCCGTCCGCAGCTCATACCGGGGTATTCGCCAGGACGGCAACGCTGTGAGGGGCCGCCTGGGCCGGCGAGGAACCCGGTGGACGTTTGTGGCCACCGCACTAGTCACGGATCGCCCCGCTGCCTCGTCCCACAGCTGACGAGCCGCACGGACGACCCAGGAGGACACCATGAGCGCACGGATCCCGGCAGTGCCTGCCGAGGAGGCCGGACCGGTGGGCCGGTTGCTGTACCGACTGATGCGACGGCGGTTCGGGGACGTCCCGGAGCCGTTCGCGGTGCTCCGCCACCACCCGCGCCTGTTCCGGGCGTCCCTGGTCGCCGAGCTGGCGTACGAGCGGGCGGCGACGGTGCTGCCCGCCCGGCTCCGCGAGCTCGCGGTCTACCGGGTGGCGACCGTCGTGGGCTGCTCGTGGTGCGTCGACTTCGGGACGATGCTGCAGCGGCTGGACGGGCTCAACGTCGAGCGGCTCGAACACATCGACGAGTACCCGACGCACCCGCTCTACGAGCCGGTCGAGCGGCTCGCGCTCGCCTACGCCGACGCGATGACGGCGACCCCACCGACCGTCACCGACGCGCAGGTCGCCCGGCTGGAGGCGGAGCTGGGGAGGGCCGGGCTGGTGGAGCTCACCCACTCCATCGCGCTGGAGAACATGCGTGCCCGCGCCTACCACGCCCTCGGCATCGTCGACCAGGGCTTCGACGCGGCGTGCCAGGTCCGCCTGCCCGGCTGACCGGACACGGCCCCGCCTGCGTCCCGCCCCGCGAGCCGCCCGTCCCCGCCCGCGAGTCGCCCGTTTCGCGTGCGCGAGTCGCCCGTCTCCGGGGGTCAGGCCGGGCGGTGTTCCAGCTTCTCGGGGTTGACCATCAGGTAGACGGCCGTGATCAGGCCGTCCCGGATGGTGACGACCGTGACCCCCGGCCCGGTACCTCCGTAGGCCGGGGTCCGGAACCCGAGGTCGCCGTTGACCTCGACGGGGGTCCACCCGGTGGCCATCTCGTCGCCGTAGCGGTCGAGCAGGCCGAGCAGCAGGCGGGTGAGCTTGTCGGCGCCGACGATGGTGCGTCGAGCGGCCTTCGTCTTCCCGTTCGAGTCGGTGACCCACTGGGCGTCGGGGTGCAGCAGGGCGAGCAGCGCGGGGCCGTCGGCGCGGGAGATCGCCTCGGCGAAGCGGCCGAGGACCGCGCGCTGCTCGGCCGTGTGCACCCGCGGCGGCGGGTCGGCCGCTGCCACGAGGCGCCGCGCCCGCGTCGCGTGCTGGCGTGCGGCGGCCTCCGAGCAACCGAGCACGTCGCCGATCTGGGAGAACGGCAGCGCGAGCGCGTCGTGCAGCACGAACGCCACCCGCTGCGGCGGCGACAGGCGCTCCAGGACGACCATCGCGGCCATCCGCACCCCCTCGTCGCGCACGACGGCGGCGAGCGGCTCGTCCGCGTCGCCGTTGGTGAGGAGGGGCTCGGGCAGCCACGGGCCGACGTAACGCTCACGCCGTACGGCGGCGGAGCGCAGCCGGTCGAGGCAGAGCCGCCCGACCACGGTCGTGAGCCACGCACGGTCGTCGCGCAGTTCGGCGCGGGCGTCGTCGTCCAGCCCGGCGAGGCGCAGCCACGCCTCCTGCACGGCGTCCTCGGCGTCGGCGAGGCTGCCGGTGATGCGGTATCCCACGCGGATGAGGTGTGCCCGGTGCTGCTCGAAGCTCTCGACCCCCGTGTCCACGCCACGAGAACCTACGCGGGCCCGGTTTGCCCGTTGCAGCAAAGCCACGATCATGCAACGACGTTGCCGCAACGTGGCTTTGCTGCAACGAGGGACGCGGCTGCTACCGTCGCGGCCCGGGGGGTGAACCGCGTGCTGGTCGTGGACGGCCTGGTCCGGCAGTTCGGCACAGCCGTGGTGCTGGCAGGTGTCGGCTTCTCGCTCGGCCCTGGCCGGGCGGCTGCGGTCGTCGGCCCGAACGGCGCGGGCAAGACCACCTTGCTGCGCTGTGTCGTCGGTGCCGACCGGCCCGACCACGGCGAGGTGCTCCTCGACGGCAACGAGCTGCGGGAGGACGACCCGCGCTCCCGGGCAGCGGTCGCGAGCGTGCTCGACGACGTCGGGTTCTTCCCGGACCTCTCGGTCGGCGAGCATCTCGACCTGCTCGCGCGGGCGCACGGCGTGGAGCCCGACACCGCGCCGGTGCTCGCCGAGCTGGGCCTGGAGGCCCTGGCCGACCGCACCCCGGTGGGTCTCTCCAGCGGGGAACGCAGGCGGCTGGCACTGGCGTCCTGCTTCGTCCGCCCGCGCCGGCTGCTCGTGCTGGACGAGCCCGAGCAGCGGCTCGACGCCGCGGGTCGGCGGTGGCTGGTGGAGCGGCTCGAACGGGAGAAGGCCGCCGGCTGCGCGGTGCTGTTCGCCTCGCACGACGCCGCCGTCGTCGAGGCGGTGGCCGACCAGACGGTCGAGCTGGGCGCGTGACGGCGCCCCCGCTCGTGCACGTGCCCGCCGCGAGGGAGCTGCGGACGGAGCTGGCTCGGGTCCGGCGCGCCCGGCGGGCGGCCACCAAGGACGGGCCGGGCAGCGACTGGTACACGCCGTTGCTCGCTGTATTCGTGCTGGGTGGGTTGCTGGTGCAGGGCCTGCGCCGCGTGATGGGCGCCGAGGCCGCCCCGCTGCCGCACGCGCCCCACGTCGGGCTGCTGCTCGGCGCCGTCGGGCTGGTGCTGGCGGGCATGGTGCTGCGCGCGGCGCTCGCCCTCGGCCCGATGCTGGCCGGCCCGGCGGTCCGGCACTGGGTGCTCTCCGGCGTCGTCGACCGCGGAGCCATGCTCAGGCCGCGGCTCGCCGCCGCTGCTGCGGTCGCGGCGGTGGTCGGAGCCGGCATCGGAGCGCTCGGGGCGATCGTCGTCGCCGGGACGGTGCCGCCGTGGCGGACCGCGGTGTGGTGGTCGGTCACCGGGGCGGGGGTTGCGGTCGCGCTCGTCGCCGCGGCCGTCGTGTGGCAGGCCGGCAGCCCGCGGGCCGGACGCGCCACAGGCGTCGGGCTCGTGGGCGCGGGGCTCGCGCTCGCCCTGGCCGCGCTGCTGGTCCCGCGCTCGGCCACCGTCCCTTCCGTCCCCGTCACCGACACGGCCGTCGTCGCCTGGGCAGCGGCGCTGGTCCTGTTCGTCGTGGCACGGCGGCGGCTCATCGTCCTGGACCGCGCGGCACTGGGCGCAGGGAGCGGCCTCGCGGCCGCCGTCCAGGCGGCGGGAACGTTCATCGAGCCGGGACTGCTGCTCGGCCTGCTGGAGGAGCGGCGGTGGCGCTCCGCCCGCCGCGGACGCGCACGCCGCGGCCTGGGCCACCGATCCGTCGCGCTGCTGCACTCCGACCTGCGCCGCGCGCTGCGCACCCCCGGCGCGCTGACACTCGGGGTGGGCCTGCTGGTCGTCTCCTACACCGCCGCCGCGATCCTGCCCCACGTGGCCGTGGCGCCCGTCGTCGCCGTCGCTGCCTACGCGATCGCCAGCCGGGTGGCGGCGGGCCTGCGTGCCGTCACCCGCTCCGCCGCGCTGCGCCGCGCACTCGGCGGCACCGACGGCGTGCTGACCCTGCTCCACCTCGCCGCGCCCCTCGTGGTCGCCGCCGTGTGGACCGCGGCGGTGCTGCCCGCGCTGCTCCCGGCGAACCCCCTCGCCGTGGTGCTGATCCCCATCGGGGCGGTCGCCGTGGTCGAACGATCAGCCACCCGACCCCCGCCCGACTACGGCGCGGCCGTGTTCGACACGGGGTTCGGCGCGGTCCCGATCGACCTGGTGCGGCAGCTGGTGCGCGGCCCGGCCTTGCTGGCGGGACTCGCCGCGGTCCAGCTGCTCCTGGCGGTGTGAGGCAGCGGCCGCCCGGCGAGTCGCCCGTTTCGGGTGCGCGAGTCGCCCGTTCCTGCTGCCGCCCGGCCACGGTGACAGCGTTGTGGTCCCGTATTGCTGTTTTGCGGCCGCGGATGCCGCGTTATGTATCCATGACGCGGTGGGTGGGGGTGTGTGACTGGTCGTGCACCCGGGCGGGCGCCGGCCCGCATTGTGGTCACATCTCGCTGTTCTGCGGCCGTTGTCGGCGCGATACGTGTCCATGCCGCGGTGGGGTGGCTGGCGCGGTCGCTGTGCGGGCACTGGATCGTGACGTCGTCCAAGAGCGTTGTGGTCCCGTGTTGCTGTTCTGCGGCCGCGGTTGCAGCGTTGTGTGTCCATGACGCGGTCGGGGGCCGGCGCGGTCGCTGCTCGCGGGCTCCCGGGTCGTGACGCCGCCCGAGCCGCGTTGTGGTCACATATCGCTGTTCTGTGGCCGCGGATGCAGCGTTGTGTGTCCATGACGCGGGCAGGGGAAGGGGCAGGGGTCGGCCGAATGGCCGGGTTTTCTCGGCCAATCCGTACCTCCGGCCGAGGCGCCTCTCAGGTTCCCCGGCGCACTGTGGAGGTATGAGCTTCTCCGATGTCCTCACAATCATCGGCGTTGTGGCGGGTATCGGGTTGATGCTTGTCATGGCCGTCGTGCCGCTGCTCACCGACCGGCACCGGCCCCATTCCGACCGGCCGCGGAGGGCGGGCGCGAGCACCACCGTCACGATCCCGACCCAGCGCGGGTCGCAGGGCCGCACGGTGGTCTCCACTCGTCCGGCGGGGCTGCGCGCGGCACCGCGTTGACCGCGCCCGGGGGGCGTCCGCGGCGTGTGGTGATCTCGGGCGGGGACGGAGCGCGGTGCTCGCGGGCCGGCGCGTGGGGCGGGCCTACACTCGGCCCGTGGCAGGGCGGATCCGGGACAGCGACATCGCGGAGGTCCGCGACCGGACCCGGATCGACGAGGTCATCGGCGAGTACGTCGCCCTGCGTCGGGCGGGTGCCGGTGCGCTGAAGGGCCTGTGCCCGTTCCACGACGAGAAGTCCCCGTCGTTCAACGTCCGGCCGAGCCACGGCACGTTCCACTGCTTCGGCTGCGGCGAGGGCGGGGACGCCGTCGCGTTCATCATGAAGATCGAGGTCGTGGGGTTCGTCGAGGCCGTGGAGCGCCTCGCCGACCGCGTCGGCTACCGCCTCACCTACGAGGGCGGCGGCAGCTCCGTACAGCGCGACCGGGGCACGCGCAGCCGGCTGCTGGAGGCCAACAAGCGCGCCGCCGAGTTCTACGCCGCGCAGCTGCGCACGCCCGAGGCCGCGCCGGCCGTGCAGTTCCTCACCAGCCGCGGGTTCGACGCGGCCGCGGCGCAGACGTTCGGCTGCGGCTACGCCCCCGCCGGCTGGGACACCCTCACCAAGCACCTCCTCGCGGCCGGGTTCACCTTCGACGAGCTGATGAAGGCCGGTCTGTCGAAGGAGGGCCGCCGCGGCCCGATCGACCGGTTCCACCGGCGGCTGCTCTGGCCGATCAAGGACCTCGGCGGTGACGTCGTGGGGTTCGGGGCGCGCCGGCTCTTCGACGACGACGGCATCGAGGCCAAGTACCTCAACACGTCCGACACCTCCGTCTACCACAAGACGAAGGTGCTGTTCGGGCTCGACCTGGCCAAGCGGGAGATCGCGAAACGGCGCCAGGTGGTGGTGGTCGAGGGCTACACCGACGTGATGGCGATGCACCTGGCCGGGGTGCCCACCGCCGTCGCGTCCTGTGGCACGGCCTTCGGTTCCGACCACGTCGGGGTGATCCGCCGGCTGATCGGCGACGACTCGTTCGACCTCGGCGAGGTGATCTACACCTTCGACGGTGACGCGGCCGGGCAGGCGGCGGCGCTCAAGGCGTTCGAGGGGGACCAGAACTTCGCCGCCCAGACGTTCGTGGCGATCGCCCCCGACGGGCAGGACCCCTGCGAGCTGCGCCAGACCCACGGCGACACGGCCGTGCGCGACCTGGTGGCCCGCCGGGAGCCGCTGTTCGAGTTCGCCATCCGCAGCATGCTGCGCGAGCACAACCTCGACACGGCCGAGGGCCGGGTGGCGGCGTTGCAGCGCTGCGTGCCGCTCGTGGCGCAGATCCGCCGGGAGGACCTGCGCGACGAGTACGCCCGCAGGCTCGCCGGCTGGACCAGCTGGGACGACATCGCGATGGTCGTGCGGCGGGTGCGGGAGTCGGCGGGCGCGCCTGCCGAGGCGGCGAAGGGGCGGGGTGGCGGCACCAATCGCCAACCGCCCGCCCCGCCGCGAAAGGACGACCCGCGGCTGCACCGGCAGCGGGAGGCGCTGAAGGCCGCTCTGCAGATGCCCGCCATCGCCGGTCCGAGCTATGACGAGCTGCCCGAGCAGGTCTTCACACACCCCGCGTTCGCGTTGGTGCACCGCGCGGTGCAGGCGGCGGGCGGGGTGTGCAGCGGGCGCACCGGGCAGGTCTGGTTGGAGGCCGTGCTCGCCGAGTGCACCCCGGAATCGCGTTCGCTGGTCACCGAGCTCGCGGTGGAGCCGCTGCAGCTCCCGCGGCGCAACCCGGAGGAGGCCCGCTACGTCGGGAGCATCATCGCCGGGGTGCGGCTGGCGCTGGTTGAGGCGCAGGTGGCGGAGCTGAAGTCGCGGCTGCAGCGCATCAACCCGGTGGAGGAGCTCGACGCCTACATGCAGGCGTTCGGCGATCTCGTGCCGCTCGAGCAGTACGGGAAGGCACTGCGGGAAAGGGCTCAGGTGTGAACCTGCTGAAGGCGGTGCGCCGGCTGCTGGGGCGCGACGAGCTGCCCGAGGGCTTCGCCGGCACCCTCGACGCCGACGAGCAGGTGCTCGGCTCGGCGTCGCTGCAGGGTGGCGGGCATCTGGTCGTCACCTCACTGGGGATGTGGCTGCCCACCGCCGACGGCGTGCGCCGGCTGGGCTGGCATCTGGTCAGCAAGGCGTCGTGGCAGAACGGCGCGATCGTCCTCGTCGAGGCGCAGGTGCAGGACGACGTGGGGGGTGCCGTGCTGATCGCGGATCTCACCCCGCGGCGGCTGCGGCTCGCCGAGCCCGGCGCGGTGCCGGAGGTGGTCCACGCGCGCGTCACGGGCTCGATCAAGAGCAGGCACCACCGCGACCTGCCCGGGGGCGGCGCGTGGTTCGTGCAGCGCAAGGTGCCGGGGCGCGACGGGATCGTGTTGCAGGTGCGCGCCGACCCGGGCACCGACGACGCGGCGCTGCGACAGGTGGCCGGTGACGTGGCGCGCACGCTGAAGCTGGGCGGGGCCGGTTCCAGGCAGAGTTGAGCGCATGGCGATGAGCACCACCACCTGGGACCCAGCCCTCTACCTGCGTTTCGACGACCATCGCTCCCGTCCGTTCCACGACCTGCTCGCGCGGGTGGGTGCGGTGGACCCGCGCCGGGTGGTCGACCTGGGCTGCGGTCCGGGCCACCTCACCGCCCTGCTGGCCACGCGCTGGCCCGACGCCGAGGTGGTCGCCCTCGACTCGTCGGCGGAGATGGTGGCGGCCGCCCGGGAGCGGGGGATCACGGCGGAGCAGGCCGACGTCGTCGACTGGGTGCCGCCGCCGGACACCGACGTGGTGGTCACCAACGCGGTGCTGCAGTGGGTGCCGTCTCACCGGCACTTGCTGCCGCGATGGGTCGAGGCCCTGCCGTCGGGTGCGTGGTTCGCGATGCAGGTGCCGGGCAACCTCGGGGCGCCGTCGCACGCCCTGATCCGGGAGCTGGCCGGGCAGGAGCCGTGGCGCGGGCGGATCGACCTGCGCGGCGAGCTGGCGGTGGCCGAACCGGCCGAGTACGCCGAGCTGCTGGCCGGCGCGGGCGCCGAGGTCGACGTCTGGGAGACCACCTACCAGCAGCGGCTCACCGGCCCCGACCCGGTGATGGAGTGGATCAGCGGCACGGCGTTGCGGCCGGTACGGGACGCGCTCTCCGCGGACGAGTACGGCGCGTTCCGGTCGGAGCTGGCCCCCCGCCTGCGCGCCGCCTATCCCGCCCGCCCGGACGGCACCACGTGGTTCCCGTTCCGGCGGATCTTCGCGGTGGCGCGCACGCTCTGAGGGGCAGGACTGGCGCCGCGGGGTGACGGGTGTCACTCTCTGCGAGTTGATCCCGTCGTCGTGGAGGGGACCATGACCGCCGAGAGCCAGCGCACCCGCACCGACGTCGACAAGGCCCTGCTCGGGCATGCGACCTATCGCAGTCTCGGGGAGCAACGGCTCTCCCCGGCGGAGGAACGGTTCGAGAAGGGCCGCCGCACCGTCGGGCTCTTCCTCGCGCCGATCGTGACCATCGTGTTCCTGGCGCTGCCGCTGAACCTCCAGCCTCAGCAGCAGGTGCTGGCCGGGATCCTGCTCGGCGTGATCGTGCTGTGGGTGAGCGAGGCGGTGCCCATCCCGATCGGGGGCCTGATCGGCGTGGCGCTGATCGTGATTCTGCAGGTGGCCCCGGCCGACGACGTGCTGGCGAACTTCGGGTCGAGCACGGTCTTCACGTTCATCGGCGCGTTCATCCTCGCCCAGGCGATGCTCAAGCACGGCGTCGCGCGGCGTTTCGCGTTCCGGATACTGGCGCTGCCGCGGGTCGGGCAGTCGACTGTCGGGGTGATCGTCGCGTTCGGTGCGGTGACGTGCCTGCTCTCGGCGTTCGTGTCCAACACCGCCACGGTGGCGATGCTGCTGCCCACCGCGATGGGCATCCTCAGCGTGATCGCGAAGCTGTTGCAGGACCGCGGGCTCGTGGCGGAGGACTTCGACCCGCTGCGCCTGCGCGTCGGCGCCGCGCTGATGCTCATGCTGGCGTACGGCGCGAGCGTGGGGGGCCTGCTGACGCCGGTGGGCAGCCCGCCCAACCTGATCGGCCGGGGACTGATCGAGGAGGCCACGGGGGAGCGCATCAGCTTCGCGCAGTGGGTGGCGGTGGCGGTGCCGATCTGCCTGCTGATGTTCGTGGCGCTGGCCGTGGTGCTGCTGCTGATCAACAAGCCGGAGATCCGCCGCATCGACGGCGTCGCGGAGTACGTGGTCGAGCAGCGCGCCGCGCTGGGGCCACTGTCGCGGGCCGAGAAGAGCACGCTGATCGCGTTCGGCGTCACCGTGTCGCTCTGGATCCTGCCCGGCATCGTCGCGCTCGTGGCGGGCAACGACTCCGCCGCCTACGACGCGGTGAGCGAGCGGCTCGACGAGGGCATCGTCGCGGTGTTCGGGGCGTCGCTGCTCTACCTGCTGCCGACGGACTGGGGAAACCGCGAGTTCACGCTCCGCTGGCGCGACGCCCAGCAGATCGACTGGGGCACGATCCTGCTGTTCGGCACCGGCATCATCTTCGGCGCGCTGCTGGCCGACACCGGGCTCGCGCGGACGCTGGGCGAGGCCGTGTCGTCGGGGCTGGGGCTCGCGAACGTCGTCACCATCACGGTCTTCGCGGTGCTGCTGGCGATCCTCGTGTCGGAGACCACCAGCAACACGGCATCGGCTGCTGTGGTGGTGCCGATCGTGATCCCCATCGCGGTGGCCGCGGGGGTCAACCCCTTCGTGCCCGCGCTGGCCGCGACGTTCGCGGCGTCGTTCGGGTTCATGCTGCCGGTGTCGACGCCGCAGAACGCCATCGTCTACGGGTCCGGCGTTGTGCCGATCACCACGATGATTCGCTCCGGCGCCGCCTTCGACGTCATCGGAGCGATACTCATCGTCGTGTTCCTTCCCGTGATGGTCGCCGTCCTCGGGCTCGGCGTCGTATGACCGCGCAGACGATCGCCGTGATCCCGGGCGACGGCATCGGAACCGAGGTGATCGACGCCGCCCGCACCGTGCTGGACGCCGTCTGCGCCCGGCACGACGTCGCCCTCGACTACACCGAGTTCGACTGGTCGTGTCAGCGCTACGACCGTGCGGGCGCGATGATGCCGCCCGACGGGATCGAGACGCTCCGCCGGTTCGACGCGATCCTGCTCGGCGCCGTGGGCTGGCCGGGCGTACCGGACCACGTGTCGCTGTGGGGACTGCTGATCCCGATCCGCCGGGCGTTCCGCCAGTACGTCAACCTGCGCCCGATCCGGGTGTTCGACGGCGTGCAGAGCCCGCTGCGCGGGGCCGAGGACGTCGACTTCGTCGTGGTCCGCGAGAACGTCGAGGGCGAGTACAGCGAGGTCGGCGGCCGGGTCAACCGCGGGTTCCCGGACGAGATGGCCGTGCAGGAGTCGATCTTCACCCGCGTCGGCGTGAGCCGGATCGCCGACTATGCGTTCGAGCTCGCGGCCTCCCGTCGCGGGTACCTCACGTCCGCGACGAAGTCGAACGGGATCGTGCACACCCTCCCGTTCTGGGACGAGGTCGTGGCCGAGCGCGCCGCCCGGCACCCGGACGTGCGGTGGGACAGCGAGCACATCGACGCGCTCGCCGCGAAGTTCGTGCTGCAGCCCGGGCGGTTCGACGTGGTGGTCGGTTCGAACCTGTTCGGCGACATTCTCTCCGACCTCGCCGCCGCGGTCGCCGGCTCGATCGGGATCGCGCCGTCGGCGAACCTGGACCCCACCAAGGAGTTCCCGTCCATGTTCGAACCGGTGCACGGGTCGGCACCGGACATCGCGGGGCGGGGCATGGCCAACCCGGTCGGGGCGGTGTGGTCGGCGGCCCTGATGCTGGAGCATCTCGGCCATCCGGCCGCGGCCGCCGACGTGGTCACCGCGATGGAGGCCACGCTCGCGAAGCCGGAGACCCGCACCGCCGATCTCGGCGGCACGGCCACCACGGCCCAGGTGACGGCGGCGCTGGTGGAGCACCTGAGCTGATCGGCACTCCACCCGCGGCTGCGCTCAGGGCCGGGCGTCGCCGCTGGCGAGATACTGCGTGGCGAACCAGGTGATCCAGCGTCGCTGGCCGCGGGTCTCGACCGCGTGGCGCCGGTAGTGCTGCCGGACCCACCCGACGGCGTCGTCGGCCGGGTGCCCCGCGAGGATCGCCATGCAGGCGATCACCGTGCCGGTGCGCCCCGTGCCACCGCCGCACGCCACCTCGACCCGTTCCCCGGACCGCGCCATCGAGTAGGCGTGCTCGATCTGCGCGGCGGCCGCCCCGCCGTCCCGGGGGACACGGAAGTCGGGCCAGTCGACCCAGTCGGCTGGCCAGTCCGGACGCCAGGGGGGCCTGCGGCGCCCGAAGAGCCGGCGCCCCGGCGCGTCGGGGGAGCGGCCCAGGTAGAGGCCGTACGTGGGGAGCGGGCCGGGCGGAAGGGGCCGGCGACGGCCGCGCCCGCGCACCGCGGTCCCGTCGGGCAGCGTGATCGCGCCGACGAACTGCTCGGTCATTCGGAGCATTCTGCCCATCCGGCACTTCCGGTGTGATCCACCCCTCACACCGGGGCCGCTAACGGGCGTCCCCCGATCGGCGAGTCAGTGGCGATCGAGTTCGCAACGGGGAGGACGACCGAGTGCGTGACAAGAGGCTCATGGACATCGCCCGGGAGGTCGTCGCCGCCGTGCATCCGGACGAGCTCGACCACTTCGAGCAGGCCGCCGAGGCGTACGACGCCCACCCGGGAACGGTCGCGTATGCGCGCGGCCCCCGTGCGGAGGGCGCGCACTCCGGGGTGCGGACGGTGACCGGTTTCTCCGCGCTGGTGCTGGACGTCACCGCCGGTGCGTGCCGAGGTGTGCTCGGGGCCGAGAGCCCCGCCCCCGTCGCGCGCAACCGCGGCTGGCTCGCCCGCAACCGCGGCTGGCTCGCCCGGTCCCGCTGCGTGGGCTCGCACGTCGGCACCGCCACCGTGCTGCCGTCGATCACGGACGCCAAGGCCGCCGAGATCGAGGTGACGGCCTGCGCCGCTGCCGTGGTGCGCGGGGCGTCGGGCGACGACGCGGCTGCGCTGGCAAAGGTGCTGAGCGACCGGTGGACGCGCCGGTAGGAAGCCCGATGCGCGAGGGTGCTCCGCAGACCACGACGTGGCTCGCCGGTGATCGTTCCGCCCAGCGGCAAGGCCGGGCCCGTCCGTCGGGATCAGGGGCGGCGCCTGCCGGATCTGCACCATAGGATCAGTTCCCGTTCGGGGGTCGCCGAGGCCCGCGCCAGGATGGGAGTGCGCACGAGCATGGAGATCGTCCGCTACATCGAGCCGGGGGGCCCCGGCCCCCGCGTCGGACTGCGCAACGGCGCAACAGTGGCCCCGCTGCCCTGGGGCAGCGTCGCCGAACTGCTGCGCGAGTCCCGCGACGAGCTGCGCGAGCGGCTCACGTCCGCCGCCGGCAGCGCCGTGGACGCCGCCGACGTCACGTTCCTGCCTCCCGTCGACGGCCGCACCGAGGTGTGGGCGGCCGGCGTCACCTACGAGCGCTCGCGCAGCGGCCGCGTCGAGGAGAGCAGCGAGGCCTCGGTGTACGAGAAGGTGTACGACGCCGAGCGCCCCGAGCTGTTCCTCAAGTCGGTGGCCTGGCGCGTGGTCACCGACGGCGAGCCGGTGGCGCTGCGCTCGGACTCCACCGTGGACGTCCCGGAGCCGGAGCTCGCGCTCGTCGCCAACCGGTTCGGGGAGATCGTCGGCTACACCGTCTGCAACGACATGAGCTCCCGCTCGATCGAGGGCGAGAACCCGCTGTACGTCCCGCAGGCCAAGATCTTCAGCGGCTGCTGTGCGCTCGCCACCGGCATCCGGCCGGTCTGGGAGGTGCCCGACGCCACCGACCTGGCCATCACCATCCAGGTGCAGCGTGGCGGCGAGACCGTCTTCGCCGGCGACACCAGCACCGCGCGCCTGCACCGCACGCTGGAGGAGCTGGTCGCGGCGCTGTTCGCGCCCACCGACTTCCCCGACGGCGCCATCCTCGCCACCGGCACGGGCATCGTGCCGGAGCTGAGCTTCTCCCTCGCCGAGGGCGACCGGATCGAGATCGAGATCGCCGAGGTCGGCACGCTGGCCAATCCCGTCGTCCGGGGTCGCGAACCGATGTCCTGGCTGGTGGACGCCCTCGACCGGCCCGACGCGAGGAAGGTTCAGCTGTGAACGACACCACCCCCGAGGAGCTCAACGCCGTTCTCGCCGCGGCCGCCCGTGCGGCGGCCCCGCTGGCCGCGTTGCGTCCCACCGAGCGCGCGGCCCTGCTGCGCGCCGCCGCCGACGCGCTCGACGCCGCTGCAGGCGAGCTCGTCCCGATCGCCGTCGCCGAGTCGGCGCTGCCGGAGGCGCGGCTGACGGGCGAGGTGGCTCGCTCCAGCGGCCAGCTGCGGCTTTTCGCCGACGCGCTCGACGAGGGCTCCTACCTCGAGGTGATCATCGATACGGCCGATCCGGACGCGGCCCCCGTCCCGCGGCCCGACCTGCGCCGGATGCTGGTGCCGCTCGGCCCGGTGCTGGTGTTCGCGGCGAGCAACTTCCCGTTCGCGTTCAGCGTGCCCGGCGGCGACACCGCGTCGGCGCTGGCGGCGGGCTCTCCCGTGGTGCTCAAGGCGCACCCCGGGCACCCGGAGCTGTCGCAGCGCACGGGCGAGGTGCTGGCCGACGCGCTGCGCGCCGCCGGTGCACCCGACGGGACGTTCGCGGTCGTGCACGGCATGGACGCCGGCACATCGGCGATCACCGACCCGAGGATCAAGGCGGCGGCGTTCACCGGCTCGGTCCGAGGTGGGCGGGCCCTGCTCGACATCGCCTCCGCCCGCCCCGAGCCGATCCCCTTCTACGGCGAGCTGGGCAGCCTCAACCCGGTGTTCGTCACGCCTGCCGCGGTGGCCGCGCGGGGCGAGGCCATCGCCGACGGGTACGTGGCCTCGTTCACCCTCGGCACCGGCCAGTTCTGCACGAAGCCCGGCCTGCTGTTCCTCCCCGAAGGGCACGGGCTGGAGGAGCGGCTCGTCAGCGCGGTCCGCAGCACGGGAGCCGCCGGGATGCTCAACGACCGCATCCGCACCGCCCACGCGGAGGAGCGCGACCGCCTCGAAGGGCTCGGCCCGGTGCGCACGCTCGTCCACGGCGACGAGGTCGAGGCGGGAGTGGCCCCCACGCTCCTGGCCACCACCGCCAAGGAACTGCTAGCCGACCCCGATCCGCTGCTGCAGGAGTGCTTCGGGCCCACGTCGATCGTGGTCTCCTACAACGGCCCCGACGAGCTCCACGCCGCCGCGGAGGCGTTCGCCGGCAACCTGACGGCCACCGTCCACGCCGAGGACGCCGACGCGCCCACGCTGCCGCCGCTGCTCGACCTGCTGCGCGAGCGCACCGGCAGGCTCGTCTACAACGGCTGGCCCACGGGGGTTGCCGTGGCCGCGGCGATGCACCACGGCGGCCCGTACCCGGCCACCACCGCCTCGGTGCACACCTCGGTGGGCACCACCGCGGTGCGCCGGTTCCTGCGGCCCGTCTGCTACCAGAACACCCCGCAGGCACTGCTGCCCGAGGCGTTGCGGGACGACAACCCGCTGGGCCTGCCGCGGCGGATCAACGGGACGGTCACCACCGACGCGCTCTGACGCGCCGCACCACCCCGACCGCGTCATGGACACATGACGCGGTCACCGCAGCCGCACAACAGCGACACGGGACCACGACGCTGTCGGCGTGGCCGGGCCGCAGCAGGAACGGGCGACTCGCGCACGCGAAATGGGCGACTCGCGCGTGCGAAAGGGGCGACTCGCGCGCGCGGAACGGGCGACTCGCGGGGTGGCCCGGCAGGCGCCGCTGCCTCCACCCCGGATGTCCGCTCACCCACGCGACGGTCCTGGTGCCGCCGCGCGGAGCAGTAACCGGACAAGAGCCTCGCGGCGGCGGCGGCTCCGGGGTTAGGTTCAACGGGTGCGTTCGCCGTCGGCGGACGACACCAGCGCCGCGCACCGTTGCGCGGGCACTATCGACGGAATGGCACGTCCGGCAGGAGCCCCATGACCAAGCCCGTCCTCATGACCGTCGACGATGACCCGGGAGTGAGCCGATCCGTGGCTCGCGACCTGCGTCGCCGCTACGGCCAGGACTACCGCGTCGTCCGCGCGGAGTCCGGCCGGGAGGCGCTGGAGGCCCTGCGCGAGCTGACGCTGCGCGGTGAGCCCGTCGCCGCGATCCTGGCCGACTACCGGATGCCGGAGATGAACGGCATCGAGTTCCTCGAACAGGCGATGGACGTCGCGCCGCATGCCCGGCGGGCGTTGCTCACCGCCTACGCCGACACCGACGCCGCGATCCAGGCGATCAACGTCGTGGACGTCGACCACTACCTGCTGAAGCCGTGGGACCCGCCGGAGGAGAAGCTCTACCCGGTGATCGACGCGCTGGTGGAGACGTGGCGCGCGGTCGGGGTCCGGCCGGTCGAGGAGATCCGCGTCGTCGGGCACCGGTGGTCGGCGGAGTGCTTCGCGGCGCGCGACTTCCTGGCCCGCAACTCGGTGCCCTATCGCTACTACTCGATCGACGAGCCGGAGGGGGCCCGCCTGCTGGAGGCGGCGGGTGCCTCGCCCGACGACGTGCCGCTGGTGATCACCGGCGACGGCACGGCGTTGCGGTCACCGTCGGACTCCGAGATCGCCTCGGCCTGCGGGCTCACCACCGACCCCGTGTCGGACTTCTACGACCTGATCGTGATCGGCGGCGGCCCCGCCGGGCTCGGTTCGGCCGTCTACGGGGCCTCGGAGGGGCTGCGCACCGTACTGGTGGAGCGGCAGGCCACGGGCGGTCAGGCCGGGCAGAGCTCGCGGATCGAGAACTACCTGGGCTTCCCCGACGGTGTCTCCGGTGCGCAGCTCACCGACCGGGCGCGGCGCCAGGCCGCGAAGTTCGGCGCCGAGGTGCTCACCGCGCGTGACGTGGTCGCGCTGGAGGCGCGCGGGTCGGCCCGGGTCGTGCGGTTCGGCGACGGCAGCGAGATCGCCGCCCACGCCGTGGTGCTCGCCACCGGGGTGTCCTACCGGAACCTGAACGCGCCGGGCGTCGCCGACCTCACCGGGCGCGGGGTGTTCTACGGCTCCGCCGCCACCGAGGCACCCGGCTGCAGGGGCGAGGACGTCTACATCGTCGGCGGCGCCAACTCCGCCGGTCAGGCTGCGGTGTTCTTCTCCAGGCACGCCGCGACCGTCACGGTGCTGGTGCGCGGACCGGACCTGGAGGCGTCGATGTCGACCTACCTGATCAAGCAGTTGGACGCGATCGACAACATCTCGGTCCGCACCAGGACCGAGGTCGTGGAGGCGCACGGCGACGGCCACCTGCAGTCCCTCACCATCTGCGACCGCCAGAGCGGGGCCGTCGAGTCGGTGAAGGCGGCGTCGATGTTCGTCTTCATCGGGGCGGCACCGCGCACCGAGTGGCTCGACGGCGTCGTCGAACGCGACGAGCGCGGCTTCGTCCGCACCGGTCCCGACCTGGTGGTCGACGGCAAGCGACCGCCGGGCTGGCCGCTGGACCGGGACCCGTACCACCTGGAGTCGAGCGTGCCCGGCGTGTTCGTGGCGGGGGACGTGCGCGCCGACTCGGTGAAGCGCGTCGCGTCGGCCGTAGGGGAGGGCGCCATGGCCGTCACACTCGTCCACCGCTTCCTGGCGGAGCAGTGAGCGCGCCGGTCCGGCCGTCGCCCGACGAGCTGCGCGACCTGTTCCTGTTCGCCGAGCTCGACGAGGACCAGCTCGGCTGGGTGGTCGAGAACAGCGACGTGGTGGAGGTGCCCGCCGGCGAGGACATCGTCGTCGAGGGTGAGCCCGCCCGGTGCTTCCACGTGCTGCTGTCGGGCACGATCACGATGAGCAGGCTGATCTCCGGCGACGTCGTGGAGACGGGCCGCACGGAGCAGCGGGGCGTCTACTTCGGGGCCGTGCAGTTCTACCTCGAGGACGAGACGGCCAGGGACTACGCGATGACGGTGCGCGCCGTCACCGACAGCGTCGTGCTCGCCCTCCCGGCCACGGAGTTCGCGAAGGTCTTCGCGCGGTGGTTCCCGATGGCGGTGCACCTGCTCGAAGGCATGCTGCTGGGGTTGCGCCGCGGCAACGCGCTGGTGTCGGAGCGGGAGCGCCTGCTCGCGCTGGGCAAGCTGTCGGCCGGCCTCACCCACGAGCTGAACAACCCGGCCGCCGCGGCGGGCCGGGCCGCCGACACCCTGCGTGACAAGGTCGCCGGGATGCGCGCGAAGCTCGCCATGATCGCCGACGGGAAGATCGCGGGCGACCAGCTCAAGAAGCTGGTGATGGCGCAGGACGAGTTCGTCAAGAAGGTCCGCAACGCGCCCTCGCTCTCCGCGATCGAGGCCAGCGACCGGGAGGACGAGCTGGGCGACTGGCTCGACGACCACGGCATCGCCGGCAGCTGGGACCTGGCGCCGGTGTTCGTGGCGGGCGGTCTGGGCGTCGAGGACCTGGACGCCCTGCACACGGCCACCAACGAGACCACGCTGGAAGGCGCGATCCGCTGGCTCGCCTACACCGTGGAGACCGAGAGCCTGCTGCGCGAGATCCTCGACGCCACCACGCGGATCTCCAATCTCGTGCTCGCGGCGAAGCAGTACTCGCAGATGGACCGGGCCCCGCACCGGTTCATCGACGTGCACGAGGGCCTCGACGCCACGCTGGTGATGTTCGGGCGGAAGCTGGGGGAGGAGAGCGGGATCGGCATCGCCAAGGACTACGACCGGACGCTGCCGCTGGTCCCGGCGTACCCGGCCGAGCTCAACCAGGTCTGGACCAACATCATCGACAACGCGATCGACGCCATGGACGGCGCGGGCACGCTCACAGTCCGCACCAGCAGGGTCGAGGACTGCGTGCTCATCGAGATCGGCGACACCGGACCCGGCATCCCGCCCGAGGTCCGGCAGCGGATCTTCGAGCCGTTCTTCACCACGAAGCCGGTGGGGCGCGGCACGGGGCTCGGCCTGGACGTCAGCTACCGGGTGATCGTCACCCGCCACCACGGTGACCTGCGCGTGCAGTCGGAGCCGGGCGACACCCGCTTCCAGGTGCTGCTGCCCATCACCGAGGAGCCATAGGCTGCCGCGATGACCATGCAGATGCCCCTCGCGTCGGCGGACGCGCGGCTGGCGGCAACGGCGGGCCGGGCCGTCGAGGTACAGCTCGGCGCGCACGAGGTGGTGTCCGACCACGCCGACGACGGCCAGGGGAAGGGCCCCACCCCGCTGGAGCTGCTCACGGCGTCGCTCGCCGCGTGCAGCGCGATGACGGTGCGCACCCAGCTGGAACGCGACGGCGACCCGGGCGACATCGAGGTGGTGGTCACGCTGGACGCGGGTCCGCCCACGTTGTTCTACCGGCGCGTGGTGCTCGGGTTCCGGCTGGAGCCCGACGAGGCCCACCAGCTGGCGGACGCTCTGGAGCGCACCGAGCTGACGATGATGCTCAGGCCCGCGTTCAGCGTCCGCACCCAGATCGAGCACGCCGGCGACCCGCTGGTGTGACGCGCGTCAGCCGCCGGTACTGGCCCGCACCACGAGGCTGGGGGCGAGGGCGAGCCGCGCCGGTTCGTGGGGCGGCTCCCGGAACGCCTGCGACAGCAGGCGCACCGCCTCGGTCGCGATGGCGGCCTGCGGCTGGCGCACGGTGGTCAGCGGCGGGTCGCTGAGCGCGGCGAACGGGATGTCGTCAAAGCCGGTGACCAGCACGTCCTCCGGCACGGCCACCCCGGCGGTGCTGCACGCCTGCAGCACGCCGAGCGCGATGAGGTCGTCGGCGCACACCACCGCGTCGGGCAGCGGTCCGGCCGCCAGGAGCCGCTGCATGGCGGTGCGGCCCCAGTCGATCGAGTACTCGCCCAGCAGCAGCGCGCCGGGGGCGACGGCGATGCCCAGCCGCGCGGTGTGCGACTGGAAGCCCGCCACCCGCAGCTCGGTGGAGGAGCTGGTGAGCCGGGAGCTGATGAACGCCGCCGTGCGCACGCCCCGGCCCGACAGGTGCCCGACCACCAGGCGCAGCGCCTCGTCGTCGTCGACGCCGACCCAGTCGCTGTCCACCCCGGTGACGTACCGGTCGACCTGCACCAGTGGCAGCTCGCCGGCGGCCCAGGAGATCGCCGCGGTGCTCCCGGTGCCGTGCACGGGGCTGATCACGATCCCGTCGACCTGCCGGGCGACGAGGCTGCGCAGCCGCTGCTCCTCCAGCTGCGGGTCGGAGCGTGACGAGCAGAGGAAGAGCTGGCGGCCCTCGTCCTGCAGGGCGTGCTCCACGCTCTCCACGAGCGAGGTGAAGAACGGGTTGACGATGCTCGGCACGATCATGCCCACGGTGTCGGTGCGGCTGCGGCGCAGCGCGCTGGCGATCCCGTTTCCGGAGTAGCCGAGCTCCTGGACAGCGCGCCTGACCTGGTCCTCGACGGCGGCCGACACCCGTTTGGCGCCCGAGAGCGCCCGCGACACCGTCGCCGTCGACACGCCTGCGCGGTCGGCGACGTCGCGGATGGTCACCTTCGCCACCGGACCTCCGTTCGTCTCGTCCGCCCGAGGGCCGCGGCGGCCGCCGCAACAAGAATGTAAACGATTGCCCCTTCCGGAGGGCAGGGCTGCGGAGCTAGCTTCATCGGCGGGTAATCGATTACCCAGAACCTGGACGACGGGAAGTGAACGTGACCGCACCCCTCGGGGTCTACCCGCGCAAGCCCTCGGCGATCGCCGAGCTCTTCGCCACGCGACCCGTACTCATCGGAGCCGTCCACCTGCCCCCGCTGCCGGGCAGCCCGGCGTACCGCGGGCAGCCCGTCTCCGAGCTGTGCCGGTTCGCCGTGGAGGAGGCGCGGGCCTACGTCGACAACGGCTTCGACTCCGTCATCGTGGAGAACCACGGTGACCTGCCGTTCCTCAAGCCCGGCCAGCACGGCTACGAGGTGGCCGCCGGCATGGGCGTCGTCACCGCGGCCGTCGTGGCCGAGCTCGGGCCCCGGGTCGGGGTCAGCGTGCTCTCCAACGCAGGCGAGTGCTCCGTCGCCGCCGCCTGGTCCGCCGGGGCCGGCTGGGTGCGGGTCAACCAGTGGGTCAACGCCTACGTGGCCAACGAGGGCGTCATCGAGGGCCAGGCCGCGCGCACCACGCGGTACCGGCACACGATCGGCGCCGACGAGGTCAAGGTCTTCGCCGACGTCCACGTCAAGCACGGCGCCCACGCCATCGTCGCCGACCGCACGCTGGCCGAGCAGACCGAGGACGCCGAGTTCTTCGACGCCGACGTGCTGATCGCCACCGGCTCGCGAACCGGCCATGCCACGTCGGTCGAGGAGGTCGCCGGGATCCGCGGCGCCACCCAGCTGCCGGTGATCATCGGCAGCGGCATCAACCCCGACAACGTGGAGTCGCTGTTCGCCGAGTGCGACGGGGGCATCGTCGCGTCGGCCGCCAAGGAGAACGGCCGCTGGTGGGGCCGGGTCGCGCCGGAGAAGGTACGGGCCGTCGCCCGCGCCGCAGGCAAGTGACCGGTCGTCCCTGATGATTGTCTTCTGCGGCTACGCCAACCTCGACGTGGTCGGCCGCGTCCCCCGCTTCCCGCGGCCCGACGAGCGGCTGCACGCGTCCGCCGTGGAGCACCTGCCGGGCGGAATGGCCGCCAACGCCGCGGTCGCCGCCGCGCGGGCCGGGGCGCAGGCGGCCTTCGCGGGCGTCGTCGGTGCCGACCCGCTGTCGGACCGGTTCCTCGCCGAGCTGTCCGCCGACGGCGTCGACCCGAGCTGGACCGACCGGTCGGCGTTCCTGTCCACCGCGATCGTCCTGGTCGACGCGCTGGGCAGGCGGTCGGTGATCAGCGAGGACGACGCGCTGGGCGCCGTGCACGTCTCGGCCGTCGCCGACCGGCTGACGGCGGCGGGGCGCAACATGCTGTACCTCGACGGCTACCGGGCAGCGGAGATCGCCGCCGCCGTCCGTCCCGCGCTGACGCTCGCGGTCGACCTCGACGGGTGCGACGACCGTGATGTTGCCCTCGAAGCGGTTCGCCACGCCGGTCATGTCGTGGTGGGACGGCGCAGGCTCGAGGGCATGCTCGACGTTCCGGAGCGCCGCTGGCCCACATTGGCCGCCGTCTCGGGCACCGTTCTGGTGGTCACCGACGGCCCGCGTGGCTGGACGCTCTGCGCCCCCGACGGAGCCACCGTGTCCGGTGCGGCGCTGGCCGTGGAGGTCGTCGACGACACCGGAGCCGGTGACTGCTTCACCGGCACGTACCTCGCCGGGGTCGAGGCCGGCCTGTCCCTGACCGCAGCGGCCACGCGGGCCGGGATCGCCGCGAGCCTGTCCTGCACGGTTCCCGGCGCGCGCGGCGCGCCGGCCCCGTCCGCGGTCGACGCCGTCGTGGCTCCACCGATCACCGCCGTCCCGGGGAACAGCACGCCCTGACTCCCCGTCCACCCATCCTGTTGGAGGCTCGATGAAGCGCGTGCTCGCCCTGGCGGCCGCCGCCTGCCTGTTCACCCTCGCTGCCTGCGACAGCGCGCCACCGGCCGGTTCGGCGGGAGCGCCGGGATCGTCACCGAGCGTACCCGCCGCTTCCCTGCCGGCGCCGAAGTCCCAGCCGGTCGGCTGCACGCCCGACCACCCGCTGCGCGTCGGACTGGTGACGATCAACCTGCAGGCGCTGTTCTTCAACCAGATCAACTCGGCGGCCCAGGCGATGGCCGACCAGCACGGCGTCCAGTTGCAGATCATCTCCGGCAACGACGACTCGGTGACCCAGGCCAACGCCGTCGACAACCTCGTCGCCTCGCACGTCGACGCGATCATCGTCGACGCCGTCGACACCGAAGGCATCAAGCCCGCGCTCCGGGCCGCCCATGCGGCAGGCATCCCGGTGGTCGCCGTCGACGCGGTCGTCGACGACCCCGCGGTCGACACCCAGGTGGGCACCGCGAACGCAGACGGTGGAGCGCAGGTCGGTCAGGTGCTCCTGTCGGAGTCCGGCGGCAAGGGCGAGGTCGGCATCGTCGGGGCGCTCAACAGCACCATCCAGCTCGAACGGCAGAAGGGCTTCACGGACAAGGTGACCGCGGGCGGCATGACCGTCGGCACCGTCGTCGACGGGAAGAACGTCCAGGAGGACGCCCAGACCGCCGCCGAGAACCTGCTCACCGGCAACCCCACATTGCCCTACGTCTACGCCACCGGTGAGCCGGCGCTGATCGGGCTGGCGGCCGCGGTGCGCAGCCAGGGCGCGCAGGACCGGGTGAAGGTGGTGGGCTGGGACCTCTCCGACCCGGCCGTGGACGGTCTCAAGGCCGGCTGGATCACCGCCGTCGTGCAGCAGGACAGCTTCGAGTTCGGGTACCGGTCGATGGCTGCGGCGATCGACCTGTCCTGCCACAACCCCGTGCCGAGGCAGAACCCCGTCGACATCCACATCGTGACGCCGCAGAACGTCGGCGACTACACCGTCTACCTCGGGAAGTGACCGGATGACCGACGCTCTCCTCGTCGAGCTGCGGGGTATCACCAAGTCGTTCGGGCCGGTGCGGTCGCTGCGAGGCGTCGACCTGACCCTGCGCCGCGGGGAGGTCCTCGGCCTCGTCGGTGACAACGGCGCGGGCAAGTCCACGCTGATGAAGGTGCTCGCCGGCGCGGTGCAGCACGACGACGGCGAGATCCGGGTGCGCGGCCGCGCCGTCCGGTTCGCCAACCCGTCGGACGCCAGGGCCGAGAAGATCGGCATCGTCTACCAGGACCTGGCCCTCTGCGACACGATCGACGTGGCCGGCAACCTCTTCCTCGGCCGCGAGCCGCGCCGGGGCCCGTTCATCGACCGCACGACGATGCACGCCGAGGCCGCGCGGATCCTGGCCGAGCTGGACGTGAAGGTGGCCAGTACCCACCAGGAGATCGGCACGCTCTCCGGTGGCCAGCGCCAGACGGTGGCCATCGCCAGGGCGGTCTCCTTCGCCCCCGACGTGCTCATCCTCGACGAGCCGACGGCGGCACTGGCCGTGGCCGAGGTGGAGTCGGTGCTGCGGCTGATCGGCGAGGTCGCGGCGCGCGGCGTCGGGGTCATCCTCATCACCCACAGGCTGCAGGACCTGTTCCGGGTCTGCCACCGGATCACCGTGATGTACGAGGGCACGAGCGTCGACGACGTGCCGATCGGTGAGCTGGACATCGAGCGGCTCGTCGGTCTGATCACCCGGTCCGAGCAGCGGGAGGCCTCGGCATGACCACCACCACGTCCACCGGTTCGCCCGCGCCCACCGCGGTGCGGCTCGCCCGGCCGCCGTCCTTGTGGGCACGCACCAACAAGGCGACCCTGGTCATGGCCGCGGTGACGCTGCTGGTCTTCGTGTTCTTCTCGGTGGCCGACGCCGACTTCCTGACCTTCGCCAACGTCTCCAACCTCGCCACGCAGGTGGCGCCGACGCTGATCGTGGGCGTGGCGATGACCTTCGTGATCACCGCGGGGCAGATCGACCTGTCGGTCGGGTCGATCGTCGCGTTCGTCTCCGCCGTCTGCGCGCAGCTGCTGCTGGCCGGCTGGGACTCCTCGGTCGTGCTGCTGGCCGGGCTGCTCATGGGCCTGGGCTGGGGCCTGGTCAACGGGTGGTTCACCGCCTACCAGGGCATCCCGGCGTTCATCGTCACCCTGGCGTCGCTCTCGGTGGTGCGTGGCGTCGCGCTGCTGCGCACCGAGGGGTTCTCCGTGCCCATCGCGTCGACCACCTTCTTCGCCCGGCTGGGCGAGGCCAGGTGGCTCGGCTTCTCCCTGAGCGCCTGGATCGGTCTGGTGGTGACCGCGCTCGGCCTGGTGCTGCTGCACCACACCCGCTTCGGGCAGTACGTCATCGGGATCGGCGCCGCGGAGGAGTCCGTGCGCCGGGCCGGGGTCAACGTCCGGCTGGTCAAGATGGCCGCGCTCGGCTTCTCCGGGCTGGCAGCCGGGGTCGCCGGCATCCTCATCGCCGCCCGGCTGGGCTCCGGGTCGGCCAACTCCGCGCAGGGGTTCGAGCTGACCGTCATCGCCGCGGTGGTGCTGGGTGGCACGAGCCTGCTGGGCGGCCGCGGGACGATCGTCGGCACGCTGATCGGCGCGATCCTCACCGGGATGATCGCCAACGGGCTCACGCTGATGAGCGTCAGCCCGTACCTGACGCCGATCATCACCGGCGCCGTGCTGATCCTCGTGATCTGGATCAACCTGCGCGGCAGGGGCATCGGGCCGCTGCTCCGCAGGATCACGAGCCGGCCGTGACCGCCGTGCGCACCGTCACCGGCACCGTCGACTCCACCGACCTCGGGCTGGTCCTGCCGCACGAGCACCTCGCGAACGACGTGGGGGTCGCGTTCCGGGAGGCGGCGGACCCGCGCGTCGCCGCGCTCCTGGCCGGGCCGGTGCGCGCCGACACGGCCTGGGTGCTCGCCGAGCACCCCTACGAGAGCAGGGACAACTGCCGCCTGGACGACGACGCCGCGATGACGGCCGACCTGGCCACATTCGCGTCCGTCGGAGGCGGGACCGTCATCGACCTGACCCCACCCGGGATCGGGCGTGACCCCGGACGCCTGCGGCGGCTCTCCCTGGCCACCGGCGTGCGCGTGGTGATGGGCTCGGGCTGGTACCTGGAGGCGACGCACCCGCCCGGCCTCGCGGCGACGCCGGTCGACCGGCTCGCCGCCGGCCTGGTGGCGGAGTTCGACCCGGCCCGTGAGCTGCGGCCGGGTGTGATCGGCGAGATCGGCGTGTCCCCGGCCTTCACCGCTGCCGAGCGTTCGGCCCTGCGCGCAGCCTGCCGGGCGCAGCGCGAGGTGGGGGTGCCGCTCTTCGTGCACCTGCCCGGCTGGCAGCGCCGGGCGCACGAGGTGCTGCGGGTCGTGCTCGACGAGGAGGGGGTGGCACCGGGCGCCGTCGTGCTCTGCCACATGGACCCCTCGGGTGCCGACCGCGACTACCAGCGCGCCGTCGCCGACCGGGGCGTGTTCCTCGAGTTCGACATGATCGGGATGCCGTTCCACTTCCCCGGCGAGGGGCAGTCGCCGTCCCCCGCCGACACCGCCGCCGCCGTGGTCGCGCTGGTCGAGGCGGGCCACGCGGGGCGGCTGCTGCTGTCGCACGACCTGTTCCTCAAGGCCATGCTCACCCGCTTCGGGGGCAACGGCCTCGCCTACGTCCCGCTCGTGTTCGCCGACCGCCTGCGCCGGTGCGGGCTGCCCGGCGAGGTCGTGGCCGCCCTCATGACCGACAACCCGCGCGCCCTGTTCGACAACGCTGCAGCGGAAGGACGCTGAATTGGCCCGGATCCTCATCGCCGGCGAGAGCTGGATGACCACCTCGACGCACGTCAAGGGGGTCGACGAGTTCACCGTCCACTCCTATGTGGAGGGTGTGGGCCCGTTGCGGGACGCGCTCACGGCCCGCGGTCACCACGTCGTGCACCTGCCGGCCCACCGCGTCCCCACCGAGTTCCCCGGCGACGCGGAGAGCCTGGGCGGCTACGACCTGGTGGTCCTCTCCGACATCGGGGCCAACTCCATCCAGCTCTCACCCGGCGTCTTCGAACGGGGTGAGCCGGGACCGGACCGGCTCGCCGCGCTGCGTGACTGGGTGGACGGCGGCGGGGCGGTGCTGATGATCGGCGGCTACCTGTCCTTCAGCGGGTTCCAGGCGCGGGCGGCGTTCCGCCAGACCGTGCTGGCCGATGTGCTGCCGGTGGAGATGCTCGCCGAGGACGACCGGGTCGAGTGCCCGGCAGGCGCCGTCCCGCTCGTCGTGGACGCCGCGCATGCCGCGCTGGGCGGCGCCGGCACGGCCTGGCCACCGCTGCTCGGCTACAACCGGGTGGTGGCCAGGGACGGGGCCGAGGTGCCGGCCCTGATCAACGGCGACCCGCTGGTGGCGCTCGCCCCCTACGGCTCCGGCCGGGCCGCCGCGTTCACCTCCGACTGCTCCCCGCACTGGGCGCCGGTGGCGTTCTGCGAGCAGTGGCCGGGCTATGCCGACCTGTTCGACGGCCTCGTCCGCTGGCTGGTCCGGGCATGAGCGGGGCCCGTTCGGTGGCGCTGGTGGCGCGGCACGCCGCGCTGCTCGACGAGGCGTGCGGCGTCCGGTTCGTCCGCGAGGCGGTCGGGGGCACGCTCGGCGCCGCCGACTTCGCCCGCTACCTCCTGGTGGAGGAGGCGTTCGTGCTGACCGCGGCCCGGGTGCTGGGCCGGGTGGTCTGGGAGTCGGACGCCTGGGAGGCCGTGCTGCCGCACGCTCGTTCGCTCACCAACCTGGTGACCGAGCAGCGGGACTACTTCGCCGGGCTCCGCGGGCGCTGGCCCGTGCCCGCCGGCTCGGACGAGCCGACGTTGCGGCGCGCTGCGGTGCTGTCGGACGTCGTCCTCGCGCAGGTGGGATC
>NZ_JAAXKY010000087.1 GCF_012911925.1 Pseudonocardia xinjiangensis | reverse complement strand
CGCCCACCCCGAGCGCTCCCCGCAGGAGGGCCCGCCGACCGATCCCCCGCGCCGCGACCGACGGCGGGACGAGCCGTGCGAGGTACTCGGCCTGGGTCTGCGGACGTGGCATGTCGTCTCCTTTGACGAAGGGGCCAGTAAGGAGCCGTCCGAACACAACACAACAAGTTCGAACAGAACCGGAACGGAGAATGGTGCGATCACCGGCAACAAGTCAAGGTCCCGCAGGTCTCGAAACGGTCGCTTCTGCGCGGAACGACCCGGAGACCGCACAACTCGCACATCAGCCGCGTGCCCGCCATCCGCGCCAACGCGCTGCACCGAACGCACCCTTCCGCGACGCTCGTCCCGCACCGCATCACCCGCTGGTGCAGGATGGCCGCCACACGGAGATCCACGAGCCGGGAGGCGTCATGCTGAAGTTTCTGCTGGGTGCAGCCATCGGCTATGTGCTCGGTGCCAAGGCGGGCCACGAGCGCTACGAGCAGCTGCGCCGCACCTACCAGCGGGTGGCCGACCACCCCGCCGTCCAGGGAGCGGCCGGCGTGGTCCGCGCCCGCGTCGAGGAGACGGTGAACGGCGGCAAGCACACCACCGACACCCCCATCACCACCGGCCAGCGGGTCTGACCAGCCCCCCGCGGAGGCGGGGGCCTGTGACGGTGGGTTGGGGGCGGTGCGCTAAAGTTCTCCTGCCAGCGGGGGTCGCCCCTCCGCGCCGAACGGTCCTCCGTAGCTCAATTGGCAGAGCATGCGACTGTTAATCGCAGGGTTACTGGTTCGAGTCCAGTCGGAGGAGCTTCTCCCCAGCTCAGAGGCTTAGCCCGAGCTGCTACCAAGATCACGGCCCTCTTTTACCCCCATCTTTGCGGGACTTCTTCGGCGTGGTCGCGATCTCTTCCAAGACGGCGGCGGCGCCTGTCCGTGCGACCTTCCGGCCGAAGTAGCTGTCCTGCGTCATCGATACCTTGGCATGGCCGAGCTGGTCGGCGGCGGCACGGGCGCTGAGCCCCGCCTCGTCCATAGACGTGCGAGGTCACCCACGGGTAGCCGGCCGCTGCGACGACCACCCGGAGATCCGCTTGCGTGTTCGACGGGTCCCGCAGGCCGCCGAGGGGAGCGGTGAACACGGTGTTCCACTCGTTGGCCGGGACACGCGCTTGGCACGCTCGCAGCGCCTCGACCGCCCACCGGGGCAGTTCCAGCGTCCGGAAGCCGCTGCGGCTCTTCGTGCGCCACTTCAGGACCAGCCCCACTCCCTTGACCCGCACCACCGTGCCACGGACCTCCACGGTCCCGGCGTCGAGGTCGAGCGCATCCCATGTGACGGCGGAGGCCTCGCCGATCCGCAGGCCGGTGGCGAGCATGAAGTCGGTCAGATCGACGAGGTTTCACTCCTGTGCCTTCTCGCTCGCCGCGGTCTTTCCACGCAGCTCGCGCGCCTGGTCCAGCGTGAGCGCCCTGGCCGACGACTTCTCGCTTTCGATCCGGCCGACATCGCGCACCGGGTTGCGGTCAAGGGCGTCGTGACGGACAGCGAGGCCAACCATGCCGCTCAGAACCGTCCGCGTCGTCTTGGCGGCTGCGGTGCCGTAGCGGTCGTGCACCTCGGCAACGAGGCGGTCGAGACGCGAGACGGAGCACGGTCTTGCCGACCAGATCGACGGCATTGCGGGCCGGACTCGCGCCCGAGTCGAAGACCTCAAGCCGGAGCCCTACCTCCTGCGCCGCGCCCTGGGCGATCGTGAGGCAGAGCCGGCCGATGCGGGCCTCATCGGCGACTCGATCACCGACATCCAAGCCGCGCGAGCAGCAGGCACCGCAGTCATCGCGTTCGCGAACAAGCCCGGCAAGGACCGCGCTCTGCGCTCCTTCGAGCCCGAGGCGCTGATCAGATCCATGGATGAAGTCGCCGCCCAGTCCTGAAATCAACGAGCAAGATCAACGCGACCACGCCTAGGCATCGTGATCCATCGGCCCTGAGACCCGTGACGGCATGTAGTCGTCAGCGCCCGGGGCGGCTGAGGCCCTGAGCCGTGTAGTAGGCGCAGGTCCGTGTGGCGATCGGAAGTGGGACGTCTGCGACCACCGGGTAGAGGTCGAGCTCGACGATCGCGGTGAGGGGAACGCCGAGCGCGTCGAGGTCACGGAGCAGCTCGGGCATGCTGGGCTCGCCGAGGTCGGGTTCGACCATCGCCCCGGCCTGGACGGCTTGGGCGAAGGGCAGGTTCTCGTCTCGCACCCGCTCGAGGACGGCGGGGTCGATTGACTTGAGATGGACGTAGCCGATCCGCGAAGAGTGCTTGGCGACGATGGCGCGGTTGTCTCCGCCTGCGTAGGCGATGTGGCCGGTGTCGAGGCAGAGCCACACGGCGGCGGGGTCAGTGACCCCAACGAAACGGTCGACACGATCTTCGGTGTCGACGTGAGCGTCCGCGTGCGGGTGGAACATCTGCTTGACCCCGGACTCGTCAAGCAGCACGCGGCCGAGTTCGAGCGTCGGAGAGCGCTTCTGCCCCGCGGTGCAGTGCCGTCCCGGCGGTGGCGCCGGTGAGCGTGAGGCCGCGGCTGCCGAGTTCGTCGCGAAGGTGCTCGGCGTGGGTCGGCAGGTAGCCCCAAGGGCCGAGTTCCACAGCGGTGTAGCGGCTGCGGCGGCCTCGTCGAGGAACCGGGGCCCGGGATCTGGGCAGGGTCATCCGGGACCAGACGCCCCAGGAGCCGGGAGCCGTACCGAGGTGCGGATTCGGCAGTGTCGGGTTGGTGCTCGTGTGCATCCCCGCTGTCCTCAGCGGTCGATGGTGAACGCGACACGGAAGCGGTCGAGGGCCTGCTCTGGGTCGGCGGAGGCCCAGCCTTCGAGGCCGACGACGCCGTCGTAGCCGAGCCGGTCGAGGGCGGCGGCGACGGCGGGGTAGTGGATCTCCCCGGTGCCGGGCTCGCAGCGGCCCGGGACGTCGGCGACCTGGATCTCGCCGATAAGCGGGAGTGCGCGTTCGACGAGCTGAACGAGGTTTCCCTCGCCGATCTGGGCGTGGTAAAGATCGAGATTGAGGCGTACGTGTGGGTTGTCGACGGCCTCGACCAGGGCGATCGTGTCGGCCGCAGTGGCGAATGGCGTGCCGGGGTGGTCGACAGCGGTGTTGAGGTTCTCAAGGGTGAACACGCGCCCGACGCGCTCGCCCAGCTCCGCGACCCTGGTGAGGGTCCTTGCGGCGGTGAGCCACATCGTCGGGGTGACGAACTGGGAGGGGATGACGGGCAGCCCCTTGCCGTCGAGGCCAGTGCCGTGCAGGTTCAGCCTCGGGCAGTCGAGCTGCTCGGCGATCTTGAGCGACTCCTCGGCGGTGCGCAGCAGCTCTTCGGCGCCGTCGGGGTCGGCCAGGGTGCCGGTGACGTAGCCGGTGATGGAGGAGAACGTGGCTCCGGTGGCGCTCAGCGCGGCGATGTCCTTCTGGGTCCAGTCCCAGATCTCGACCTCATAGCCCAGCTCGGAGATCCGGCGGACGCGGTCGAGGAAGGGCAGGTCGACGAAGACCATCTCCGCGGAGACGGCGAGCCGGTAGGAGCTGCCGGTGTCGATGGTGCTCACTTGGCGACCTCGGCAATGGTGACGGGGCGGTTCTCCCGGACGGAGCGGGCCGCGGCCTTCGCGATCGACAGGGCGGCGCGGGCGTCTTCTCCGCCCACGAGAGCGGGACGTCGGGTGCGCACTGCGTCGATGAATGCGGCAAGCTCGGCGGTGTAGGCACCGGCGAGAAGTTCCTGGTCGCTGCGGGCGGTGTCGATCGCTCGGCCGGTGGCGCCGGAGAAGACCATGCCGGTGGCTCGACCGTCGCCCATCGTGGCCATGCCGGCGGAGCCGAAGACCTCGCCGCGGACGTCGTAGCCGTAGGCGGCCTGGAAGCAGGCCTCGGCGATCCCGATCGCCCCGTTGTCGAACTTCACGGTCACCACTGCGGTGTCGAGCAAGCCGCGGTCCTTCCATACGGGTTCGACGAGCGCGTCCGCAGTGGCGTAGACCTCGACGGCTCCGGCGCCGGGGTTGAGGAATCGCAGCGTGTCGAAGTCGTGGATGAGCGTCTCGTTGAAGATCGTGTCCGCGGGGACGCGGGCGGGATCGAAACCGCCCGGGTCACGGGTCACCGAACGCAGCAACCGCGGCGTGCCGACGACGCCCTGGTCCAGCAGCGCGCGAGCCGCGGCCCAGTCGGGAGCGAAGCGCCGGTTGAACCCGACCTGGAAGGCAACGTCGGCGGCGCGCACCGCGTCGATCGCCCGATCCAGCTCCGCCAGCTCCAACGCGGCGGGCTTCTCGCAGAACACGGCCTTACCGCCTTGCGCGGCACCGACGATCAGCTCGGCGTGGAAGCGGGCGGGTGCGGCGATGACGACAGCATTGACGGCCGCGTCGGCGAACGCCTGAGCGGCGTCGGTGTAGGCGGCGGGCGCGCCCCACTCAGCGGCGAGCTTCTCCGCGGTGCCGGGGGCGGGATCGACCACGGCGACCAGACGGGCCCCCGGGAGCCGCCGAGCGAGGGTCTCACCGTGGTAGGCGCCCATCCTGCCCGATCCGATCAGGGCGACGCCGACCGGTGAACCGCTGTTGAACTGGCTCATCCCACTCCTCCTTGAGGTGCACGCCCGCAAAGGCAAGCTAGAACGTTATAGCGGCGAGTATGTCGCCGACGGCACGGACGCGTCAACGCCACTGAGCTATAACGTTCTAGAGATTCTGGCTAGACTCGGCGCATGACGGAGAAGCCGCCAGTCCGGGCTCGGCGCACGACCCTCGCCGATGTGGCCGCGCGCGCAGGGGTGTCCGTGCCGCTCGTCTCGATCGTCATGCGGGACGCACCCGGGGCGAGCGCGGCGACGAGGGAGCGGGTCCGGGAGGCCGCCGACGAGCTGGGCTACCGTCCGGACAGCCGGGCGCGGATGCTGCGCCGCAGCAGGACCCAGCTCATCGGCGTCGTGTTCGGGGTGCAGCACCCGTTCCATGGCGATCTCGTCAGCGGCCTCTACACGGCCGCGGACACGGCCGGCTACGAACTCGCGCTCAGCGCGGTCACTCCCGGCCGCAACGAGAGCCGAGCGGTGGCGAGCCTGTTGCAGGACCGCTGCGAGGCCCTGGTCCTCCTCGGCCCGTCCCTGCCGACCACGGAGCTGGCCGATCTCGCGGCCCGGATACCGGTCATGGTCGTTGCGCGCCCGGTCCGCAGCAAGGCCGTGGACGTCGTGCGCACCGACGACGCCGCTGGCATCCAACTCGCCGTCGACCACCTCGTCGAACTCGGCCACTACCGGATCGCGCACATCGACGGAGGACGGGCTCCGGGCGCTGCAGAGCGACGACGTGGCTACCGCGAAGCGCTCAGCCGCCACGGCCTCGACGAGGTTGTGATCCTGCCCGGCGGCCTCACCGAGGATGAGGGTGCCGAAGCTGCGCGCCACCTCCTCGCCCTCAGCTCACGGCCTACGGCCGTCACGGTGTTCAACGACCGCTGTGCGACCGGCGTCCTCGACGTCCTGCACCGCGAACGATTCTCGGTGCCCGGCGACATGTCCGTGGTCGGCTTCGACGACAGCAGCCTCGCCAGTCTGTCCCACATCGCCCTCACGACCGTCGCCCAGGACGCCGAGCGCATCACGACCCTCGCGATCGCCCGCGCCATCGCCCGACTCGACGGCCACGACGCACCCGACGAGCGCGAACAGGTAATCGCCCCGCACCTCGTCGTTCGCAGCACGACTGCATCCCCGGACATCGAGCCGGCCGCAGCTCCAAGCCGCGGGGTTCAGACTTTCTCTACCTGATCAAGGCGCCGCCCTGCGGGCGGCGCGCGGCGCTGTGTCCGATGCAGCCGCAAGCGCTCGCGCGGGGCGTGCGGCCTCCGGCCGGTCCCCGCGCGGCGCGCGGCTGCGCAGATTACCGCAGCATCTCGTACTTGCCGTAACGCAAGCTCCCTGCAAATCGACAGGTAGAGCGTAATTATTGAGGATCCTTCTGACAGGCCGAGGGATGACAACGCGGAAGCGTCGGCGCAGGAAATCGCTCCGCGTTCGAGTGTCGATGCTGCCAACGGGAACGAGTCCGAGCGATCCGAAATCGGGCTCGGCGCGCAAGACGTTCACAATTCCTACGTCTACATAACTGGTTCAGTTGACTCAATTCACTTTGACTACTCGGCCTCACGAGAGCGCGTCAACGAGAAGGAACGCTTCTTTTCGGAGTCGCTAGTGCACCGGGAGGAATTCATTAGGGGAGTTCTCGACCAAGCACTACGTCAGGCGAATATGACGTTTTGGATGAGCGTCTCCTTGCGCCGGTCTTCTTTGACTTTGTCGTCGGTGCTATCCATAGTTGATCCGGCTTAACTTCGCGCTCATAGGGATGCGGCGGATCTTGGACGTTGGATAGGGTCCCGTGGGAGGTGCGGGGGATGAGTTTCCGGCTGGCGTCGTACGCCGTGTGCGTCGAGGACGGGCGTGTGCTGCTCGCCCGTCACGTACCACCGCAGGGCGAGAGCAACTGGACCCTTCCGGGCGGTCGGGTTGAGCACGGGGAGGATCCGTTCGATGCGGTGATCCGGGAGGTCGCCGAGGAGACCGGCTGCGACGCGGTGGTTGAACGCCTGATGGGCGTGGACTCGAGGGTGATCCCCGCGGCCATCGCCCGTGCGGGAGTCGAGCACCAGAATGTCGGTATCTTCTACCGGGTCCGTGTCATCGGCGGCCAACTCCGGCCTGAACCGAACGGCGAAATCGCCGAGTCCGTCTGGACTCCGATCCCCGATGTCGCTTGCCTACGCCGGTCATCGCTGGTCGACGTCGGCCTCGACCTGGCACAGACCGTTCCGGCGACCGGCCACGTCGCTCCCGTCCCGGTCGGCGGCCTGATCCAGCACTGAGGCACCGCTGGTGCTCGATGACGGGAGCGCCCCTGCTTTACCCCCAGCTTTCAACGGCGAACGTCGGCAGCCTGCACCCGAGGACGAGAGACGCGCGGCGCGGTCGGTGCAGCTCACAGCAGGCAACGCGAGATGACCAGCGCACCGAAGTAGTGGATCTTGTTTCGCAGGGTTACTGGTTCGAGTCCAGTCGGAGGAGCTTCTCCCCAGGTCAGGCGCCTGCAGCGCCGCGGCGGTCAAGATCGACACATGACTTATCCATCATCTATCGGTGAAGGTCCTGCCGACTGCAACCTGGAGGGCCTCAGCCGTACGGCGGCTCGTCAGCCGCCGGCCGAGGTAGTTGTCCTGAGTGATCGAGACCTTCGCGTGCCCCAGCTGGTCGGCGATCTCTCGGGCTGAGAGCTCGCTCTCATCCACGTCTGGGAGGACCGCGACGCCGACGGCTTCGAGCTGTCGCCCTCGGTCCGGCTGATCCGCACACCCGGACACACCGCCGAGGACATCACGACACTCGCCACGACCGGCACCGGCCTGGTTGCGGCCACCCACCTGTGGGTGGAGCGCCGACGGGCCCGAAGACGACCCCCTGGCCCACGACGGTGACCAGCTGAAGGCATCTCGCGAGCGGCTCCTCGCGATGGAACCGACAATGATCATCCCCGGTCACGGCGCGGCCTTCGCGCCGACCGACCGGGTCCGCTGAACGTCCGACCGGAGACCCATGCCCGTTACGGCCCGATGTACGGCCCCGACGTCACCGTCCTCGGTGTCGACCCCTGCACGCTCGAGGAACCCCGGCACCTACGTCGGCGCCGACGTCGTCATCCTCGGCGCGCCGTTCGCCGGGGGCACCTCGCACCGTCCGGCGCCCGGTTCGGGCGGGATCAACTTCCCGCGGTGGGGTGGGCCGGTCCCCGATGCCTGTTCCCGGCCATCAAGGCCGGGCTCCGTAGCGGCAGGGCCGCTGCCGCTCGGCGGAACTCCTCGATCACGAGCTCTTCCCGGCTGCCGAGGCCGGGCTCCGCAGCGGAGGGGATTGTCCGAGGAGCGGTGCAACTGGTCCGACACCCTGAGCGCAGCTCGGGGGAATGAGGTTCCCCCCTTGCCCGGAGATCCACGATCATGGCCGGAGGGCCGTGAAGGGCGTCTCCGTGGCAGCACCGAAGAAGTACCCCGACGAGCTGCGTGAGCGCGCGGTGCGGCTCTCCCCGGAGTCCGACCCCAAGCCGGTGATCCGCCGGCTGGCCGAGCAGCTGGGCATGCACCATGAGGCGTTGCGGAACTGGATCCGCCAGGCCGAGGCCGACCACGGTGAACGCCACGACCGCCCGACCACCGCCGAGACCGAGGAACTGCGCCGGCTGCGCAAGGAGAACGCCGAGCTCCGCCGGGCCAATGAGATCCTCGAGGCGGCGAGCGCTTTTTCCGCCCAGGAGATGGACCCCACAAGGAAGAAGTGGTGAAAGCCGTCGAGGCACGGAGAGACTGCTTCGGAATAGCGCCCCCGTCCTGCAGGTCCTCGGTGTCCCCGCATCGACCTACTACGGGTGGCTCGCCCAACAGCGCGACCCGTCACCGCGCCGGGGTGCGGACGCCGAGCTGCTCGACGAGATCCGCCGGATCCACGCCCGCTCCGGTGCGACCTACGGTGCTCCGCGGGTGCACGCCACCCTGCGCCGCCGCGGCCATGACGTCGCCGGCAAGCGGGTCGAGCGGCTGATGCGCGAGAACGGGGCTGCAGGGCGCGCTCCAGCAGTGGCTCGACCTCTGTTGGCCGGAAGGTCCGGCTGCCGCCCAGCGGACGGGTGGCTGTAGGCGGAGGTTGGTCCCCAAGGTGTCGTCCGCTCGAAGACCTCCGTCCCGGCCAATCTCACCGGACTCGCCGGTGGCGCCACGAGCTGCACGCGCGTCCAGTTGATCAGCGGTACCGATGATTCGATACAGTCGCCCGATACGTCCGATCTGCGTTACGGGAGCCAGGTTGCCGCTCAACCGATATCTCGACTTCTCCGAGATCGCAGCACTATATTCCCAGCTTGCGGGTGTGCTTGCGGGGTTCTCCTTCGCAGCACTAATTGCGATCGCAACGGTACGCCTTAACGAGAGCCGTCCGCAGAAGTCTGTGACCTCCGCGTACCGACCCTTAATGTGCTCGTTCTTCGCCCTGGTCGCGACGAGCCTCAACTATGCGGTGATGGTGGGTGAGAAGGAGCGCTCTGGACGCTCTGCAGCGGTTGGAGCCGCTGCCGGGGTCGGATTCGTGGCGGCGGGCTGTCTTCTTGTCTTCGCCATCCTCGTGACCCTCGACACCGTCGAGAACGCGCGGCCGGACCGGACCGGAAACGCGCAGAAGGCAGTGAGGCTGATACGGCGGATTATGACGCTCGTGGTGCCGCCCCTATTCGTCACTCTATGGTTGCCCGCCCTTCGTGACCATAAGAGCGTCAAATACGGTTCCGGTGCGCCGTTCGGCATGCTCGATACCTCGGGCTTGCTCGCCATCGGGATCAGCGCGACAGTCAGCGCAGCCCTCTTCCTCAGGTATCATCGCCTCAGCCGTTCCCCGTCGACGACGGACCTTCTTTCGACCCCCGGCGTCGGGGTTGCGCTCGCCTCGCTGTTCGCAACGGGGGGATACGTTACGTTCATGGGTGAGGACGCGTTCGTCGTGGACGCCGTCCCGCTTGTCGAGCTGGTTCTAGTCACAGGGCTAGGCGTTGTCACGTCGTTCGCGGCCTGTCGCTTCCAATCCGGTTCGAATGACGAAGGTCCCGAGCCGGGGAGCAGCAACTTGTCCAGCCAGAACGAGCAGGTTGGTTTGAGTGGGCAGCAGTCGGCGACCAACCGAGAAGCCGACCGGTCGCTGTCGTTAGTGGGCATGCGCCGGATCGGAATGGGCGTCATCATGATCTGCATCGCCTACGCCGCACGAATCCTGCTGGCCCGCCGTCCCGGCCGTTGACCAGCGGCACGCATTGACGGATCTGCATAAACAGATCTGAAGCCACGGCGGGCAGTTAGGTCGCCTGCCCCGCTGGGTCGGTGCCAGGCGTACCGCCGGATCAGTGTCCCACCGGCAGCCCACTCGCGAGTCTTCCTGTATCCAGCTCCCGATCGCCGGCAACATCACCAGCACCCACCACCTCGCGACCAGCAATGGCCCTCCTCGGCCGCGTGCCGGGCCTCGCCGACAGGCTGCGCCGCGAGCCGGGGCTGATCGGGCGGCTCCTCAAGGAGTCCCTGCGCCTCGAAGCGCCGATCCAGTGCTTCTACCGGCTGGTCACGGTCGACAGTCTCGTCGGAGGCGTGGAGGTACCGGCCGGGTCGCGCCTGCTCGTCTTCTACGGCTTCGCCAATCGTGATCCGCAGGTGTGGCCGGACTGCCCGCACTCGTGCTGGACCGGCGCAACGCCTCCGCGCAGCAGCCCTACCTGCCGAGCTTCGTCAACCACGGCCCGATCTCCCTGCCTGCGTGGCTGGTGTTCCTGGGCGCGACGGTGGGTTCACCGCGCGTGTCTTGAAGAACGTGTAGGCCCAGGTCGGTGGTCGGGCTGCTCGATCGCCACACTGCGGCTTCCGGGCGCCGGGGTTGCAATGCAGATGGGGGGCACGGTGTTGCGTTGGGCAGCCCGGGGCGTGCTTGAAGCACGAGTGCGCTGCCATCCACGAGGCCGCGAGGTGTGGGCGAGGCCGGGTTCAGCGGATGCACCAGACCGATGCCCAGGGGCGGGTGCCGTCGTTGTCGCTCTGCCCCTCGACGGTGACACTGCGGGTGCCGGCAGGTAGCTCGCGGTCGGCTGAGGTGTTGTTGTTGGTGCGGACGTCTGTCCACGTGGCCAGCACGGCGCCGGTGTTGGAGAGTGCTGTGACCCGCGACCACGTCGTGCCGCCAAAAGTCGAGCCGAAGGTGACGAAGCCCTTGCTGGCAACCTGCGACCCCGCGCCGACCTCGGCACCGATTGCCTCGTGGAAGGTGCGGGTGGCGTCGAGTCGGAGCGGAATGGCTGCCATCATGAGGTCTTCCTCCAGCTGAGGCGGTGGGGGTGGGGAATCAGGGGCGCAGCGCAGTGCGGTGCTTGATCGATGCGATGGTCCCACGGGAAGCCGTCACGGCTCAGCGAATTTGTGGTCATGCGAGGATCCGCTCGAGGTGGGGCCGAACAGACCTGCGGGCCGCGCTCGCCTTGCCCGCCACGATCGATCAGGCGATCGGCATCGTGATCGCCGGCCGCTGTAGCGTCGAGGATGCGTTCGCGACCCTGCGCGCCGCGTCCCAGCGCCGCAACGTAAAACTGCGGGTCGTCGCGGGCGAACTCGTGGAGGCCGCCCAGCGATCCGCCTGACGCCCCGGCCGGCCGGATGTCGATCACGGCGCGGTCGCCGGGCCCGAGGGCGTGGGTAAATCTTGATCGGTTGGACCAGCAGCCGCGGTAGGTGCGTGCTGCAGGTCACTTGCGAAGACCCGGTTCTGTGCGCCATCGCCGCTTTGAACGTTTCTGGAGGAACGGGCGTGGGTCGCGGTACCGAGGGCGAGCGGAGCATTCCGACGGGCTCCGTCCTGTGTGTGCAAGTTTCCAGCGACACGATCCGCAGAGACGTTCGGTTGAGCGGGGAACTGGACTTCACGACAATCGACCGTCTGGAAACAGTCCTCGATCAGCTCATCCGGTCCGGCTACCGGCATATCGTGCTCGACCTCGCCGAGCTGGACTTCCTCGTCGCCTCCGGGTTGCGGGTGTCTTACCGACTTACGGCTCGCGGCTGAACCGGATGGAGCCGTAAGGAACAGACCAGGCCGGACGCGGTCTAGATCATCGCTGACGAGCAATGGGTCGTCCGGGAAGTCAAGAGCAGGGCTACCAACACCGCTCGATAGGCCCTCCGACGTCAAACAGGCCAGCGGCTACCGGTACACCGAAGCTGCCGGCCTCGGCCAGGTCGCCGAGCCGGCCGTGAATCCGTCCACCCGCTCACCCTGGCCGCCCACTGCGCCCGGGAGTAGCCCGCCATGGCGCTCATCGACGCAGGTCGGGACAGAAGCTCGGCGATTGCGAGCTCACACCGAGGCGGTCGAATCCGAAGGACGTACAAATGTAGACTAGACCGGACTGTTCTGGCGAAACGGTCACACCTCCGACGCCGAGCCCGCCTTGGCTCAAGGCCCTCCAGCGAACTTGACCAACTGAGCCAAGGACCGAAAATCGGTCCGTTCCGGCGCCTGGGCCAAGAAGTTCGGGAGTCCAGCAGTTCTGCCCCCTGCCATCGAGCAGATACCGAATCGGCTGACCAGATCACGATGGACTTTGTGGAGCGTGCGGTGTGGTCCTCACGGGCGTCCACCGGAACCCCCACGAGCGGACGGCTGGGTCGACTCCGGGCGCCACCCGCAATCTTTCGGCGGTGCGACACGAATTTCTCCGCTCGACTTCAGGGGCTTGAGTCGGGCAGCCAATCCTTGCCATGTCTGCGCGTGATTGTGTGCGGGTGCGGGATCAACTAGTCGATCCCTGTGGAGCAAATTCAGCAAACCGTGAACCCGTACCTCTGAGCGCCTGACCATTGAGGAAGGTATCGTTCTGTATACTTCATCGCGGGATGTACTCCCTCTAGGGCATTTCGCTCAAGGTAAGTGGAAGCGCTGATTTCGGAGGATGAGAATGTCTGATCAAAAAGCCATGCTGCGGATGTGGGCGGCGCACACGGCGGCCGAGTTCGTGACTCGGGATGTGGACGCCACGATGCGGACCATGACGGACAACCCGACTGTTCTGCATGTACCGACCGGCATGGGCGGTGTCGGATTTGACGGGGTCCGCGACTTCTATCAACAGTGGTTCGTGGGGCGGAATCCGGCCGATTTGTCCATCGTGTCGATGAGTCAAACAATCGGAGATGCAAGCATCGTCGACGAGATGCTCATTACGTTCACTCATGACATCGAGATTCCGTGGATCCTGCCCGCTGTGGCTCCCACGGGCAAGCAGGTGCGTATCCCAGTGATCGGTATCGTGGGCTTCGAGGGCGCCGATGTCGCGAGCGAGCGCATCTACTGGGATCAGGCTGCCGTGCTCGCCCAGGTCGGGCTGCTGGACAGTGCAGCTGCGGAGCGGCTGCCGTTTGTCACCGCTCCCGATGGCCTGCTGGACGGATCCTTGGCTCTGAACCAATTGGCTCAGGCTCGGAGAACGTCCCAGCCTGAGCAAGGGTCGGGCGCGGCCAGTTAAGCCCCAGCGACGTCACCGCGAGTTCTGAGCTGGAACGGCGGCCGTGGCGGCTTCCACAGGACCGGCCCGACCGATCTGACCTGCCTCTCGAGCAAGGGCCCGGCACGGCTGCCTGGTCGGTGCCGGGGTCGAGGTGGGTAGTCATGCCCTCCCCTGTTGTGCTGGCAAATACATAGATGTGTAGAGCGACTGCGGGAGCAAGTGTGCGATCGCGCGAGAGTGCTCACATTTCCTCGGACTCGGGGCAGCGCGACGAGTGAGACCACAATGATTGGCCGATGACGACCGGAGGGACGGACAGCCCTCCGGCTTGACGGGTTCGGAAAACTCGGCCATCTCAACGATTTGCGGTGAGCTGGCCAGTGTAAGGGTGAGTGTAAGGTAAAGGCGATAGTGCTCTCTGAATCTGCGGTGGCAATCGTCGTGGTGCCGGCCCCACCTGCGACGCCGGCGACGGACAGCCGACCCTGACGCGCAGATCCGCGACGGTGTCGTACAGATGGTGACTCCGTCGCCCCGGCAACAATGCTCACCGGCCCACCTCTGTTCGTATGGGGGAAGCGTCGGGTCCGGGTGCGGTCGGGACGTGGCAGTTGGCGGGGCTGTCACGTGGTCGGGGAGTGACCACGGAGCACGACATGAGAGAGCAACGACGACCCGCAGACTCGCGTCCACCATTGGAGGGGGCCGACGTGACGAGTCGACGATTTGTGGTGCCCGGTCCTTCCGGGCGTGAGGAACGTCGATGGCAGCAGGTTGAGAACCGCTGCTGCCCCGTTTGCCGTCGCGCCGTGCGCGCAGCGACCGGTCTACTGGCGCGTAGCCGACGGCCCAGTGTCGGACTGGTCACATGCTGATGGCCGTGCGCTGTGCCGAGTCAGGGCCGACGGCAGGACCGGCCGATCCCGTCCCACGGCATGCTGCAGCGCGCGCCACGCCGAGGGTGGACCACCGGGAGGGGCCGGCAGCCCCTCAATTTCCTAGTGACGCGACGTTCCTGCGCAACTATGCGGCGGCTCCATCAGGGACCTATTGAGGGCGATGTGATGCGATGGCATTGATGTCTTCCCCGGTGAACCGGCGCGGTCGCCGCTCGAGCACGAACAGCACCCCGAGTACCTGGTCGCGGCCGAGCAGCGGGACACCGAGTAGGGCCTGGCGGCTTCGGCCGCTATCGACATCCCGAGCATGTGTGGGGTGAGCGCGCCGCTGACCGCATGGATCCGCAGCCGGCGATTCGCCTCCATCAGGCAGAGGTAGGCCATGTCGACCCCGAGCACCCTCCGGGCGTGCACGACGATGTCGTCGATCAGCCCTAGCTGGTCGCGCTGGCCGGTGGCGGTGAGGTGCGCGGCGACCTCGTTGAGTGTGGCCAGTTCGCGGGCCCGTTGGGTGCGCTGTTCGAGCAGGGTGCGGATGCGCAGCGCGGCGACCGCCTCGCTGGCGGCGCGTTCGGTCGAGCCTGTTTCCTGGGCCAGTTGCCGCTCGTGGGCCGCGAACTCGGCGCCTGGAGCCTCGGTCAGCAGCAGCTCCAGCCAGCCTCCGTCGTCCATCATTCACCCCGTTGCTAGTGCAGTTCTCCATGAGAGCAACCAATTTGTGGAGACTTGATCCATGGTAGCGGTCGTTCTCGGCTGGTTATCTCGCAATCACAACGGCAAGACACCGAGGAGCGGAGGACACGATGCCGACAAACTGCATTTCCCGCCCAGCGATGGTGGTCGCCGACAACCCCGAGTTGCCCCAGCCGCCCGGCGCGTTATCGATCGAGGAAGAGCGGCGGCTGCGTCAGCGGGAACTGGCTGCGACGTTCCGGCTGTTCGGACGGTTCGGGTTCGGCGAGGGCGTCGCCGGACACGTCACTGCCCGCGACCCCGAGCACCCCAACTGCTACTGGGTCAACCCGTTCGGGATGAGCTTCTCCCAGATCAGGGTGTCGGACCTGCTGCTGGTCAATGAGCACGGCCAGGTGGTGCAGGGCCGGGGTCCGGTCAACTACGCCGGCTTCGCCATCCATTCGGCCGTGCACCGGGCACGGCCTGACGTGATCGCGGTCGCGCAACGCCGAACCGGGCGCTCATTACGCCGGCTCGTTCAGCTTCCGCCCCTGTGTGGCAGCTGGTGCGGCAGCGGGTGGCGACTTCGGACGCTTGGGGGCGTCCATGCGTGGTGGACGGAGCCGAGCTGGGGAGCGGGGCTCCGTCCACCAGATCCGGTGCGCCATCGCCCGGCAGCAGGCGCAGCGCTACGGCGACCACCCGACGCTGCAGGCCTGGCACGTGCACAACGAGTACGGCACGACGTCCTGGAGCGAGCACGCCGCGGCCGCCTTCCGCGGGTGGATGCAGCGCCGCTATGGCTCCCTGAAGCGGCTCGACACGGCCTGGTACACCGCGTTCTGGAGCCAGAACGGTGGACGGCAGGACGATCGCCAAGGCGGTTCGCAGGGGGCGCTGTTCTTCCAGTGGCACGCACCGGCGGGCGGGGCGGAGACCTGGCACGGCGGCCTCGTGCCGCACGTCGCTCGATGGATGCCCAGGCGATCCGGTGTCGTTGGCGAGGTCACGGGGCTGGGCGGTGGCGATGACGTTGCTCGGTTTCGAGCGCGGTGAGACGGCCCTGCACGCTCCGATTCGATTCCGCAACGAGCGGGGTCTCGACAACGTCCCCGACATCCGGACCCGGCTTGCCTGATGCCACGTCCAGGTCGAGCAGCTGCGCTGCCACGGAGCCCGGATGGCGGCGCTGCTGATCGCCGGGGAGCAGCTTTGCCGGAGGCGACGGCGTTCAAGCTGCTCTGGAGCGAGTATCACCGCGTCGTCACCGAGTTCGCCGTCGACGTCCTGGGCCTCGACGCCCTTGTCCCCGAGGGCCGGCCCTCGCCGAACTGGTTCCATACCGACGACCCCGGCGCGCCCAACTGGTCGTCCTCCTGGACGAGCGTGTTTGTTTACAGCTACGGGGAGCTGCGGCCTCGGTTGGCCGGGTGGCGGCTGACCGCCCAGCTCGGCCGTGGGGCGGGCCTGGGGTTGTCGCCCGTCTCTCCTGCAGGGCGGCTGCCAGGGCCGGGAGGTGGGCTCGACCCGATGAGCTCGCGCCGGGAGCGCCCGGCTCGTCACGGTTCGCCGTGCCCTAGCGTCGTCCTCGGAAGACGGGTCTGAGCTGAACGATCGAAGTGTCCCTGTGCCGTCGCATGCTTGGTGGCGCCGCCGAATGGCGGAGGCGCGCCATGACTAGAGGACAACATGAGCATCAGGACACATGCGCTCGGCAGCCGGGGTTTGACCACGTCGGTCGAGGGTTTGGGCACGATGGGGATGACCGCGATGTACGGCACCCCGGACGATGCGGGGTCGGTCGAAACGATCCAGCGGGCGATCGAGCTCGGCGTGACGCTGTTCGACACAGCGGACATGTACGGCCCGTTCACCGGTGAGCAGTTGGTCGGACGCGCGGTCGCGCGCGACCGAGACCGAGTCGTGCTCGCCACCAAGTTCGGTGGGGTGACGCTCGACGAGACGGGCAAGATCGTCGGCGGCCCGAACGGCCGGGCCGACTACCTGCGGCGTGCGGTGGAGGGCTCGCTGCGGCGGCTCGGCACGGACCGCATCGATCTGTACTACCAGCACCGGGTGGACCCGAACGTGCCGGTGGCCGAGACCTTCGGTGCACTGGGCGAGCTGGTCGCCGAAGGCAAGGTGCGGTACCTGGGCATCTGTGAAGCGTCCGCCGAGACCGTTCGCGCGGCCCACGCAGCGGCACCGCTCTCGGCCGTGCAGACCGAGTACTCGCTGTTCACGCGGACCGTGGAGACCAACGGTGTGCTCGACACGGTGCGCGAGCTGGGCATCGGGTTCGTGGCCTACTCACCGTTGGGTCGCGGCCTGCTGACTGGCGAGCTGCGCTCGCTCGACGGGCTGCCGGAGGGCGACTGGCGTCGCAGCGCCCCCCGTTTCAGCGGCGAGAACTTCGCGCACAACCTCGCTCTGGCCGACCGCGTCCGAGTGATCGCCGAGAAATACGACGCCACACCCGGGCAGCTGGCCCTGGCATGGGTGCTCGCGCACGGCGTCACCGCCATTCCCGGCACCAAGCGGCGCGCCTACCTGGAGGAGAACGTCGCCGCTGCCACGCTCACCGTGGACGCCGAGACGCTGACCGCCCTGGCTGAGGTGATCCCGGCCGACGAGGTGGCCGGCGAGCGGTACGTCGCGGCCGGGATGAAGGCCATCCAGGAGTGAGCGGCACGAGCAGGCACAACGACGTGGGGAGCTTCCTGCGGGCTCGACGCGAGGCGCTGCGCCCGGCCGACGTCGGGCTCGTCGCCGGCGGCCGCCGCCGCACCCCCGGGCTCCGACGAGCCGAGGTCGCGCTGCTGGCGAACGTCTCGGTCGACTACTACGAGCGGCTGGAGCAGTCCCGCAATGCGCACCCCTCGCAAGCCATGCTGGCGAGCCTGGCCAGGGCGCTGCGCCTGTCCGTCGACGAGCGCGACCACCTCTACCGGCTCGCCGGCTGCTCCCCGCCGCTCACGGGCGCGACCGGCGGCTACGTCGACCCCGCGATGATGTTCCTGCTCGACGCCCTGACCACCGTGCCCGCGCACGTCATGGACGACCTCACCACGATCCTCGCCCAGAACCGGCTCAGCCAAGCGCTGCTCGGCTCCTGGAAACTCGGCGACGAGCGCGCCGGTAACGTGACCTGGCGCTGGTTCACCGACCCCGCATCGCGAGCGCTCAACATCACCGAGGAGCACGAGGCGATCGGGCGCGGTTACGTCGCGGACCTGCGTGCGGCCACCGCACGCCGTGGCGGGGACGCCGTGGCCGACTGCCTCATCGCCGACCTCCTCCGAACGAGCGTGGAGTTCGGCCGGTACTGGGACGACATGGCCGTGGAGCCCCTCCGCTCGACCCGCAAGCAGCTGATCCATCCCCACGCGGGGCCTCTCGACGTGCAGTGCGACGTCGTCCTCAGCTCCATTACCGGCCATAGACTGGTGATCTTCCGGCCACAACCGGGATCGACCACGTCGGCGAGCTTCGAGTTCCTCGAGGTGCTCGGCGAGCAGACATTCGGCACCTGACGGCGGCTCGGGGCGGGGGCAGTCGACATCAACGCCCCGTTCGTAACGCGAACTCATCTCCGCGTGCGCGGGGAGCATCTTGTGGGTCTCACGTGCGGCACAACCAGGAATTTCTATCCCCAACATGGAGGGGGACTGGCATGCCGGCACTTCGCTGGTCGGCCCCGCCGAGGTGTGCGAATTTCTGTTCACCCCGCGGTCAGCGGCTCGGCGAATCCAGGAGGTCTATCGGCTGGCCCTTGGGGCATTGAGCATCGCTGACTCGATGATTGCTTGGAGTTCCTCGCGGTTGGCGCCGTCGCGAGCCTGGATGGCCAGCCCGTGGAGCACCGTGGTGTACAGGGCCGCGAGGGCGTCGAGGTCCGCGGTGGCCGGGACGTCGCCTGCCGTCACGCCTCGGCTGAGCCGTTGTCGGAAGAGTTCGCGCACTGCCTGTCGGCGCTCGGTCACGAAAGCGCTGACCTCTTCGTTCCGGGCGCTCCCGGCCGCCGCTGCGAGGACGACCATGCATCCGGGGGGCTGGTCCGGCTCGGTGAAGGTGGTGATGTTGGCCCGCAGCATCGCGCGGATGCCGTCGTAGGCCGTCGGTGCCTCCTCGAGGGCCTGTTGCGCCGGTGCGCCGACCGTCGCTCCGTACAGTTCGACGGCTTGCCGGAACAGGGCTTCCTTGCTGCCGAAACAGGCGTACAGGCTGGGTGAGGCGATGCCCATCGCGGCGGTGAGGCGGGTCATCGAGGCGCCGTCGTAGCCGTACTTCCAGAACGTCTCCATCGCCTTGCGCAGCGCGGTGTCTCGGTCGAAGCCGCGCGGTCTGCCCCGCTGTCCCATGTGCCCCCTCATTTCTGTGTCAACCGTAACAGAAGCCCGGGGGGCAAGCCTTCCCGGTGCTAGATTTCTGTGCCGATCGACATAGAAATGAGGACGACATGAATGACCTGTCGGGCAAGGTGGCACTGGTAACGGGTGGCAGCCGGGGCATCGGGGCGGAGATCGCCCGGACGCTGGCCAGGAACGGGGCGGCGGTCGGCTTGACCTACCTCGGCGCGGCGGACCATGCGGACGGTGTCGCGAAGGACATCCAGGCGGACGGCGGGCGCGCACTCCCGATCCAGGCGGACAACGCGGACCCCGAGGCTGTGCGGGCAGCGGTCGAGGCGACCGTCGCCGAGTTCGGCGGGTTCGACATCCTGGTCAACAACGCGGGTGTGTTTCCGTCCGGTCCCCTGGACGAGGTCACGTTGGAGGACGTCGACCGCATCCTGGGGATCCATGTCCGAGCTGTGTTCGCTGCCGCGCAGACGGCGGCTCGACACATGAGTGACGGTGGCCGGATCATCAACATCGGCAGCTGTTTGATCGAACGGCTGCCCGGACCGGGGATGACGCTGTACGCGTTGAGCAAGTCGGCGCTGACGGGCCTCACCAAGGGGCTGGCCCGGGACTTGGGCCCGCGTGGCATCACCGCGGTCGTGGTGGATCCCGGCCCGACGGAAACATGAACCCGGCCGAGGGACCCGCGGCGGACTTCCTCCGCCAGTTCATCGCCCTCGGTCACTACGGGCAAGCGCGGGACGTCGCCGGCATGGTGGCCTACCTGGCCGGCCCCGGCGGTCGCCATGTCAGCGGCAGCTCGATCCTGGTGGACGGTGGTTTCGCCGCCTGAGCCTCTCTCCCTCGCTCGGGTCAGGGCACTGTACGAGGGTGGCCAGGCGACCGTGCCGACCCGCGCCGGTTGGCATGCGACTGTCGCCGGGGCGCCGGTGTACCCGCGGATCGGGTTGAAGCCGAACTCAGTGGGTCGGCGCCACTCCCGTCCCCAGCGAGCTGGTCCACGTGCTCATGGGCTCGGCAAGGAGCGCGCCGCACAACGCGCTTCGGTCTGATCACGGGTAGTCCTGCGCGGCTCTCGGTGGCGCATGCGTCCGGGTTCGTGACTCGACGCACACGCTCCGCCCGCCCCGGCCGGGCATAAGACCCGCTGCCCTCTACTTATACGAGTAAGTTCGTCAGTCGGCGAACGAGAGGTGGAGGAGATCAGGTGTCATCGAACGATGAGAAGCGCGCGTCCGTGGACGTCGACGGCGTAAAGGCGAGCTACTTGACGGCCGGCGGCGGCCCGGTCGTCCTGCTGCTGCACGGAACGTACTGGAGTCGCGTCTTTCTCCCGATCCTGGACGATCTCGCTGCCGCGGGACTTCGGCCCGTCGCCGTGGACCTGCCCGGGTTCGGTCGCTCCGGGGGAGAGCTGACGCCGAAGACCGCGACCATCCCCGAGCTCTCCGCCTGGGTGGTCCGCTTCGTCCGCGCGCTGGGCGTGGACGGGCCCGTGTCGATCGTCGGGCACGACATCGGTGGCGCGATCGCGCAGCACCTGCTCCTCTCGGACGCGCTTGACGTCAACGCCTTCGCGCTGGTCAACGGCGTGACCTACAACTCGTGGCCGCTGCCCAGGATCGCTCAGTTCAGCGATCCGGCACTGGTCGCCGCAACGTCGGCACACGACCTGGTGAGGATCCGGCGTGGGGCGGTCGCCGCTGCGCTGGCCGGGGCGGCAGACGACGCGCTGGTGGAGGAGTACCTCGAGCCGCTGGCCGAGGAGCGTGTGGCGCGGTCGTGGATGGCCCTCGCCGGCGCGGCGGACAAGCGCTACACGCTCGAGCTGGTGCCGTCGCTGCGCGCGTCGACCACGCCGAAGCTGCTGGTCTGGGGCGAGGACGACCCCTTCCAGCAGATCCACAACGCCGAGCGGTTCGCCGCCGAGGTGCCGAACACGACGCTCGTGCGTGTCGCGAACGCCAGTCACATCCCGACGGAGAACGACCCCAGGTCCGTCGCCGCCCCGCTGGCCGAATTCTTCGCGAAGCACGCCGTGGGCAAGCCGGCCAAGGGCTGACCTCCCGGAGCGTCCCACGATCCCGGCGGCCTCCCGACCCTTCTGCCGGCAGCCAGGACGTCGATCCGCCCCGCGTCGATACGCGCCGCAGCGGCGGCCGTTCAACGTGCCGGGGGTTCTGCGTGAGCCTGGCGAAACTACGTTCGGCAAATCCTCGCCGTGACTTGGCCAGCCCGCCTCGATAAGCGGCATTCGACGTGCCGCGGCCACCGCTGGCACTCCGTGCGCGTCCGTTCGGCACCCGCCCGGCACATTTCACGCACTCCAGAACTTCTTCGACGGTTCATTCACGAAACGGATCAGGACATGAAAGTCTCGCCTGCCCGCACAGGCGCTTGTGCAGACTCCTCCGATACCGGGCCGACCGGTCCCGGCGATGCCGATGCCGCCACCGGGCGCCGCCGGTGCTCCGCCGAGGTGCGCACCGGCCGAGCCGGCCGGCTACGCGCGACGGTCAAGGCCCTTCTGCTCGGTGCCCTGCCCGGTGCGCTGTTCATCGTGGTCTGGTCGAGCGGCTACCTGGTCGGGAAGCTCGGCATGCGCGAGATGCCGGCATTGACGCTGCTGTGGTGGCGTTTCCTGGTGGCCGCGGTGGTGATGGGCGTCGTCGCGATCGTGACCCGCGCTCCGTGGCCCCGCAGGCCGATGGCGTGGATCCATCTGATCGTCACGGGATTCGTGTTGCACGCCGTTCAGTTCGGCGGCATCTACATCGGGCTGGACCTGGGGGTGTCCGCGGGTCTCGCGTCGCTGATCGCCAGCGCGGGCCCGCTGGTGATCGCCGCGATCGCCGTCCCCGTTTTCGGTGAGGTGTTGAGAAAGCATCAGTGGCTCGGATTGCTGCTCGGGCTGCTCGGAGTCGCGGCCGCGGTCAGTTCGGAACTCGGCGGCGGTGTCTCGATCGCCGGATTGATCGCCCTGCTCGTCTCGTTGGCGGCATTCTCCAGCGGCACCCTGTACCAGAAGCGGTTCGGCGCGGTGATGGATCTGCGCACCGGTCTGACGGTGCAGCTGGTCGTTGCGACGGCGTCGATCACCCCGCTCGCAATCGGCCACGGCGGCCTGTCCGTACCGGTCACGTTCTCTGCGATCTGGCCCATCGTGTGGGTGAGCCTCGTGAGCTCCATCGGTGGGCTCGTCCTGCTCTTCACCCTCTTGCGGCGCCGGGGTGGCGGAGCAGCCACGAGCTACCTCTTCCTGGTTCCGCCCGTGACCGCGTTGGCCGCCATTCCGTTGCTGGGTCAGCCGCTCCAGGTGGGGGCGATGATCGGAACCGCGCTGGCCGCCGTCGGCGTCGCCCTGGTCACTAGGTCGGGACGGCAGGCCGCCGGATGACGTTCCTTCCTGACGCCCGCGATCGACGGCTCAAGTACCGCCGGCGAACCGGCTCGAGGTGCCGTGGCGGAGGTAATCGTGGGTACGTCGCTGCCGCATGCCCGGCATCATCGGCGGGGAGCGGTCCAGGGCCTGCATCCCGGACTTCTCATCCACGAACGACACCACCGCACTCTCCGGCGGGTGGTGGTAGAGCCGACCACATCGACGACATTGTCCACGAACTGCGGATCGGCCAGGCGACATGAGCCCTGCGTAGCCACAGAGGTGACGGCGAGCACGGCGTTCAGAGGTGCGGTATGGAACGCAGGTTGCTGCGGGCGAGCTCGATCATCTTGCCGACGCCGCCGTCGAGGACGGTGCGGGTCGCGGCCAGTGCGAAGCCGCGGACCTGGCCTGCGGTGATGTGAGGTGGAATGGACAGGGCGTTGGGGTCGGTACGCACGTCGAGCAGGTACGGCCCAGGCGTGTGGAGAGCCCTGTGCAGCTCCTCGGGCAGCTCGGCCGGATCGGCGACGGTGCTTGCCGGCACGCCACACGCTCGTGCCACCCCGGCCAGGTGGGCCACCCCGTGGTCGGTCTCGAAGAAGGGGTAGCCGGCTACCATCATCTCCAGGCGGATCATGCCCAGCGATCCGTTGTTGAGAGCCACGGTCGTAATCGGGAGGTCGTGCTCTGCCACGGTGAGCAGCTCGCCCAGCAGCATGGTCAGCCCGCCGTCGCCCGACATCGACACCACCCGGCGTCCGGGCTCGGCGTACGCGGCCCCGATCGCGTGAGGGAGCGCATTGGCCATGGTGCCGTGGCGGAACGAGCCGATGATCCGCCGGCGCCCCGTCGGGCTGATGTAGCGGGCCGCCCAGACGTTGCACATGCCCGTGTCGACGGTGACGATCGCGTCGTCGTCCATCGCCTCGTCGAGCAACGCCGCGACGTACTCCGGATGGATCGGGCGCATCTTGTCGACCTTGGTCGTGTAAGCCGCGACGACCTTCTCCAGCACCTCGGCGTGACGGCGGAGCATGCGATTCAGGAAGCGGCGGTCGCTCTTCTGCGCGATCAACGGGAGCACCGCGCGCAAGGTGGCGGCGACATCCCCCTGCACTCCGAGATCAAGTCGGGTACGCCGGCCCAGGTGAGCGGCGTCCCGGTCGACCTGCACGGTGCGTGCCTGGGGCAGGAACGTCTCGTAGGGGAAGTCGGTGCCGAGCAGCACGAGCAGGTCGGACTTTTGGGTGGCCTCGTAGCAGGCGCCGTAGCCGAGCAGGCCGCTCATGCCTACGTCGTAGGGGTTGTCGTACTGGATCCACTCCTTGCCGCCCAGTGAGTGCCCGATTGGCGAGTGCACCCTGGAGGCCAGCTCCAGCACCTCCGCGCGGGCGTCCCGGACCCCGGCGCCGACGAGCAGCGTGACGGAACCCAGCGGCGTTGATCTTCTCGGCCAGCGCCCGCACCTGCTCCGGATCCGGCTGAACGACGGCCCGCGGTATGACGAGGTCACTGTGCCCGGTGGGGCGCGGCGCCGGTTCTCCGCCGAGGTCGCCGGGCAGCACCAGTACGCCCACGCCGTGGCGCGCCAGCGCGGTCTGCATCGCGATGCGCTGCATGCGGGGCAGCTGCTCAGGGCGGGAGACCATCTCGCAGTACACGCTGCACTCGGCGAACAACTGCTGCGGATGGGTCTCCTGGAAGTAGCCCATCCCGATCTGCGTCGAGGGGATGTGCGAGGCGATCGCCAGCACCGCAGCGCCGCTACGGGACGCGTCGTACAGGCCCTGCACCAGGTGCGTGTTGCCCGGCCCGCAGCTGCCCGCGCAGGCTGCCAGCCGCCCCGTGAGCTGGGCCTCGGAGGCCGCCGCGAGCGCCGCGGCCTCCTCGTTGTGCACATGCACCCACTCCATGTCCGGATGACGCCCGACCGCGTCCGCCACCGGATTCAGGCTGTCACCGACCAGCCCGTAGATGCGCCGCACTCCCGCCTGGACGAGGACCTCGATCATCTGGTCGGCAACCGTGGCAGCCATGGCTTCTCCTCGAGTCAGGGGCATAGCAGCAGCTACTTAAACGTATAAGGGCCTTCAACATACCCATGCCGCGCCTGCAGATTCCTCACGTCGTGTCGCGCGGCCGAAGCTGGTGAGGGAGCACCTCCTCGACCGGCGGGCCCGAGTCGCCCTCGATCCGCCGGAACAGCATCTGCACGCCGCGCCGCCCGATGAGCTCTCTCGGCACGGTGACCGTGGTCAGCTGCAGTGGTCCGACGCTGGCGAAGCTCATGTCGTCGAGGCCGGTCACGGCGACGTCATCGGGGACTGCAAAGCCGTCCTCACGGCAGGCGTCGAGCACACCGAGGGCGATGAGGTCGTTGCCGCAGGCGACGGCGTCGATCGGCGTGCCGCGGGCGAACAGCTCTCGCGCCCGTTCGAGCCCCGAGCGGCGGCTGATGTCGCCCCAGCGTCCCTGATCGGGGTTGGCCGGTTGCAGGCCGGCGGCACTCAGGGCGTCGACGAAGCCCGCCTCGCGAGCCGCCGACGCATAGGACGAGCGCTGCCCACCGAGCACCGCGATGTGGCGGCGCCCGGTCGTCAGCAGGTGGTTGATGATCTCTCCGGCAGCGGCGTGGTCATCGATGCCCACCCAGTCCGACGGCTCGCCGGGCACCCTCCGGTAGAGCTGCACCGCCGGAACGTGCGTGCGGCGCAGTTCAGCCAGCAGCGGCTGGTCGCGCGCCAGCAGCGAGGTGAGCAACAGCCCGCTGCTGTACCTGTCGATGTGTGCGCGTGCCACCGTGGCCAACCGTGCAGCACCGGCGTCGTCGGCATCGTCCCCGCCGGCGTCCTGCCCAAGTCCGACGTGCGAGATCAGTACCTCGTAGCCCAAGTCCCCCGCGGCGGCCACGGCGCCGGCGGCGATCTCGGTATAGAAGGGATTGGTGATGTCCGTCAGCAGCAGGCCGATGCTGCGGGCCCTGCCGGTCTTCAGGCCCTGAGCCACCAGGCTCGGCCGGTAACCCAGCTCGTTCGCGATCGCCCGGATCCGCTCGCGCAGCTCGTCGCTCACGCCGGGTGCCCCCGTCAGGGCGTAGGAGACGGAGGCGGATGACACGCCGGCCACACGCGCGACGTCGTTCATCGTGGTGCGGCGAGCCCGGCTCCGGCGATCGACCATGTGACCAGCGTAGAAGACCCCGAGCCCCGGGCCGGGCTCGCCGCGTTCCCCGGCCTGTAGCCGCCCCTATGACCCGTTGCACACGCCCTTGCCTGCCTCATCCCCGCGTGCCAACCTGGGACTTACACGTATAAGAACCTCCAGTCAGTCCGGGAGGGTTCGACACTGAGGAGTGGACATGTCCGGGAAGCCGCAGGACGCAGAGGTGATCGGGTACCTCCAGAAGCTGTCGAACTGGGGCAGATGGGGCCATGACGACCGCCTCGGGACACTGAACCTGGTCACCGACGACGTCCGGCGCGCCGCAGCAGGCACGGTTCGCGACGGTACGGCCGTATCGCTGTCCTTCGACATGGATCCGCAGAATCCAGACCCCCTCGGGCACGGCACGGTGATCCAGCGCTACATGGAGCTGAACGAGGTCGAAGCCCTGTTCGGCCGGGCGGGGCGCTTCGACGCGGTGCGCGAGTACGTGGGCCTGATCGCCCACGGTTCACCCACTCACCTCGACGGCCTGGCCCACTTCTCATGGGACGGCAAGAACTACAACGGCTTCGACATGTCGGATGTGCGCACCGTTGGTGGCGCCACCAAGCTGTCGGTCCACCACGCGGCCCAGGGCATCATCACCCGGGGCGTTCTGCTCGACATTCCAGCGCTTCATGGTGTGCCGTGGCTGGAGCCCGGCCACGCGATCAACCCGGACGAGCTCGCGGCCGCCGAGGAGCGCCAGGGGGTGACTGTGCGCGCAGGAGACGCCCTGTTCGTGCGCACGGGTAACTTTGCCCGTACGGCGGCGGAGGGGCCGCACCCCGATGATCACGCGGCCGGGCTGAGTGCCGCCACTCTGCCGTTCCTCCGCGAACGGGACGTCGCGCTGCTCAGCACGGACGGCCAGCAGGAGGTCTCGCCTGCCGAGTCGGCCGACTTCGACCTTCGGATGCCCATTCATGTCGTGGGGCTGGTGGCGCTGGGGCTCTGGCTCGTCGACAACGCTGCGCTTGACGAGCTCGCACGGACATGTCAGGAGAAGAACCGGTGGGAGTTCCTGCTCTCGTTGGTGCCGTGGCGAATGATCGGCGTGACGTCGAGCGCCGTTAATCCCGTTGCCGTCTTCTGACGCACACAAGCGGACTCACGAGGAAAGGACCCCTCATGGGGACTCACAAAGCTCGCTCCTGGTTCGTCGTACCTGGTGATCGTCCGGAGCGGTTCGACGAGCCTGTCGCGAACGGCGCGCATGCAGTCATCCTCGATCTCGAGGATCTTGTCGGTCCGGCGAAGAAGGCTGCGGCACGGAGGGCAGTGGCCCGTTGGCTGACGGAGCACCAGGCATATGTACGGATCAACGCGGTCGACACTGAGTGGTACGAGGACGACCTGGCCGCCGTCGCGGGCGCTCCGGGCCTGCAGGGTGTGGTGCTGCCCAAGGCCGACGGGTCGGCGCCGATCGAGAGGACGGCTTCCGCCCTCCCGGCAGCGGTCCCCGTGCTGCCACTGGTCGAGACCGCGGCGGGGCTCCAGAACGCCCCGGCCGTGGCCGCCACCCCCCGGGTCGCGGCGCTGATCTTCGGCAGTCTCGACTTCGGCCTGGACCTCGGGATCGACGTCCGCGCCGGGCAGGACGACGTGAACCTCCTGTACGCGCGGTCGCGATTGGTGATCGCCTCCCGTGCCGCCGGAATCGCGCCGCCGATCGACGGGGTCACGACCGACCTGGACGATCCCGGGGTCGCCGCCGCGGACGCCGGACGAGCTCGCCACCTCGGCTTCGGAGGGAAGCTGTGCATCGAACCGCGGCAGATTGACGCGGTGAACGGTGCGTTCGCCCCGTCTGAGGGAGACCTGGACTGGGCCAGGCGGGTGCTCGCGGCGATCGACGGCGCGGATGGCGAGGTCATGGTGCGGTTGGACGGCCAGCTGATCGACAGGCCTGTGATCTCGCGGGCCCAGCAGCTCCTCGGTACCGCCCGGTAACCGGCCCCCCGGGGATGCCGACCTCCTGCGGTAACAGCCAGTTCCCGCTATTGCGTTGCCGGGTCAACCCACACTGGAACCGAACCGCATCCGGCGTCGTGGACCGCACCGACCGCATCAACCCGCTGCGTGTCTCGCCGCTGACGCCGGCCCACACCTCGCAACGGAAGGTCACCACGAGATCGAGCCCGGCCCCAGCGGGCAGGGGCGCAGCCCTCCATCCGCGCTCGGCCTTGCCGCTCCGCTCCCGGCCGGCGCGCCTGGGCAGCGCCGATACCACGAGCCGAGCTGAGATGTTGGAGGCTCCTCGGATCTACCCTTGCGCCATGACGAGCGATCACGAAAGAGGTGACACGATGTCGCCTCGGGCTGCCGCCATTCGCGAGCTGCTCAACGAGTGGGACTTCATCGGCGTCGTGCCCGACGGGATCGTTGACGAGTACGACTGCCTCATCGCGCCGATCAGTGAGCGGCTATCCCGCGGAGCGGGCTCCGACGAGCTGTATACCTTCCTCGACACTGAGCTGCCGGACCACTTCGGCCTCGGCGGGGGACGCTCGCCTGCGAGCGAGCGGTTCGTCGCCAGTGTTCTGCGGCTCCGCGAGTAGCTGTGCATCCTCGTCCTCGACCAGCGCCATGGACCCCACCGAACGCCTCACCTGCTGCGCGCCTCGACACCGGCCGCGGTCCGACTCCTCGATACCGCACGGCATCCCGGACGCAGGATTTGCAGATCGGCCGGCGGAATGGTGACAGGCTGAGCCCGGGATGCCGCGCGGTCGGGCTGCGCCAGGTCGACGAGATGCCACACAAATCCGCTGTGGCTCGAATACCCGGCGGCCGATTGGTGGCCGTGTGGACTGGCGGGCTGCCGGTGAGTGACTAACTGAGTGGTACAGCCCGATCCCTTGCCGCCTGGTCATCAGCACTCTGAGCGGCGCCGCAACGGTCAGGGCGCCACTCGGAACGCGGAGGCTTCGACAAAGACACCGCATCTCGACCGCGGAAGCCGGTGGGCCCTTCTCGGAGCTTTGCAGCGGTGCGGTCAGCTCGTGCGGGAACAGCTATTGCGTCGAGTCGGCACTCACCGTCGGCCCCGTGCACCTGGATGTCGGCCTCGATGGTGGTCGGCATGTGCGCTGTTACCTCGTCGACCTTGCGTATCGCCTAACCGGCTTAGAGCTCCCGATCGTCAGCGGAACCGTCCTCGGGAGCGGAAGTGTGGTCCGGCACGGGCTTGTTACCGCCACCGCTCGGCGCGGGAGGGACCGGCACGACGGGGGCGGGAACACCTGCACTGCCGCCGTCCGGGCCCGCACCACGATCACGCTTCTGCTTCGCCCTGCCTCTGCCCATGGTGGGAACGGTATCGGGGTGCATGCCGTTGCAGGTTCGAGCGCGGGTCAGCGCCGGGGGCGTGGTCTCCGGGACAGTCTTCCGAGCTGGTACCGCTCGGCGGTCAGTCCCACGCTGCCTCACAGGCCGCGGCTCGGTGCAGTAGTCGCCGCGCACTCGTTTCGACCGATTCCCCGGTCGTGTCGAGGTGACGGTGAGGAGGCCATGTGGCCGACTCGTCGTGCTGCAGCCGTACCAAGTGCTCCGGCACGAGTTTGTCTGGTCTCGCGGTTCCCCGTGCGAGACAAGTGTGGAGAGTGGGGAGGACCACTATGAGGATCTTCGGCAAGCCTGAAAGGAGCGGACGCCACAACGCCTCAGCAGGGCCGGGTGTCAGGACATCGTCGACTGCTACGTCGACTCCTCGCTCAGCAAACGCTCGAACCAGGGCGCACGTCGCGCGGACAGACGTCTCCCATTGCTCGGGCTGACGGGGGTCCGCAACGTCGCGTGGATCGATGCGCCCCTGCGTGATCATCTCGCTTATCTTGTCCACCTCGACGTGAGCCGCTAGGGGACGCGAAGCGGCCCACGCTTCTGCAAGGGTGCTCTTGCCTGCGCCCGCCGGGCCTGCCAGCAACAGCACCGATCCTGTCTTCGACATCGAACCCACCTTATCGAGCAGCGTCCGGCAGATGATCTGCGCGGGTCCAGAAGCTGTCCGGTCGGCTGGGCAGGTGGTCCGGTGGGTGCCCCCGCTTCACCCCCACCTTTCACTGGCAGAGATCGATGAACGACGACCAGTGATCGGCAGGTTTGTCAGTCCCCGGCGCAGGTCACCGCGTACAACGGCAGACATCCGGCGCCGACCGATGACGGTTGGAACCGCTTAAGAACCACCCCTCGGGTGAGCGCGGCGAGTATTCGACGGAACCTGCCGGCGGAGGGATCAGCCGGATGTCAATGTCCTGTGTTGTCTGCGCGGTGGCCTGATCGTCGGCAGTGTGTTCCTACTTCACGGCGAACCGGTCCAGCGCTTCGCGGATCCGTTCGGACATTGTGTCGCTTCCGCTGTGACCCGCGTCGTCGACGATGACCAGTTCGGCGTCCGGCCACCCACGGGCGAGCATCCAGGCAGTGTCCAGTGGGCAGCTCAGGTCGAGTCGGCCGTGGATCAGCACGCCGGGGATACCGGCCAGGCGCGCTGCGCCGCGCAGCAGTTCGCCGTCGGACAGCCATGCGTCATGGGCGAAGTAGTGCGCGCAGAGGCGGACGATGGCCAGCCGGTCGGCCAGGGGCCGGCTCGCAAAAGCCCCCGGCGCCCCGTTGGGCTCGTGGGCCTGGAGCGCGTCCTCCCAGGCGCACCAGGCGTCCGCGGCGCGCTCCCGGACAACCGGATCGGGATCCTCCATCAGGCGCGCGTAGGCGGCGACAAGGTTGCCGTCGCGCTCGGCCTCGGGAACGCCAGCGCGGAACGCCTCCCACTGTTCGGGCAGGAGCCGGCCGGTGTCGCGGTAGAGCCAGTCGATCTCGGCCCGTCGGCTGGTGGTGACCCCGGCGATGACGATCTCCGAGACCCGCGCACGGTGTTGCTGGGCGTAGGCCAGTATCAGTGTGGAGCCCCAGGAGCCGCCGTACAGCAGCCAGCGCTCGATCCCGAGGTGTTCGCGCAGCCGCTCCATGTCGGCGATCAGGTCGGCGGTCGTGTTGTGCCGCAGGTCGGCGGATGGGTCGCTCGCGTGCGGGGTGCTGCGCCCGCAGCCGCGCTGGTCGAACAGCACAGCCCGGTATCGGTCGGGGTCGAAGCACCGGCGTCGCACGGGAAGGCTCCCCCAGCCGGGCCCGCCGTGCACGAACAGGGCGGGTTTGCCGTCGGCGTTCCCGCACGCCTCCCAGTAGATCTGAGCGCCGTCGCCAACGTCGAGCAGGCCGTGCTCGTAGGGCTCGATGGGCGGGTACAGCGGGTCTGCCTTCTCGACGCTCTTCACGCCGCGAACATAACAGCACTTATACAACCGTAAGGCTTGGGCTGAGCCGCATCGAGGACGGTCCGGCTGGTGCCGATCTCGTAGCGATCACCGGTGCGGCCAGCCGCGAAGATCGTTCCGAGGTTCGCGCACTCGCCCTTCCGAGGACGAATCGGGGGGTTTCGTGGCGACCACGTGAGCCGCTCCCCGCGAGTCGCCCACCCTC
>NZ_JAAXKY010000086.1 GCF_012911925.1 Pseudonocardia xinjiangensis | reverse complement strand
GTGGTCGCGGACCCGGTGGGCGCGAGAGCAGTCGTCGGGGGTGGGGACGCCGTGGTGGTGGCGCTCGCCTGCGGGGTGGCCGACGGCACCGCCACGAGCAGCGGCCCGGGCGGAACGACGACGCAGTCGCCGGTGCGCGGGTCGTAGTCGGTCGTGCCGCGCGGGTAGGGCCGGGCCGCGTTCGCCGCCGTCTCGGCCGACCGGTAGTCGGCCGTGCAGACCGACGTGTCGGTGGTGTCGATCGGCCGCCCGTCCTGGTCGAACAGGTACACCCCGGTGAGCGGGTTGCCCGCCGCGTCGACCGGGCGGATGTCGCGGATCGGGCGGTCCCCGTCCTGCCACAGTCCCGGCTGGTAGGACTGGCTCGAGTAGGTGCCGGCCGGCCGGGGGCCGTCCAGCAGGCCGGCCCCGGTCGAGAGCAGCACACCCAGTGCCAGCACCGCCGCGAGGGTGTTGAGCGGCACCACCACCCAGAGCAGACGCCGGTCCCGGCGCGTGCGGTGACCGAGCCAGACCGACACCGGCACCGTCACCAGCGACAGGAGCACGACCAGGGGCGGGTCGGCCTGCGCGAGCACAGCCAGCATCAGCGCGGCCGCGATGACTCCCCGGACCACCCACCACCCCGGCTGCAGGCTCGCCAGGAAGTCCGCGACGCCGCGCGCCGGGGTTCCCGCCGCCGGCCGGCTCTCGACGAGCCGGCGCACCAGCGGCATCTCAGCCACCGTGGGCAGGCCCGGACCGTCGCGGGTGAGCAGCGGGAGCCCGAGCAGTGCGACGAGCAGGCCGAGCAGGACGAGGCCCGGCGCGTCCGCGGGGAGCCCGAGCACCACCAGCAGGACCGACCCGACGAGCCCGGCGACCGCGAGCGTCGCCGCCGTCGATCGGGAGCGCCCCGGTCCGCCCGCCTGTACGGGTGCGGGCGGGTAGCCGGCTGCGGCCCGCAACTCCCCCGCGTACACGGCCGGGCTGCCCAACCGCGCGACGAGCGCCGCGTGGCTCGCGTCGGCGCCGAGTTCGGCGGTGAGGTCGGCCAGGTGCGCGCGGACGTCGTCGAGGATCTCGGCCAGCTCCGGCGCCGGCAGGTCGGCCAGCGCGGACCGGATCCCAGCCAGGTACTCCTCGGCCGGACCGGGGAGCAGCCGCACGGTGCGCCCGCCGTCCGTTCCGCCGGCAGCCGCGCCGTGGCTCATGCGCTCGGTGTCCTCGTTCATGCCGCCCCCACCAGCCCTTCCATCGTCACCGCGAACGCCCGCCAGGTCTTGACCAACTCGCGCAGCCGCTCCCGGCCCGGGGCGTTGACGCTGTAGTACTTGCGGTGGGGCCCCTCCTCGCTGGGTACGACGTAGGAGGTCAGCAACCCCGCGTTGTAGAGCCGGCGCAGCGTGCCGTAGACGGAGGCGTCCCCCACCTCCTCAAGGCCGGCTGCGCGCAGCCCCCGCACCACCTCGTAGCCGTAGCCGTCCGCGCGGTCGAGCACCGCGAGCACAGCCAGGTCGAGCACCCCCTTGAGCAGCTGGCTCGTGTCCACACCGCCCCCTCTCTCCGGTCGTCCTGCGTACCGCACGGTACTGCGCAAGACACAGTAGTACGACAACCATATGACGGGCGTGTCAGGGGTCGGATCGGCGCCGCCAGGATGGCGTCAACGCCCCCGCCGGTCCCCTGCGACCGGCGCAGGGTCGATGTGTGCTCGCACCTCGGCCCACCCACGGCACCGCCGTCCCCGCCCGGCCCGTCCTGCCCGGAGCGGTCGGCGGTGTCCTCGGCCTGCCCGCCGGAGCCGTCGCCGTCATGGTGACGTGGGTGTTCGGCGGGAGCCCGACGACGGGACTCGTCCTCGCCACCGCAGCGGCCGTCACGCTCGGCGCGATGGCCACCACCCCCGGCGCGATCGTCGCCGCGGTCCTCTCCTGGGCCTGCTACGACGGCTTCGTGGTTCACAGCCTCGGCACGATCGAGGCCGGCCGCGCCGACCTCGTCGCGCTCGCCGTCGTGGTGGTGGCCGCCCTCGCCGCCCATCTGGTCGGCGTCGTGACGCGGCACCGCGATCAACGCACGTCGCAGCAGCACGCCCGGGCAACCGGGCGGCGGCGCCACTACGCTGCGGATGAGCTTCCGGATGTACAGCGGCACACCCGGAGCACTGCCCGGTAGTCCGCACGTCTGCAGGAGCCCGCATGTCCGTGGTCGACAACGCGATCTACATCGACGGCAAGCGTGCCGCCGTCCCCTCGTCGCTCGACCACACCTTCGAGGAGCTCCGCCGGTGTCCTGACGGGGGGCGCAGCTTCTGCTGGATCGGCCTCCTGCGCCCGAGCAAGCAGGAGATCGAGGCCGTCGCCGAGGAGTTCGGCCTGCACGGCCTGGCCGTCGAGGACACCGTCAACGCCCACCAGCGACCGAAGCTGGAGCGCTACGGCGACGTCCTGTTCGTGGTGCTGCGACCGGCACGCTACGTCGACCCCGTCGAGGTCGTGGAGCTCGGCGAGGTGCACCTGTTCCTCGGCCCGGACTTCGTGATCACCGTCCGGCACGCGGAGGAACCCGACCTCGGTGCGGTGCGCAAGCGTCTCGAGGCCGACCCCGCTCTCCTCGACAACGGGCCGTACTCGGTGCTCTACGCGGTGCTGGACAAGGTGGTCGACGACTACTTCCCGGTGCTCAACGGTCTGCAGGACGACATCGACCAGATCGAGGTGCAGGTCTTCGGCGGGGACCCCGCGGTCTCGAAGCGGATCTACCAGCTCAGCCGCGAGGTCATCGAGTTCCAGCGCGCCGTGGAACCGCTGCGGGACATCTTCGTGGAGCTGCGCGACCGGCTGAAGGAGCTGGCGGGCGAGTCCGATCTGGAGCTGCGCCGGGCCCTGCGCGACGTGGCCGACCATGCCGCCAGGGTGATGGACCGGATCGAGGCGTTCCGAGAGCTGCTCAGCAACATCCTCCAGGCCAACGCCGCACTGGTCGGGCAGCGCCAGAACGAGGAGATGGCCCGGCTCACCGAGGCGGGCTACGAGCAGAACGAGCAGGTCAAGCGCATCTCCTCGTGGGCGGCCATCCTGTTCGCCCCCACTCTGGTCGCCTCGATCTACGGGATGAACTTCACCCACATGCCCGAGCTCATGTGGACCTACGGCTACCCCTTCGCGGTGGGGCTGATGCTGCTGCTCGGGCTGATCCTGTACACGATCTTCAAGCGCCGCGGCTGGCTCTGAAGCCCCGTGACTCCCCCGAGTGGTGCGCACCACTCGGCGCTATGGCGGCGTCAGGACGCGGGCGGCGGCCGTCAACGCCGCGGTGAACTCCTCCCACGGCGGGACGGTTCGCGGGACAACGGACACCTCGGCGGTCACCGGCCGCCGTCGCCTCCGGAGACCCCCGGACCAAGGAGAACAGGTGTCCCTCGCCGATCTCATCCCGTCGTTGCGCACGACGCTGTCGTCCCGGCTCGCCCCCGGCCTGTGGCCGGAGACCGCACGGGCGACCTGTGACGGGCAGCTTCTCGTGGGCGGTGTCGACCTTGCCGAGCTGGCGGGACGGTTCGGCACGCCGGTGCTGGCCGTCGACGCCACGGACGTGCGCTCCCGCTGCCGGGCCTACCGGGAGGCGTTGCCCGGCGTGGAGATCGCCTACGCCGCCAAGGCGTTCCTGTGCCGGGCCATGGCCCGGCTGGTCGACCAGGAGGGTCTGGCCATGGACGTGTGCTCGGGCGGCGAGGTCGCCGTCGCTGCCGCCGCGGGCTTCCCCGGAGAGCGGATGATGCTGCACGGCAACGTGAAGACCGACGAGGACCTGAAGACCGCCCTCGCCGTGGGTGTGGGCCGGATCGTGCTCGACTCCCTCGAGGAGATCCCCACCCTCGCGGCCGTCGTCCCCACCCGCCAGCAGGTGCTGCTGCGGGTCGTCCCCGGCGTCGACGCCGGCACCCACGCCGGGCTCACCACCGGCACGGAGGACCAGAAGTTCGGCCTGTCGATCACGACGGGCGCGGCGGCCGAGGCCGTGCGGCGGGTGCTGGCCCGTCCCGAGCTGGAGCTGGTCGGGCTGCACTGCCACATCGGCTCACAGGTGCGCTCGGTCCGCCGGTACGTCGACGCCGCCGAGCGGATGGTCGCCTTCCTCGCCGAGATCTCCCGCGAGCACGGCGTGGAGCTGCCCCAGCTCGACATCGGCGGCGGTCACGCGGTGGCGTACGGCCCCGACGAGCAGTCGCTGGACCTCGCCGCGTTCGGGCGGACCGTGCCCGCCGCGGTGGCCGGGGCCTGTCGCTGGCACGGCCTGCAGGTGCCCCGGCTGACGGTGGAACCTGGCCGCGCCCTGGTCGCCCGGGCCGGAGTCACCGTGTACCGGGTGGCCGCCGTCAAGCACGGGGTGCACCGCACGTTCGTGGCCGTGGACGGCGGGATGAGCGACAACCCGCGGCCCGCGCTCTACGGCGCGCGCTACCCGGTGCGGCGCTTCGGCCGCCCCGAGCGCGTGCGCTCCGTGCCCGTCACGGTGGTCGGCCGGCACTGCGAGTCGTCGGACGTGCTGGCCGAGGAGACGCTGCTCCCCGAGGACATCGCGGCTGGCGACCTGCTGGCCGTGCCCTGCAGCGGGGCCTACCACGCGTCCCTCTCGTCGACCTACAACCAGGTCGGACGCCCGCCCGTCGTGGCGGTGGCCAGCGGAGCGGCAGTGCCGATGCTGCGCCGGGAGACGGTGGAGGACCTGCTGCACCGTGACGCGGGTTGAGGAGCCGCCCGGCGGGTGCGCCGAGGTTCAGGAAAGCCACTTTCCTGCCCTGGGAGTTCCGGAAAGTGGCTTTCCTGAACTAGGGATGCGGATGCCTCGGACGCGGCTGGCAACGCGGGCAGCTGTACGAGCTGCGGTTCATGAACGGGTCGCGCCGGATCGGGGTGCCGCAGCGGCGGCACGCCCGGTCCTCCTGGCCGTAGACGTCGAGCGAGCGGTCGAAGTAGCCCGACGCCCCGTTCACGTTCACGTAGAGCGCGTCGAACGACGTGCCGCCGGCCGCGAGCGCCGCCGCCATCACCTCGGTGGCGGCGGTGAGCACCTCGCGCCCCTGCTTGCGGGTGAGCGTCTCGGTGGGGCGGGTGCCGTGCAGCCGCGCCCGCCAGAGCGCTTCGTCCGCGTAGATGTTGCCGATGCCGGACACGACCGTCTGGTCCAGCAGGGCCCGCTTGAGCCCGGTGCGCCTGCGCCGGATCGCGGCGACGGCCGCGTCGAGGTCGAACGCCGGGTCCATCGGGTCACGGGCGATGTGCGCGACCGGCTCGGGCAGCAGCCCACCCCCGGTGGCCGGCACCAGCGGGTGCACCGAGAGGCCGCCGAAGGTCCGCTGGTCGACGAACCGCAGCTCCGTGCCGCCGTCGGCGAAGCGGAACCGGATCCGCAGGTGCTTCTCGTCGGGACGGTCGTCGCCGACCACGAGCATCTGGCCGCTCATGCCGAGGTGGGCGAGCACCGCGTCCTCCCCCGGAGCACCCCCGTCCAGGTCGAGCCAGAGGTACTTCCCGCGCCGCCGGGCACCGGTGATGGTGCGCCCGGTGAGGCGGGCGGCGAAGTCGTCACCGCCTGCGACGTGCCTGCGCACCGCGCGAGGGTGGGCGACCGTGACCGCGGCGATCTTCCGTTCGAGGACGTGGTCGGCGAGGCCGCGACGGACGACCTCGACCTCCGGGAGCTCCGGCACGGTGCGCGCTCAGGCGGGGCCGGACGCGGCGGGCTCGCTGCCCGCGGCCGCCTCGGCCGTCAACGTGCGCCAGGCGAGCTCGGCCGCCTTCTGCTCGGCTTCCTTCTTCGTGCGCCCCTCACCGGTTCCCAGCTCCCGGCCGGCCACCACGGCCGTGGCGGTGAACAGCTTGAGGTGGTCCGGCCCGTCCTCGGTGATCCGGTACTCCGGGACGCCGAGGTCGGCCGCCGCGGTGAGCTCCTGCAGGCTCGTCTTCCAGTCCAGGCCGGCTCCGAGCAACGGCGCGCTGCGCAGCAGCCCGTCGAAGAGGCGGTGGACCAGACCGCGGGCCGTCTCCAGCCCGTGCTCCAGGTACACCGCTCCGATGAGGGCCTCGGTGGCGTCGGCGAGAATGCTCGCCTTCGTGCGCCCGCCCGTCAGCTCCTCACCACGGCCCAGATAGAGATGCGATCCGAGCCCCCCGTTGCCGAGGGTGGCGGCCACGCCGGCGAGGGCGTGCATGTTCACCACGCTCGCGCGCAGCTTGGCGAGCTGACCCTCGGGCAGGTCCGGATGGTCGCGGTAGAGCCGCTCGGTGACGACGATGCTGAGCACCGAGTCGCCGAGGAACTCCAGCCGCTCGTTGGTGGGGAGACCACCGTTCTCGTACGCGTACGAACGGTGGGTGAGCGCGAGGGTGAGCAGGTCGTGGGCGATCTCGACCCCGAGGGACGCGAGAAGGGGCCCGCGGTCCTCCACGGGCCCCTGCAGGCCTCGCCCTACCACTACGTCCTTGCCGATTCCGCGCTCCCGGTGATCAGGCCGGGCTGACGACCTGGCGGCCGTCGTAGGTGCCACAGGTGGGGCAGGCGACGTGCGGGGGCTTGGTGGCCCGGCAGGCGCGGTTCGAGCAGGCGACGAGCGTAGGTGCAGTGGCCTTCCACTGCGACCGGCGCGAGCGCGTGTTCGACCGCGACATCCGGCGCTTCGGAACAGCCACGGTAGATCTCCTAGCGGTACTCGAGGGTGTCAGTCGGCGGACAGGCGCTCACGCAGAGCGGCCCACCGGGGATCCAGTGTCTCATGCCCGTGGTCGGGCGTGAGGTCGGCCCACTTGTCCCCGCAGTCGGGGCAGAGGCCCGGGCAGTCGGGGCGGCAGAGCGGGGCCAGCGGCAGGGTCAGGACGACGGCGTCGCGCACGATCTGCTCGACGTCGACCATGTCGTCGAGGACCCTCGGCAGCTCGTCCTCGTCGGTGGTCTCGTCGGTGACGCTGTCGGGATAGGCGAACAGCTCCGCGATCTCGACGTCGATCTCGTCGGTGAGCGCGTCGAGGCAGCGGGCGCACTCGCCGGCGAGCGACGCGTGGACGCTGCCGGAGACGTAGACGCCCTCGGTGACCGACTCGAGGCGGACGTCCAGCTCGATGGGCTCCCCCACCGGCACGGCGATCGTCTCCAGGCCGAGCCGGGTGGGCTCGGCGGGCGCCGGGATGGTGCGCCGGTAGGTGCGCATGTGGCCGGGACGCCTGCCCAGCTCGTGGGTGCTGAAGACCCACGGGCTGGTCGGATCGGGGTGGCCGGGGGTGGGGTGGTGCGTGCTCACACTCCCAGGGTAGGCCTGTCCGCCCGGCCCGCGCCGGGGGCGCGTCCGTGCGCGCTCAACCCTGCGGAACGATCCGGATCCGCGCCGCGCCCGCGCCCGACTCGAGCACGGAGATCTGGTACTGCCCGACCGGGGTGGTCGCGCCCTCCGCCACCGTCGTCGCGGCTCCGTCGGCGGCGGAGAAGGACACCCCGTCGTCGCCGATCGTCGTGATACCCACGAGCGGTCCGGTGCCGCACGACACGGAACTGGCGCCGTTGCGGGTCGACACGCGGCCACTGCCCGTCATGCTGATCCGGCCGGGCCCCTGCACCGTCACGCTGCAGTCGTCAGCCGGGGACTCCGGCGTCGGCCCCTGGGGCGCGGGGGCCGGCACGGGTGGTACCGGGGTGCCGCCGGACTGCGGCGCCGGCGTGCCGGGGACGCCCGCGCTGCACCCGGCGACGAGCAGTGCCGGTGCCGCGAGGGCGGCGGACAGGACGAGACGCACCCGCATCGTGGTGATCAGCACGCCCGGGATCGTGCCGTCGATCCGGGCCGGTGGCGAGGGCGAGCCCGGAATTCCGCCGGAATTGTCGCGCTGGGTGCGGCATCGGACCCCTCCCGCACGCCCGGCACGGAACGCGACGGCGAACTGCGCGCGTTCCGGTGATCCTTCCCCACGCTGAGCAGCCATCCGTCGCTACCGCCATCACGTCGGGGGACGCCTCATCAGGGTCTGTCGGGTGGGCGTGGTCCTTTGCACACTTACCCGGGCCACACCGGGAGACGCGATGACCGACACGACGACACCGTCCGGACTGTTCGTTGATGTGCTGAGCGGCGCCCACAGCTGGTCCGCGGTCAGTGACATCACCGCTCAGAACCGGGCGCGGACGGGGATCGCGCCCGCGCTGGTCCGCTTCCGGGGACTGCTGTACCTGTTCCACCAGGACGTGTCGGACCGGGGGACCGTGCACTACTGCGTCTCGCAGGACGGTTCGCACTGGTCCCAGCGGGTCAACCTCACCCTGCGCAGCCATGCGGTCCGCGCCGCTGCCGAGGTGGCGCCGATCGTCTACCGGGACGAGCTGTACCTGTTCTTCCGGGACGCCGTCGATCCCGCGCTGATCAAGGTGTGCCACACCCGGGACGGGCAGGAGTGGTCCCCGGTCACCCCGTTCGCGCTGGAGGGCGCCCGGTGTTCGAGCCGGCCGCTGCCGATGGAGTACCGCGGGTCGCTCTTCGTGTTCTACCGGGCCGACAGCGGAACCAGGGGCCTGGTGGCCTGTGTGAGCGAGACCGGCGCGGACTGGGACACGCTGGTGAACCTCGAGCACATGACCGGAACGATCGTGGACGAGCCGGTGCCGGTCGTGCACGGCGACCGGATGGTCGTGGCCTTCCGACCGGCCCAGTCCCCGTCCGCCGTCCTCACCCTGGCCAGCGACGACGGCACCGCGTGGCGCTACGGCGGCACGATCACCACGACCTCCTTCGACACCGCGACGCGGCCCGCCCTGATCAGCCACTGGGGCCTGCTCTACGCGTTCTACGTCGACTACGTGGACGAAGGTGCGCTGCTGGTCAGCCACAGCGCCGACGGCCTCTCCTGGTACGGATGGCGGTCCATCAACGGTCACAACCGCAGCCGCGAGACACCGGTCCCGGCCGTGTGGGACGACCGGCTGCTCCTGTTCTTCCGTGACGAGGCCGAACCGGGCCACGTGAACGTGTGCACGAAGAACGACCACGACAGCTGGCACCGGTACACGTCGATCTCGGCCCGCAACCACGCCGACGCGAACGGCGCGTTGCAGGTGGTCGCCGACGAGTTCGGCATCGACGTCGGCTACCGCTCCACGGCGTACGACGGCAACGGGCTGGCCGCGTTCCACGCCACCGGACCACAGCCGTGGTCGATCCGGCTCTCCGACGTGCCGGACGCGGTGGACGCCGTGTCGACCACGAGCGGTGCGGTGAAGCAGTGCGTCGTCGGCGATCTCCCGCGGGGCACCGACGACAGCATCAGGTCGATGGTTCCCTACCGCGACTGGTTCCTGGTGCTGCGCGACCGCGGACCGGAGACGCTCGGCGTGGTGGACATCGTCGACCGGGAACAGCACCGAAAGGCCCGGGCCGTCGCCCTGCCGGAGGACGGGCTCGACCACCCGGGCGGCTGCCAGTCGATCGGCGACTTCCTCGCCGTGCCCGTCCGCAGCGAGCACACGCACGACGGCTGCGTGCGCTTCTACGATCTGAGCGTCGTGTCCGACACCGCGGGCCCCCTGCTGCTGGACCTGCGCGTCGACCTCGGGATGGCGGTGGACGCCGTCGGGATCACCGACATCGGCTCCGGGGAGGACCAGCGCTACCTGCTCGCGGTGTACACCGATGGCGTGGTGTCGATGTACGAGTCGAACCCGGTGCCCCTCAGCGATCCGCGCTGCCGCTTCACGTTCCGGTTCTCGTGCCCGGCGACGGTGCGACCGCGTCCGGACGCCATGGCCCTGCTCACCGACGCCCGCGGCGACGTGTGGCTGGTCGGTCTCGGGTCCCAGGAGTCGGAGGAGTCGGCCGGCTTCGACGACTGGATCACGCTCTACCGGATCGACCTGACGGCCGGGCGGCTGACGATCTGGAGCCGCGACCGGCTACGGACGCGGGCGCCCGAGAGGCGGTTCCTGATCCACTTCCGGTTCGGGGCGGGACTCGAGGTGCTCGACTCCGAGACGCTGCTCGTGTTCGCGGCCGACGGGAACGCCGACAACCTGAGCCAGGACGGCCTGTTGTCCTACACCGAGTTCGGGCCGCCCGGCTGACCGAACTCGTCGGCCACGAGTGCCGCCAGCTCGAGCACCGCATCCGCGGTGGCAGGGCGGAGCGCGGCCATCTCGATCGTGCCTCCGACGGCGAGATGCGGGTCGTGCGGGATGTCCACCACCGCCCGGCACCGGGTCGAGAAGTGCGCGCGCAGCCGCGTGGTGTCGACCTCCCTGCTCGTGCGGTCGCCGGACAGCACCACGACGGCCCGGGCGACCAGGTCGCGATGGCCGTGGGCGAGTAGCCAGTCGAGCGTCTTGCTGGCCCGGCTGGCGCTGTCGAGCGTCAGCGCGCCCACCACCACGAGGCTGTCGGTCGTGGCGAGGGTGCCGTGCATCGCCGAGTGCATCATCCCGGTGCCCGAGTCGGTGACGACGATGTTGTAGAACCGGCTGAGCACGGTGCACACCTGCTCGTACTCGGCGCGGTTGATGGCCACGCTGCGGGCCGCGTCCTGCTCGGAGGCCAGCACCTGCAACCGGCCGGCGAGGCTCGTGAAACGTGCGACGTCGGGAAGTGCCTGGACGTCCTCGATGTGGTCGAGCAGGTCCCGCACCGTCGTGCCCGGCTCACCCGTCAGCCGGTCGGCGAGGGTGCCCGCGTCGGGATCGGCATCGAGCGCGACGACGCGGTCGCCGCGGTGCTCGGCCAGTGCCAGTCCCAGGAGCGCCGTCACGGTCGTCTTGCCCACGCCACCCTTGATGGATGTCACCGCGATCTGGTGCGGGCCGGGAAGCTCCCGCCGGATGCGCGCCGCCAGGTCGTGACGGCGGCGCTCGACGGGCCCGGCGCCGAGGTTGATCACGCCACCGCTCGCGGCGTGGACGGCGCGGCGCCAGCCCACGGTCGGCGCGTCGGAGCGGGGCCGGACGATCATGTGGTCGGTCAGCTCGGCAGCCGTCGCGGCGGGAGGCCGGTCCGCGACCTCGGCGGGCGGCTCGCCCGCAGTCCCGGCCGGCTGCTCCTCCGGGCCGGGCGGGGCGTCCGATGCAGAACCAGTGGACGACGCAAAAGCTCTCTTCGGCATGTTCCCCCCACCGCGCGGCGACGTCGCTGCTGGATCCGGGCCGCGCTGCCGGACGAAGGCGAGATCGAGGAGATCCCGCATGATCACCGCCAACCGGATCTTACGACCAGCACGTCCGGGGCTCGAGGACCGTCAGGCGAACGTCGAGGGCTGCGTGTCCCGGTAGGCCTTCACCAGCTGCTCCTCGGCGTCGCGCAGGTACACCGCGAGCGCCTCGGCGGCCGCGGGCCCGTCGCCCTGTTGCAGGAGGGCGAGGATCTCCTTGTTGCGCGCCAGGTACGGCTCGTGGAAGCGCTTGGGGTCCGCCATCACGTGGAAGACCAACCGGAGCTCCGCGAGCACACCGCCCATGAGCTCGTCCGTGCGCGGGCTCTCCGCGAGCGCGACGAGCGCCTCGTGGAACTTGAGGTTGGCCGTGCCCAGTGCCTGCCAGCCCTGCCGGCGCAGGGCCTCCTCGCCGTCCGACACGGCGGCGACGAGCTGGTCGATCCCGCGCGGGACCTCCGTGATGGTCCGGACGACGCCGCACTCGACGAGAACGCGCACGCGGTAGAGGTCGATGACGTCCTCGATGCTCAACGTCCGGACGAACACGCCCCGGTTGAGCTCGTGGACGAGCAGCCGCTCGTGCGAGAGCAGCCGGAACGCTTCCCGCAGCGTATTGCGGGAGACCCCGAGCGCGGTGCCGATGGTGTCCTCCGCCAGGCGGGCGCCGGGCAGGAAGTACCCCTCGCTGATGCGGCTGCGCAGGATCGCGGCCACGCGCTCGGCGGTGCTCGTGCGGTTGAGCAGCAGCCGGTCGGCCGCCAGGCCTTCGGTCGTCACTGCGGGCCTCCAGCCGTGGATGTCGGGCACGATCCGTCGCCGCGGGGACGCAGGGCCGTGCGACACCAGGATCGTACGACGATGCGGGTCGTTCCCAGAAGCATAGTGTGAATTGTAGAACAATCCTCTACGCTAGAACGATCACGTCAGGGCGAACCCCCGGCAGCGGACGGGACGCCGACGTCGACCACGGGGGCGAGGTGTCGATCACATGGCGCGCATCCCCCGCGTGTGCATCGCGGAGCCGGGTGGGCGCCGGTGACGTCCACGGAGGTGTCCTTCCGCATCCTGGGCCCGCTCGAGGTCGTGGCCGGCGGAGTACCGGTACCGGTCCCCCAGGGCAAGCAACGCGTCGTGCTCGCGGCACTGCTCCTGCGGGCGAACCGGACGGTCTCCATCGCCGAGCTGACCGAGCAGCTGTGGGACGGCCCCACCCACCACGGCGCCCCGCCCGACACCGGCGCCCCGCACGACAGCAGGGGCACCGTCCAGAAGCACGTGATGCGGCTGCGGCAGGCCCTCTCCGGCACCGGGGTGCACATCCGCACCGAGCCCGACGGCTACCGGATCGAGCTCGGCCCGGGACAGCTCGACCTCGACCGCTCCGACGCCCTGGTCCACCAGGGCAGACGGGCCGCCCAGCTGGGCGACGACCTCGGGGCGTCCGCCGCGCTCGCCGAGGCGCTGCAGCTGTGGCGGGCCGTGCCGCCGCTCACCGACGTGGCGTCGCCCGCACTGCACCGCAACGAGGTGCCCCCGCTCGTCGAGCGGTACCTGCAAGCGCTGGAGCTGCGCATCGACGTGGACCTCCGGCTCGGCCGCCACGCCGAGCTGGCGGAGGAGCTCATCGGGCTGGTGCGGAGCCACCCGCTGCGCGAACGCTTCTGGGCGCAGTGGATGCGGGCGCTCTACGCCACGGGACGCCAGGGCGAGGCCCTCGAGGCCTACCGGGAGGTGACGCGGCTGCTGGCCGACGAGCTGGGCATCGATCCCGGCCCCGAACTGCGCGCCGCGCACGAGCAGATCCTGCGGGGCACCGGGCCGCCCGACGCTCCCGCGCCGGCCGCTGTACTCCACGACATCCGGCAGCTGCCCGTGGCACCCGCCGGCCTCGTCGGGAGGCAGCACGCGATCCGGCAGCTCACCGATCTGCTGGGCGCCGCGGAGGACGCCTCGGCGGCGCGGCTGGTGGTGGTGGCCGGCCCGCCGGGAGTGGGGAAGTCCGCGGTCGCGGTGCATGCGGCCCACCGGCTGGCCGACCGCTTCCCCGACGGGCAGCTGTTCGCCGACCTCGGGGGCCACGGCGACACACCGCCGCAGCCGCCGGAGGAGACCCTCGCCCGTTTCCTGCGGGCCCTCGGCATGCCGCCGGAGGGGGTGCCGCCGAGGCTCGACGACGCGGTGGCCGCGTACCGCTCGGTGACCGCGGGGCGCCGGCTGCTCGTCGTGCTGGACAACGCGAACAGCCCGGCACAGGTCCGCACCCTGCTGCCGGGGGCCTCCACCTGCGGCGTGGTGGTCACCAGCCGCCACGAGCTGGCGGGCCTGCTGGTCTCCCCCGGTGGCCACCGGATCTCCCTCGACATGCTCGATCCCGGCGACGCGCGCCTGCTGCTGCACGGCATCGTCGGCGACGAGCGGATGGCGCGCGAGCCCGAGGCCGCCGGCGAGCTGATCGCACTGTGCGGCGGGCTCCCGCTGGCGCTGCGGGTGGCGGCCGCCCACCTCGTGACGCGGCCCCACCTCCCGGTCGCCGCCTACGTCGAGGAGCTGCGCAGCGACGGCCCGGTCGCGACCCTGCGGATCCCGGGCGACCGGCAGCTGGGGGTGGCCGCCGCGCTCGAGGCGTCGTACGTGCAGCTCACCGCCGAGCAGCGGCACCTGCTGCGCCTCCTCGGTCTCGTGCCGGACGATCGGATCACCCCGGAGGCCGGGGCCGTGCTGGTGGAGCAACCGGTCGCGGTCGTAGCAGCGGGTCTGGACCAGCTCGCAGAGGCCGGTCTCCTGCAGCGGCGGCCCGGCGGCGGCTACCGGCTGCACGGCCTGACCCGGGCCTTCGCCCTGCTGCGCCAGGCACAGGAGGACGACCCGGCCGAGATCCACGCCGCGCGGCGGCGCCTGCCGGAGGCCGGGGAACACCCGCGGGGCGGCCTCCCCCGCACCGCTCTCCGCCGGCCCACGGCCCGGCAGGCGTGATGTCCAATGTGTAACGGGAAAGGTGGAGTCGGGCGATGAGTGATCGGGTACGGTGCGGGATCTTCACGGCAGTACGCGCTCACCCCAGCAGATCCGCCGGCGGATGCCTCGGGCTCCGCGCTCCGGCATCGTGCTGGCATCGGCGCGGCAGTGCGGTCGGCCACACTCGCGTGCGTGCGGTGCCGCCGGCTGGGAAGGGCCTCGACGAGGCCTGCGGGGGCAGTGGTGGAGATGCACGGGGGGCAGGTGCGCTGCCGAGCTGTATCGGGCGGCGCTCCCACCACCCGCTGCGGTACGGCGGGGCGCACGGGCATCACGCGGGCGTGACCTCGCCAGGGGGGACGACATGACCGACGAGCCGACCACGTGTGCTCTACCGGGGTGCGATGCCTCGATCGAACAGCCTACGGACGGCGGGCCGCCGCGTCGGTACTGCACACCGGCCCACCGTGCGGCCGCACGCAAGCAGCGCCACCTGGCCGCCCACACCGACACCGACGCGCAGGCCGAGCAGCCGGTCCCGGTCGCCTTCGCGGCCCCCGCGCCGGAGCAGCCGGCCGCGCCGGAGCAGCCGCTTGCGCCGGAGCCGGAGCCGCTTGCGCCGCGCCAGGGCCGGCCGCGGCCGTGGAGCGCTGCCGCCACGTGGCTGGTCACCCAGACTCCCCCGCCACCCCCCCGTCCCGAGCGGCCGTCCGGCGAGAACCGCCGCGCAGCGCGCAGTGCGGGGGAACGCAAGCGCGAGGCCGTGCTGATGCGCCGGCGGGCGGTGGCCGGCATCGCGGTGGCGAGCCTCATCGCCGGCGGCAGCGGATACCTCGTCACGAGCACGCCGATCCCGGTCGTGCCGCAGGCGCAGCCACCCGCCACGCCTCCACCGGCCGTCGACACCGGCCAGTGGGCAGCCCGTGCCGAGGTCGTGCTCGCCTCGATCACCAAGCAGCTCGACACGGTCGCGCTCACCGAGGCGAGCTGGGCCCGGCTCCCCGAAGCGGCCCGGGCGGGCCAGCCGGCCGCGCTGCGCGCTCTCCAGGAGCGCAAGGCGCTCCTCGAACAGCAGCGCGTCACGCTGCAGTCGCAGATCAGCGCGTTCCGCACGATGTCCGAGGTCAGCACCGACCTCACCGCGGCCCAGGAACAGCTCGACGCCGTGGAACGGGCCCTGCGCACCGCCCCCCAGGCACCCACCTCACCGGACCAGGCCGAGACCCTCCGCACCCTGGCCGCCCAGCGCGACATGCATCTGCAGCAGCGGAACTACAACGTGCAGGAGCTCGCCACCCTCCGCAGCGGGGTGGAGGAGGCGGTCACCGCACCGCTTCCCGACGAGAGCGACCGCACCACCCCGATCGCGCAGCAGGTCCTCGCGCTGATCGAGCGCCGGCCCGACCCGAAGCCGCGGGTGAAGGCGCCCGAGCAGGCCCAGGCGGTCGTTCCCCGCCGGGAGAACACCCGCGAGGAACGCCAGACCGTCAGCTCGACCGCGCCGCCCGACCCGTCCCGCCCGGGCGCCGCCGGCCGCTCCGCCACCGAGCTCGCGATGCTCGGACGCGGCACCAGCGGCGTGACGAACAACGCCGTGGCCGGCCGGGTCGTGTCCGGCGGGGGCACGACCGACGTCGTCCGCACGAGCGGCGCCGTCCTCCGCACCACGGGCCACGTCGTCGACACGGCCCAGCGGACCGTCACCGGGCGGCAGTCGAGCTCCGAGGAGCGGTCGGAGCGGTCGGAGCGCAGCCGACCGGTCAGCAGGCTGGTCAGCACCGTCACCGGCGCGGTGCTGGGTGGGTCCGGTGAGCGCCACGACTCCGGCTCGGCGGGGAACGACTCGGCGAACCGGTCCTCCGGCAACGCCGAACGCAACGGGTCCGGCGATGCCGGCTCCCGCTCCGCGCGCGCCGACAGGTCCCCCGCGGCGGCGGCTCACGACGATCGGTCCCGGGCCCGCACCGGCCGGACGGCAGGCGCGGCCGCCACCCCCCGGGGCAAGGCGGAGCGCGTCCGGGACACCGCGGCGCAGGCCGTGGGCGTCGGGGCGAGGCTGCTCGACCCCGTCCTGAACGTCCGCGACCGGACGCCGGACGCCGGCGCGACCACCGGCCGGGGCAGCACCCGACCGGGTGCCGGGGCCACGGCCGGGAAGCCGGACCGCACCGCCGGCACCAGCCGGGCCGGGTCGCCGGGCAGCCGTAAGGCCGGCACCGTCCGGGGTACCGGCAGGACGGCCCCGACCGACACCGCGCAGGGCCGGGCCACCCGGAACGAGGCAGCCCGCAACGACAACGCAGCCCACGGCAGGTCGACCCCGGGGAAGTCGGCCCCGGGGAAGTCGGAGCAGGGCAGGACACCCCTCGGCAAGGCAGCCCAGAACAAGGCGGGGCAGCAGAAGGCAGGCCAGAACCGGTCGGCCCAGGGGAGGTCGGCCGAGGGCAAGCCGACCCAGGGCAAGTCGTCGCAGGGGAAGTCCTCGCAGGGGAAGTCCTCGCAGGGGAAGTCCTCGCAGAACAGCGCAGGCCACGACACGGCGCAGAGCAAGCCGGGTCAGAAGAAGACCCCGCAGTCCAAGAAGGCCAGGACCGGTCCGGGCGGCAGCGGCAACACCGCCACCCGGAGCACCGGCGGCGCCGGCAAGGGCGACAGCGGGAAGAGCGGGAAGAGCGGATCGTCGAAGTCCGGCGCTTCCGCCGGTGGCGGGGCGTCCGGCAAGGGCTGAGCCACCTGGCGGGCGCCGGGCCGCCCCGCACACGCGGGGCGGCCCGGCGTCGTCAGCTCAGCCCGGTACCTGCTCCGGTGCCGGCTGCACGGCGGCGGCCCGGGGTACGAAGCCGTCGGCGAGCAACGCGGCGAGGCCGAGGAAGGCATCGTGGGTGGCCTGCCGCAACCGGGGGAGCTCGATCCGCCCACCGGTGGCGAGGTGCGGATCGTGCGGGATCTCGACCACGGCGCGGCACCGGGCGTCGAAGTGCCCCCGCACCCGCGCCAGGTCGACCTCCTTGCTCATGCGGTCGCAGCTGAGTACGACGACGGCGTCGGCCACCTGCGCCTCGTGGCCGTGCGCGACCAGCCAGTCGAGGGTCTTGCTGGCCCGGCTCGCGCCGTCGACCGTGGGGGCACCGACGATCACCAGGCTGTCGGCCCGCGCCAGCGTGCCCTCCATCGCGGAGTGCACGAGCCCGGTGCCCGAGTCGGTGATCACGATGTTGTAGAACCGGGTGAGCACCTCGCAGACCTGCTCGTACTCCTGCCGGTTGAACGCCTCGCTCATCGCGGGATCCTGCTCGGAGGCGAGCACCTGCAGCCGGCCGGCGAGGCTCGTGTAGCGCGCCACGTCGGTGAGCGAGTGGGTGGCCGCGATGTTGTCGAGCAGGTTCCGCACGGTCACCGCGGTCTCGGCGGTGAGCCGGTCGGCCAGCGTGCCGGCGTCGGGGTTGGCGTCGAGCGCGATCACCCGGTCGCCGCGGTTCTCGGCCAGCACGAGCCCCAGGCACGCCGACACCGTGGTCTTGCCGACCCCACCCTTGAGGGAGCTGACCGCGATCTGGTGCGAGCCGGGCAGCGGCCGCCGGATCCGTCGTAGCTGGTCCTGCCGCGCCCGCTCGGCCGCGCCCACGCCCGGGTTCACCAGCCCACCGGTGATCTTGTAGAGCGCGCCGCGCCAGCCCCGCTGGGGTCGATCGCTGCGGAAGCGCACGATCGAGTCCTCGGTGAGCTCCGCGGCGCTGGCGGCCTCGGGCCGGGAGCCGCGGGACACCGGCCCGGCGCTGCCGTCGGCCGGTGCTCCGTCGTCGGGTGAGGCGTCCGCGCGGGTGCCCTCTGGTGCCATCTCGTTCGGCTGCGTCATGCCCGTTCCCGGCCGCTCACGGCCACCTCTCCCCCTGCTGCTGCCGATGCTCGGCTCCGCCGTCGTGACGGAGCCGGGTACGTCGTTCTCGCGCGGCGCTCACGTCACGAAGCGGTCGGCCATCAGCGCGGCGAGCCGGTAGGCCGCGTCACGCGTGGCGGGCCGCAGCCGGGCGACCTCCACCCGGCCGCCCGTGGCGAGATGCGGGTCGTGCGGCATCTCGATGACCGCGCGGCAGCGGGAGGTGAAGTGCTCGCGGATGCGGTCGCGGTCGACCTCGGCGCTGACCCGGTCGCAGGACAACACCACCACCGCATCGGACGCGAGTGCCGAGTGCCCGTGGGCGTGCAGCCAGTCGAGGGTCTTGCTCGCGCGCCCCGCGCCGTCCACCGTGGGTGCCCCGACGATTACCAGGCTGTCGGCGAGCTGGAGCGTGCCCTCCATCGCGGAGTGCACCAGACCGGTGCCCGAGTCGGTGATGATGATGTTGAAGAAGCGGTCGAGCAGCCGGCAGATCTGCTCGTACTCCTCGCGGTTGAACGCGTCGCTGGACGCGGGGTCCTGCTCGGAGGCCAGCACCTGCAGCCTGCCGGCGAGGCTCGTGTAGCGCGACACCTCGGTCCAGGAGTGGATGCGGTCGATGTCGCGCAGCAGTTCCCGCACGGTCACCGACGACTCGCCGGTGAGGCGGTCGGCCAGCGTGCCCGCGTCGGGGTTCGCGTCGAGCACGATCACGCGGTCCCCGCGGTTCTCGGCCATCACGAGGCCCAGCAGCGTCGCCACGGTGGTCTTGCCGACCCCACCCTTGATCGAGGTGACCGCGATCTTGTGGGACTTCAGGAGCGGGTGGCGGATGCGGTGGAGCTGATCGCGCCACTGCACGTCGGCCGGGCTCGGACCGGGGTTCAGCAGGCCGCCGGTGGCCCGGAGCACGGCGCGGCGCCAGCCGGAGGAGGGTTCGTCGGGCCTGGCCCGCAGGATCGTCTCGGAGCTCAGCTCCGACGCCGACGCCGGGCCTCCCTTGCCTTCCTGCGGAGCGATCGAGGAATCATCTCCCGTCGAACTCACTGCACCCCCTGGCCGAAGGCCCGTCGTCGTGGCGCCCGAGCGCGGTTCGAGCCGGTGGCCGTACCGCTCCCACCAGAGGGAAGGGTCCGGTTCGGCCCGGCGGCTCGCCACCGGCAGAGGGTAACGCGACGATGACCACCGACCACCCGATAGTGATCGAGCTGTGCTCCGAACGGTCCAGTCGTCGTCGCTCTAGTCGATGAGATCCATCCCGGTGCCAGAACGACCGTGGGGAACCGCGTCAGGGGAACCGCTCGGGGAGCTGCCCCGCCACAGCTGGGTCCGGCCGCGGGACACCGTGCGCAGCGCCTTGGTGAGGGCGTCCTCGAACTCGGACAGCTTCGCGTCGACGTAGCCGTCGCACTCCCGGCGCAGCTGGTCCACCTCGATGTCGGCGGCGTCGACGATCCGGGCCGCCTCGGCGCTCGCTGCGCGCACCACCTCGGTCTGCGACACCAGCCGGGCCTGCTCGGCCTGCCCGTCGGCGACGTAGCGGTCGTGGGCGGCGCGCCCGGCATGGGCCAGCCGGTCGGCCTCCGCCTGGGCCCGGTCGGTCAGCTCCGTGTACTGGCGACGGCCCTCGGTGACGGCCCGCTCGGCCTCGTGCCGGGCCTTCGCGAGGATCTGCTCCGCCTCGGCGCGCGCCTCCGCGACCGTGCGCTCGGCCTCCGCGCGTGCCTCGGCGACCATCTCCTCGGCGTCGGCCTGGGCACCCGACCGCGTCTGCTCGGCCTCCTGCGCCGCGTCGTCCACCAGCTCGTCGCGGCGGTCGAGGACGTCCTGGGCGTCGTCCAGCTCGCCGGGCAACGCCTCCCGGACGTCGTCGAGAAGCTCGAGCACATCGCCGCGGGGGACGACACAGTTGGAGGTCATCGGGACGCCCCGAGCCTCCTCGACGAGCGTGACCAGCGCGTCGAGCGATTCGAAGACCCGGTACACCCCGGCATCCTCTCACCGTGAGGCCGTCACGGCGGGTATTGCGACCGTCCGCGTGTCAAGTTCCGAACGGGTGATCAGGAACGCTCGGCGATGCGCTCCAGGAGGTGCCGGTGTACCGACTCCGGCAGCAGGTGGGCGACGTCGCCCCCGTACGTGGCCACCTCTTTCACCAACGAGCTGGACACGAAGCTGTAGTCGGGGCTGGTGGACATGAACAGGGTGTCCACGCCGGAGAGCCGCTGGTTCATCTGCGCCATCTGCAGCTCGTACTCGAAGTCGCTGACCACCCGCAGGCCCTTGACGATGGCCCGGATGTCGTTGTCCCGGCAGTAGTCCACGAGGAGCCCGTGGAACGAGTCGACGCGGACGTTGGAGTACGGCGCGACGATCTCGCGCAGCATCGCCATCCGTTCCTCGACGGTGAACAGGCTCTTCTTGTTCTTGTTGACCAGCACCGCCACGACGATCTCGTCGAACAGCGCCGACGCCCGGCCGATGACGTCCAGGTGGCCGTTGGTCGGGGGGTCGAACGAGCCGGGGCACACGGCGCGCCTCATCCCGGAAGCCTCACAGGTCCGGACGCTACCGGAGTGCGACGTGCAGCGCCGTATCGCCGTAATGACGCTCACGCACCCCGTGCAGCGGCTCCGGCCAGGGGAAGGAGCCCCCGCGCGCCGACCGCTCCACCACGACCGTGACGTCCTCGGCCAGCCACCCGTGCGCGGCCGCCGCGCTCAGCCAGCCCGCCACCTCTGCGTCGGGCACGTCGTAGGGCGGGTCGACGAGCACCACGTCGTAGGCGCGGTCGGCGGCAGCTCCCAGCACCGCGGCTGCGGGCGCCGCGCGCACGACAGCGCCCGCCAGCCCGACCGCGTCGACGTTGCGCCGCAGCACCGCGGCCGCCCGCTTGTCCGACTCCACGAACAGCGCGTGCTCCGCGCCGCGCGAGAGCGCCTCCAGGCCGAGTGCGCCCGACCCGGCGCACAGGTCGAGCACGGCGGCGCCGTCGAGCCCCGGGTCGTTCTCCAGGGCACTGAACAGCGCCTCCCGCACCCGGTCGGACGTCGGGCGGGTGCCCTTGGGCGGCACCGTGAGCCGTCGCCCGCCCGCGGTGCCCGCGATGATCCGCGTCACCGCGCGAGTGTGGCACCCGGGGAGCGGGCCGTCGGGGAGTGGGTTGCGGGCTACCCCAGCTCCAGCAGCAGGTCGCCGCCCTCGACCTGCTGGACCGGCCCGATGGCGAGGCGGGCGACCCGGCCCGCCTTGTGGCTGGTGATCGATGCCTCCATCTTCATGGCCTCGATCGTGGCCACCGTCTGGCCGGACTCGACGGAGTCGCCCTCGGCCACCGACAGCGTCACGACACCGGAGAACGGGGCGGCGACGTGCTGCGGGTCGGACCGGTCGGCCTTCTCCGCCGCCTTGACGGCACTGTCCACCGAGTGGTCGCGCACCGACACCGGCCGCAGCTGACCGTTCAGGGTGGCCAGGACCGTACGGAAGCCGCGCTCGTCGGCCTCGGAGATCGCCTCCAGCTCGATCAGCAGCGTCACCCCGGGCTCCAGCTCGACGGTGTGCTCGACCTCGGGTTCGAGCCCGTAGAGGAAGTCCTTCGTGGAGAGCACGGAGGTGGCGCCGTAGGCCTCCTGGTGGGCCACGTACTCCTTCGCGGGGCCCGGGAACAGCAGCCGGTTGAGCGTGGCCCGGCGGTCGTCGCGCAGCCCGCGCCGGTCCTCGATCGTCAGCTCCGGCTGGTGCTTCTCCGCGCTGCGCCCCTCCAGTGCCCGCGTGCGGAACGGCTCCGGCCAGCCGCCGGGCGGGTCGCCCAGCTCCCCGCGCAGAAACCCGATGACCGAGTCGGGCACGTCGAACTCCCCCGGCTCGGCCTCGAAGTCCTTCGGCGTCACCCCGGCTCCGACGAGGTGCAGCGCGAGGTCCCCCACCACCTTGGACGACGGCGTCACCTTGACCAGCCGCCCGAGCATCCGGTCGGCCGCGGCGTAGCAGTCCTCGATGAGCTCGAACCGGTCGCCGAGCCCCAGCGCGATCGCCTGCTGGCGCAGGTTCGACAGCTGCCCGCCGGGGATCTCGTGGTGGTAGACGCGCCCGGTGGGCGACGGGAGCGCCGCCTCGAACGGCGCGTAGACCTTGCGCACCGCCTCCCAGTACGGCTCGAGGTCGCCCACCGCGGTGAGCGAGAGGCCGGTGGCGCGGTCGGTGTGGTCGGTGGCGGCCACGAGCGCCGAGAGCGAGGGCTGGCTCGTCGTGCCGGCCATGCTCGCCACCGCCGCGTCCACGGCGTCCACCCCGGCCTCGATCGCCGCCACCAGCGTCGCGAGCTGGCCGCCTGCGGTGTCGTGGGTGTGCAGGTGGACGGGCAGGTCGAACCGGCTCCGCAGCGCCGTCACCAGGGTGCGCGCGGCCGGCGGGCGCAGCAGCCCGGCCATGTCCTTGATGGAGAGCACGTGCGCGCCGGCCTCGACGGCCTGCTCGGCCAGGCGCAGGTAGTAGTCCAGCGTGTACAGCTTCTCCGCCGGGTCGGAGAGGTCGGCCGTGTAGCAGAGCGCCACCTCGGCCACCGCCGTGCCGGTGGCGCGGACGGCCTCGATCGCCGGGCGCATCTGCTCGACGTCGTTGAGCGCGTCGAAGATCCGGAAGATGTCCATACCGGTGCGCGCCGCCTCGTCGACGAAGGCGTCGGTCACCTCGACCGGGTAGGGCGTGTAGCCCACGGTGTTGCGCCCGCGCAGCAGCATCTGCGTGCAGATGTTGGGCACGGCCGCCCGGATCGCCGCCAGCCGCTCCCAGGGGTCCTCGGCGAGGAACCGCAGCGCCACGTCGTAGGTGGCCCCGCCCCAGCACTCCACGCTGAACAGCTCCGGCGTGGTCCGGGCCACGTACGGGGCGACGGCCAGCAGGTCACGGCTGCGGACGCGCGTGGCGAGCAGCGACTGGTGGGCGTCGCGGAACGTCGTGTCGGTGACGGCCACGGCCCGCTGCGCGCGCAGCCGCGCCGCGAACCCTTCCGGGCCCAGCTCCAGCAGCTGCTGCCGCGACCCGTCGGGGGCCGGCGCGTCCAGGTCGCAGGCCGGCAGCTTGTCCACCGGCTCGACGCCCTTGGGCCGCGACCCGTTGGGCCGGTTGACCGTGGTCTCGGCGAGGTAGGTGAGCAGCCGGGTGCCCCGGTCGGCGGGCTGGCGGGCCGTGAGCAGCTCGGGGCGCTCCTCGATGAAGCTCGTGGTGACCCGTCCCGCCTGGAAGTCCGGGTCGTTGAGGACCGCCGCGAGGAACGGGATGTTCGTGGAGACGCCCCGGATGCGGAACTCCGCGACCGCACGCTTCGCCCGGCGCACGGCGGTGCGGAACGTGCGGCCGCGGCAGGTGAGCTTCACCAGCATCGAGTCGAAGTGGGCGCTGACCTCGGCGCCCACGTGCGTGGTGCCGCCGTCCAGGCGCACCCCGGCGCCGCCCGGCGAGCGGTAGGCGCCGATCACCCCCGTGTCCGGGCGGAAGCCGTTGGAGGGGTCCTCGGTGGTGATCCGGCACTGGAGCGCCGCTCCGCGCAGGACGATGTCCTCCTGGGCCATCTGCAGGTCCGCGAGCGTCTCCCCCGACGCGATGCGCAGCTGCGCGATCACCAGGTCGCGGTCGGTGACCTCCTCGGTGACCGTGTGCTCGACCTGGATGCGCGGGTTCATCTCGATGAAGACGTGGTGGCCCCGCTCGTCGAGCAGGAACTCGACGGTGCCGGCGTTGACGTAGCCGATGTGGCGGGCGAACGCCACGGCGTCGGCGCAGATCCGGTCGCGCAGCTCCGGGTCGAGGTTGGGTGCCGGCGCGATCTCGATGACCTTCTGGTGGCGGCGCTGCACCGAACAGTCGCGCTCGTAGAGGTGCACGACCTCGCCCGTGGCGTCGGCGAGGATCTGCACCTCGATGTGGCGCGGATTCACCACCGCCTGCTCGAGGAACACCGTGGCGTCCCCGAACGCCGACTCGGCCTCCCGCATCGCGGCCTCGATCGACTCGCGCAGGTCGCCGGGCTCGGTGACGCGCCGCATCCCGCGGCCGCCGCCGCCCGCCACGGCCTTGACGAAGATCGGGAACCCGACGTCGTCGGCCGCGGCGAGCAGCGTGTCGACGTCGTCGGACGGCTCGGACGAGTCGAGCACCGCCACGCCCGCCTCCCGGGCGGCGGCGATGGCGCGGGCCTTGTTTCCCGTCAGGTGCAGCACGCGCGGCGGTGGCCCGACGAACGTGATGCCTGCCTGCTCGCACGCCTCGGCGAGGTCGGGGTTCTCCGACAGGAAGCCGTAGCCGGGGTAGATCGCGTCGGCACCCGCGCGCCGCGCGGCGGCGATCACCTCGGCGACCGACAGGTAGGCCCGGACGGGATGGCCCGGGTCCCCGATCTGGTACGACTCGTCGGCCTTCGCGCGGTGTAGCGAGTTGCGGTCCTCGTAGGGGAAGATCGCGACGGTCGAGACGCCGAGCTCGTAGGCTGCGCGGAACGCCCTGATGGCGATCTCTCCCCGGTTCGCGACGAGCACCTTGCGGAACACGGCAACCCTCCCTGCTGATCAGCGTGGAAGGCGAACGGTACCTGCGGGCACTCGATCGGACCCTGCGAAGCACACCGCGCTTCGGTACGAATGGAGAGGTGCGACACGTTCGGCCCACGGGCCGGCCGGGCCGCCGTCCCGGCCTCGTTCACCGGCCGGCTTCGTGACGACGAAGGGTGCGACGTGATGCCACGAGTCCGGCCGGGGCAGTCCGCCGCTTTCGCGGAGGGGCGCCGCCTGCGGGAGGCGGCCGAGACGCGGCGCGGCCGCCGGAGGCACGGGTCGGGCCACGGCCGGCGCGGGCCGCACTTGCGGTCGCCGTGGCTGTTCCTGATCGCCGTACCGGTGGTGGCAGGCGGAGCCGGCGCGCTGGTGATGACGATGGCGATCATCAGCCTCGTCCTGCTCGGCGTGGCGATCGTGGCCGGCTCGGCACCGATGCTGGTGGCGGGCACGCTCGCGTTCGTGGCCGTGCACCGCAACCGCCGCCACGCGGCGCTCCGGCGCCACAGCGCGGCCCCCGCCCCGCAGCCGGTGCGTCCGGCGCCACGGCACGACGTGGTCTGGGGACAGGCCCGCGCGCGGTTCCACGGCCTGCGCAGCCAGTACGCCGCCTTCGAGTGCGATCCCATGGAGGTGCTGCGCCTCCCCGCTCTCGCCGACGTGTCCGTGCCCAGCACCGCGCGGTTCGTCGACGCGTTCGCCGAGGCGCAGGCCCTCGACACCGACCGGTTCCCGCCGCCGCAGCACGCCGCCGCATTCGTCGCCGCCGTCGACCGCGCCGAGCGCGCGTGGCAGGCCGCCCGCGAGGCAGCCCAGCGCATCCGCCTCTCCGGGCTGTCCGCCGCCGAGCGCGGCACGGTGGAGCGCGTGATCAAGCTGCTCACCACGGCCCGCGACTCCGACAGCGACCCGGAGCGCCTCGCCGCGTACGCCCGTGCCCGCGCGGAGCTCGGCAAGCTCGACCGCGCCGGGGTGATCCACCTGCCGGTGTCGGCCGGGGCCGCTCTCGACGCCGCCGCCCGGGGTGCGCTCCCCGCCTGACGCGCCGGCGTCAGACCTTGTCGAGGTAGGCCGCGCGCTCCTCGTCGCCCACGGTCTCGCCGACGAGTGCGGCGAGCCCGGGACGGCCGCGCAGGCCAGGGTCCTCGGCCACGATGTCGGCCGCGTAGACCCGCGCCTTGGCGATGATCTCCTCGTGGCGCAGCAGCGACAGCAGCCGCAGCCCGGAACGGCGCCCGGACTGCAGGGCGCCCAGCACGTCGCCTTCCCGGCGCAGTTCGAGGTCGAGCCGGGCGAGCTCGAAGCCGTCGGTGGTGCCGGCGATCGCGTCGAGCCGTTCCCGCGCCGTGCTCGCCTCCGGCGCCTCGGTGACGAGGAGGCAGACGCCGGCCGCGGAGCCCCGGCCCACCCGACCGCGGAGCTGGTGGAGCTGGGAGAGACCGAAGCGGTCGGCGTCGAGGATGACCATGCCGGTGGCGTTGGGGACGTCGACGCCCACCTCGATGACGGTGGTGGCGACCAGGACGTCGAGCTCGCCGCGCTCGAAGGCCCGCATCACGGTGTCCTTCTCGTCGGGCGGGAGCTTGCCGTGCAGGATCCCGATCCGCAGCCCGTGCAGCGCTCCCTCCTCCAGCCGGGGCGCCACCTCCAGCACCGCGAGCGGGGGACGGCGGGCGGCGCCGTCGTCGGAGTCGGCGCCCTCGTCGGGATCGTCGAGATCCACCAGGTCGGCGTCGGGATCGCCCTTCCCGTTGTCGCCCCCGACCCGCGGGCACACGATGTAGACCTGGTGGCCCGCCGCGACCTCCTCGTGCACGCGCCGCCAGACCCGCTGCAGCCACGTGGGCTTCTCCGCCAGCGGGACCACGGTGGTGGCGATGGGCGAGCGGCCGCCGGGCAGCTCACGCAGCGCGGAGACCTCCAGGTCGCCGTACACCGTCATCGCGACGGTGCGGGGGATCGGCGTGGCCGTCATGACCAGCATGTGGGGCGCGAGCTCGCCGCGCCCGCGCAGTGCGTCGCGCTGCTCGACGCCGAAGCGGTGCTGCTCGTCGACCACCACCAGGCCGAGGTCGGCGAACCCGACGTGGTCCTGGATCAGCGCGTGGGTGCCGACGACGATCCCGGCCGCTCCGGACTGCGCGTCGAGCAGCGCCTGACGGCGGGCCTTCGTGCCCAGCGATCCGGTGAGCAGCGTGACGGCGGTGGCCTGGTCGGCCCCGCCGAGCTCGCCGGAGCGCCCGAGCGGGCCCAGCAGCGTGCGCAACGACCGGGCGTGCTGGGCGGCGAGCACCTCGGTGGGCGCCAGCAGGGCCGCCTGCCGGCCACCGTCGACGACCTGCAGCATCGCCCGCAGCGCGATCACCGTCTTGCCCGCCCCGACGTCGCCCTGCACGAGGCGGTTCATCGGGTGCTCACGCGCGAGGTCGGCGGCGATCTCCGCGCCGACGGCGTGCTGGCCCGCGGTGAGCGTGAAGGGCAGCGCGGCGTCGAAGGCGTCGAGCAGGCCACCGGGCTTCGGCGGGCACGCGGCGGCCGGCCGCGAGACGGTGGCCTGCCTGCGCAGGGCCAGCGCGAGCTGGACGCCCATCGCCTCGTCCCAGACCAGGCGGTTGCGGGCGGCGTGGAAGTCGGCCTCGGACTCGGGCACGTGGATGCGCCGCAGGGCCCGGCCCAGCTCGGCCAGGCCCTCGCGCTGCCGCAGCGAGGCGGGCAGCGGGTCGGTGGGGTCGTCGAGCAGGTCGAGCACCTGGCGCACGCAGCGGGCGATCTCCTGCGAGTTGATCTTGCCGGTGGCCGGGTAGACCGACAGGAAGGGGCGGATCTCGTCGGCCTCGTCGAGCGGCTCGAACTGCGGGTGGGTGAGCTGCAGCTTCTTGTTGAACACCCCGACCTTGCCCGAGAACACCGCACGCACCCCGGGGTGGATGACGTGCTGCACCTTGTGGCCGTTGAAGAACGTGCAGTCGAGGGTGGCGCCCTTCTCGTCGCGGATGACGACGCTCAGCAGCTTGCCCCGGCGGGCGCGCATGTCGCGCAGCGTGGTCTTCTCCACCTGCGCGACCAGGGTGGCGTGCTCCCCGATCTCCAGCCCGGCGATGTCGGTGAGCTTGCCCCGGTCGACGTAGCGGCGGGGGTAGTGGCGCACCAGGTCGCCGACGGTGTGGATCTCGAGCTGGGCTGCGAGCAGCTCGGCCGCCCGCTTGCCGACCAGCGGCAGGAGCGGGCTCAGCATGTCGACGTCGCTCACTCCACCCCCAGCACGATCGCGAAGCCGGTCTGCCCGCCGCGGTGCACGACGACGTCGACCTCGGGATGGGTGCGGCGCAGGTCGGCCGCGAGCCCGTCGGCGAGTGCGTCGTCGGCGCCCTCCCCCAGCAGGACGGTGACGAGCTCGCCACCAGCGGTGAGCATGCGGTGAGCCAACCACAACCCACCGACAGCAAGATCCGGGGCGATCACGACGACCTCGCCGTCGCTGATGCCGAGGACGTCGCCGGGCTCGCACGGCCCCACCCAGGTGAGCGCCTCGGACTCGGCCACCACCAGGCCACCGGTGCGGGTGCCCGCCGCGGCCTCGGCCATCGCGACGACGTCGTCGCCCGCGCGCCGCTGCGGGTCGTGCACGGCGAGCGCCGCGAGCCCCTGCAGCACCGACGCCGTGGGCACTACGAGCACCTCCTGCCCCTCGCGCCGGGCCACCGCCGCGGCCTGCTCGGCCACGGCGGTGAGCTCCCCGTCACCGGGAAGCAGCACGACGTGCCGGGCCCGCGTGCCGGCCAGCGCGGCCACCAGGTCGCACGCCTCCACCTCACGGTCACGCGGCCGTTCCAGCACGGCGGCGCCCGCCGACCGGGCCAGCTCCGCGAGCTCCGCACCGGCGACGACCATCAGCACGGCACGGTCGCGGACGAACCGCCCGGTCTCGCCGGCCCCGGCCGTGAGGGCGTCCCGGACCTGGTCGGCGAACCGGATCACCGTGATCCGGTGCGGCCTGCCCACGGCGAGCCCCGCCTCGATGGCCGCCCCCACGTCGGAGCAGTGCACGTGGACGTTCCACAGGCCGTCCCCGTCGCCGACGACGGAGACGCAGTCCCCCAGCGCGTCGAGCTCGCCGCGCAGCGCGCCCATCCGCTCGTCGGCGGGGCTCTCGAGCAGGTACATCACCTCGTAGTCGTAACCGGGCGACCCGCCCTCCCGCTCCGCGACGAGGACGTCCCGCCCGCGTGCGGGCTGCCGGGCGGGCGCGCCCGTGGCCGGGAGCCGGGCCGTGCCGGTCCGCCCGCTCACCAGCCCCGCCAGCGCGTCGAGCACGAGGTAGAGACCGAGCCCACCCGCGTCGACGACGCCCGCCCTGGCCAGCTCGGGCAGCTGCCCCGTGGTGGCCTGCACCGCGCCCGCCGCCGCCTCGGCCGCGGCGCACGCCACGTCGTCGAGCCGGTCGGAGCCCGCGGCTGCCGCGGCGCGCGCCGCCGCCCCGAGCACCGACAGCACGGTGCCCTCCCGTGGCCGGGTGACGGCCGCCGTGGCGAGCCGGTGCGCCCGGCCGAGCGCGTCGGCCAGTACGGCACCGGCCGGCGTGGGACCCACGACCGCCGCCACCGCGTCGGCCACACCGCGCAGCACCTGGGACAGGATCACCCCGGAGTTGCCCCTCGCCCCCACGAGTGCGCCCCGCGCGAGAGCCCCGGCCACCACAGCCGCCCCCCGGGCCGGGCCGTCCGCGTTGTCCCGCAGCACCCGGAGCACCGCCTCCGTGGCGGCGCGCATCGTCAGCAGCAGGTTCGTGCCGGTGTCGCCGTCGGGCACCGGGAAGACGTTGATGCGGTCGATCTCGGCGCGGTGCCGTTCGAGCGCCTGCGTGGCGGCCCGCGTCCATCCGGTGAGCAGGGCGGAGTCGAGGATGGGGGGCACCCGGAACAGGGTAGCGACCGGGTGGTGTGCACCCCGTCCGGTGGCGCGGGTACTCTCGCTCATTGCGACCGGGGTGAACCCGGCTTCCCCCTATCGTCTACCCGAGGAGTGTCCGACGTGGCTGCCGTCTGCGACGTCTGCGGCAAGGGTCCGGGCTTCGGCATGTCCGTCTCGCACTCGCACCGCCGCACCCACCGCCGCTGGAACCCGAACATCCAGACCGTCCGTGCCCGCCTGGGTGGTGGCAACCGCCAGCGCCTCAACGTGTGCACGTCCTGCCTGAAGGCGGGCAAGGTCGCTCGCGCCTGAGCGGCCGACCACAACCAGCTTTCCGCAGAACGCCGCCCTCCGCACCAGCGGACGGCGGCGTTCTGCCGTTCCGGACCAGCATGTGACCGCGCTCGCGGTGTGAGCTGCCCCGCTTCATGATCGTGTCAGTATCTCGGCCGGGGGTTCCGAGATCAGGTCTCCCGACGTCCCATACGGCTCCAGGAGATCGTGATGACCCTCGCCCCCGACCCGTTCCGGTCGGCCACCCACGGGAAGCGCCACAGCGCGTACACCGTTCTGAACGACCGTGGTCCCGTGCACCTCATGCACCGGACCCGCTCGCGGTCGACCTGGCTGATCACCGGCTACGACGAAGCGCGCGCCAGCCTGACCGACCCCCGGCTGGTCAAGGGCGGCGGGGGCGCCAACATCTTCGGCCACCGGCTCGATCCGGCGCTGCTCGCCGCCACCCGCACGGAGATGCTGAGCAGTGACCCGCCCAACCACACCCGGCTCCGGAAGCTCGTGTCGGGGGCGTTCACGATGCGCCGCATCGACCTGCTGGCCCCACGCATCCAACAGGTGGTCGACGGACTGCTGGACGCGCTCGTCGACGTCGAGTCGGCCGATCTCGTCACCACGTTCGCCTACCCGTTGCCGATGACGGTGATCTGCGACCTGCTCGGCATCCCGGAGGAGCGCCGGGCCGACTTCCGCACCTGGTCGGCACAGATCATCGACCCGGCCGTCGTCGGCTTCGAGGTCTTCGCCGAAGCGGCCACCGACCTGGTCGGGTACGTGCGCGAGCTGATCGCGACCAAACGCGCACAACCCGCCGACGACCTGCTCTCGGCCGTGATCGCCGTCCGTGACGGCAGCGACCAGCTCTCCGAGGACGAGCTCACGTCGCTGGTGATCCTGCTGCTGGTCGCGGGCCACGAGACCACCGTCAACTTCATCGCCAACGCCACGTTCGCCCTGCTCACCCACCCCGAGCAGCTGGCGGTGCTGCGTGCGGAGCCTGCCCGGATCCCCGCTGCCGTCGAGGAGCTGCTGCGGTTCGACGGCCCGTTGCAGATCGCCACGCAGCGCGTCGCCACCGAGACGTTCGAGCTCGGCGGCGTCACGATCTCCGCAGGAGACGTCGTGCTCACCGGGCTGCTGGCCGCCAACCGCGACACGTCGCACCTGCCGGGCGCCGACGTCCTCGACGTCACCCGCACGCCCACCCCGCACCTGGCGTTCGGGCACGGCATCCACCACTGCCTCGGCGCGCCGCTCGCCCGGCTCGAGGCCCGCATCGCACTGAGCTCCCTGATCACGCGCTTCCCCGACCTGCGGCTGGCCACCCCCGCGGACGACCTGCCCGTCGGCGACGCCGTGCTGATCAACGCCCTCACCGCGCTCCAGGTCGCCACCCGGCCGGCGCCGGCCTCCTGACGGCGGTCGTCCGGATCAGGGCAGCTTCCAGTCGACCGGCTCCCCGCCCAGCTCCTCGAGCAGGGCGTTCGCCCGGCTGAACGGGCGGGACCCGAAGAACCCGCGGTCGGCGGACATCGGGCTGGGGTGGGCCGACTCGACGCACGGCACGTCCACGAGCAGCGGCACCAGGTTGCGCGCGTCCCGGCCCCAGAGGATCGCGACGAGCGGTTCGCCGTCCCGGTCGACGAGGGCCCGGATCGCCTGCTCGGTGACCTTCTCCCAGCCCTTGTCGCGGTGCGAGCCCGGGTTGCCCGGCTCCACCGTGAGCACCCTGTTGAGCAGCAGCACACCCTGGTCGGCCCACGGCGTGAGATCGCCGGTGGACGGGGTGGGGTACCCGAGGTCCTCGCTGTACTCGCGGAAGATGTTGGCCAGCGAGCGGGGAACGGGACGGGTCTGCGGCGCCACGGAGAACGACAGCCCGATCGCGTGTCCCGGCGTCGGGTACGGGTCCTGGCCGACGATCAGCACCCGCACCTCGTCGAACGGCTGGGTGAACGCGCGCAGCACGTTCGGCCCGGCCGGCAGGTAGCGGCGCCCCGCGGCCAGCTCGGCGCGCAGGAACTCCCCCATGTCGGCCACAACCGGAGCCACCGGGGCCAGCGCCCGCGCCCAGCCGGCCTCCACGACCTCCTCGAGCGGCTTGGCCATCAGATCCTCCGCAGTTCGGCGCGGAACCGCTTGCCGCGCTGGATGTAGCTCTGCACGGCATGGTCGAAGTAGCCCTCGGGCACCTCGTGGCCCTCGCGCACGCGCGCCGGGACGCCCAGCGCCATCCGGCGCGGCGGGACCTCCGCGTTCGGTGAGACCACCGCGCCCGCCCCGACCACGGC